>NZ_JBJGYR010000006.1:0-240280 GCF_054050095.1 Geodermatophilus sp. SYSU D01105
GGGTCCTGCAGGACCCGCACCGCACGAGGAGCGCGGGCGTCCCCGCGCCGCGCCTCTGTTGCGGTCTCCCGCTCGCTCCTGCGGTGGCGCACGGGCGCAGGAGCGGGGAGAGGACCGCAAGACCGCGGACAGTCCGAACGCCGAGAGCCCCGGATCCGCACGGGGACCCGGGGCTCGGGGACGGCACGTGGCCGCGGTGGACCGGTCGCGGGGCCCGCAGGGTCCCCGACCGGGACACGCGCAGTGGCTCCACGCCGGTCGGGGGACGGCACGTGGCCGCGGTGGACCGGTCGCGGGGCCCGCAGGGTCCCCGACCGGGACACGCGCAGCGGCTCCACGCCGGTCGGGGACGGCACGTGGCCGTGGTGCGGTCCGGAGGACCGCAGTGACTCAGTCGGGCTGCTGCTCGAAGGTGATGACCGTCCAACCCAGCAGCAGGCGGTCGCCGTCGGAGAGCGGGTGCGCGACGCCGGGCTCGAGCTGGGTCCACTCGGTCGCCTCGGGGCCGGCCACGTGCGTGCCGTTGAGCGAGCCGAGGTCGACCAGCGACACCTCGCGGCCGTTGCGCTGGATGGCGGCGTGCGCCGAGGACAGCACGTTCTGGGTGTCGGCGATCGGCACCGGACGGGCCGACCCGCCGGTGACCAGCTCGTGGTTGTCGGGACGGCGGCCGAGGACGAGGTCCTCGTCGACGGTCACGACCAGGCCGTCGTCGAACCGCAGGATCGGGGCCGCGGCCGGCTCGGGCTTCCAGAAGGCGGTCGCCTCGCCGCCCTCGTCGTCCTGCCGGGACGGGGCCGCGGTGGCGCCGAACCCGGAGGAGCCGGTGGACGCCCCGGCGCTGCCGAAGCCGGCGTCGGTGCCGGCGGAGAACGGCGAGGGGCTCGACTGCGGGACGGCGGCCGTCGACGGGTGGGCGACCGCGGCCAGCTGCAGCATCGCGCCGGAGCCGGGGACGGTCCCCTCCACCAGGTCGTAGGCCACACCCGGGGGCATCGACGGGACCGGCTGGCCGGGGCCGACGTAGAGCGTCTGGCCGAGGTGGAAGCCGCTGGCGAGGGTGCAGCCGTCGACCGACGAGCCCGACACGGGGACGCCGTCGACCGCGGGCTGGCCCTTGCCGGACCACAGCGCCACGCCGGTGCCGGTGCCGCCGGCGGTGTCGACCAGGACCAGGGCGAAGGAGGACGAGCCGCCGCCGAGCGCGGCGACCTGGCCGGCCACGGCGCCCAGCACGCGCTCGGCGCCGGGGCCGGAGACCCCCAGGCAGGCGTGGAGGGCGGCCACGAGAGCGGGCGCCCCCGGCGCGTCGACCCAGAGCAGACCGCCTCCCCGTCGAGCGACGACGGAGTCTCCGGGCAGTACTTCACAGCGGTCGGGCATGGCGCAAGCCTAATGACCTCAGGCACGCGGGGGCGGACCGGGAACGCCGCCACGCCGGATCGTCGCGACGCTCCCGGTGCTCGTGCGACCCGCGGGGCGGATGTGCCTCGAGTCGCCTCGGGGAGGTCCTGCGGGGGTCCTCCTCAGGCGGTCGTGACCAGTCCCAGCTCGGCCGGGTCGGCCATGTGCGCGGAGTGCGGGAGGACCCGCACCGTGTAGCCGAACGCCCCGGGGCGCTCGAGCGGCAGCGTGGCGGTGAACCAGTGCCGGGAGCCGTCGGTGTGCTCGTGCCGCATCGGCAGCGTGGTGACCTCGTGCAGCCCGTCGGCGTCGTCGACCCGGCCGTAGGCCGCCTGCACCTCCACGTCCGAGGGGGTGAGGCCGGGCAGCTCGACCTCCGCCCGCAGCGCCAGCGTCGACCCGATCTCGGGGGTGTCCCCGGCGCCGGTGGCCTCGACGTGGGCGACCCGGACGGTGCCCCAGTTCTCCGACACCTGCGCCCGCCAGCTCGCCTCGGTGCGGGCCGGGCCGTAGCCGCTCTCGGCCATCACGCGGGCGGAGCCGGCCGCGGGCACGTACAGCTGCTGCACGTAGTCGCGCACCATGCGGGTGGCCAGCACCTTGGGGCCGGTCTCGCGCAGCGTGTGCCGCACCATCTCCACCCAGCGGGTGGGGACGCCGTCTCGGTCGGTCTCGTAGAAGCGCGGCAGCACCTGGTTGCCGAGCAGCTCGTAGATGGCCCGGGCCTCGATCTCGTCCCGCCGGTCGGGGTCGGCGACGCCGTCGGCGGTGGGGATGGCCCAGCCGTTCTGGCCGTCGAACCACTCGTCCCACCAGCCGTCCCGGATGGAGAGGTTCAGCCCGCCGTTGAGGGCGGCCTTCATCCCGGACGTGCCGCAGGCCTCGAGGGGGCGCAGCGGGTTGTTCAGCCAGACGTCGCAGCCCCAGTAGAGGTAGCGGGCCATGCCGATGTCGTAGCCGGGGAGGAACGCGATGCGGTGCCGGATCTCCGGGTCGTCGGCGAACTTCACCATCTGCTGGATCAGCTGCTTGCCACCGTCGTCGGCCGGGTGGCTCTTGCCGGCGATGACCAGCTGGATCGGCCGCTGGTCGTCGAGCAGCAGGGCCTTGAGCCGCTGGGGGTCGCGCAGCATGAGGGTCAGCCGCTTGTAGGAGGGCACCCGGCGCGCGAAGCCGATGGTGAGGACGTCGGGGTCGAAGGCGCTGTCGGTCCAGCCCACCTCCGACTCCGCGGCCCCGCGGGCGAGCGCGGTCGCCCGCAGCCGGCGGCGCACCTCGTCGACCAGCCGGCCGCGCAGCAGCCGCCGGGTGCTCCACAGCTCCCCGGACGGAATGCGGTCGACGCCGTCGAAGTGCACCTCGCCCTCGACCTCGACCGGGTCGCCCTGGCCGGTCGTCTGCGTGCCGAGCTCCACCAGCTCGCGCGCCGTCCAGGTCGGGGCGTGCACGCCGTTGGTGATCGAGGTGATCGGCACGTCGCCCTCGTCGAAGCCCGACCACAGGCCCCGGAACATCGAGCGGCTGACGTGCCCGTGCAGCCGGCTGACGCCGTTGGCCCGCTGGCCCAGGCGCAGGCCCATGTGCGCCATGTTGAACTTGCTCGGGTCCTCCTCGGCGCCCAGCGGGATCAGCTGGTCCAGGGGGACGCCGAAGCCCGCGAAGTAGCGCTCGATCAGCGCCCGCGGGAAGCGGTCGATGCCGGCCGGCACGGGGGTGTGCGTGGTGAACACCGTGCCGGCGCGCACCGCCTGCAGCGCCTCGGGGAACGACAGCCCGTGGGACTCGGTGAGCTCGCGGATCCGCTCGACGCCCTGGAACCCGGCGTGGCCCTCGTTGGCGTGGAACACCTCCGGCGCCGGGGTGCCGGTGAGCTGGCAGTAGGCCCGCAGGGCCCGCACCCCGCCGATGCCCAGCAGCATCTCCTGACGCAGCCGGTGGTCCTCGTCGCCGCCGTAGAGCCGGTCGGTGACCAGCCGCTCCGACGGCGTGTTCTCCTCGATGTCGCTGTCGAGCAGCAGCAGCGACACGCGGCCGACCTGGGCGCGCCAGACGTGGGCGTGCAGCGTGCGCCCCTCCGGCAACGGGACGGTGATGACCACCGCCGACCCGTCGGGCTGGCGCAGCAGCTTGACCGGCAGGCCGTGCGGGTCCAGCGACGGGTAGTGCTCCAGCTGCCAGCCGTCGGGCGAGAGGCCCTGCTCGAAGTAGCCGGCCCGGTAGAGCAGGCCCACCCCGATCAGCGGGACGCCGAGGTCGGAGGCGGCCTTGAGGTGGTCGCCGGCCAGGATGCCCAGGCCGCCGGAGTACTGCGGCAGCACCTCGGTGATGCCGAACTCGGCGGAGAAGTAGGCGACGGAGGCCGGGGCGTCCGCGCCCAGCGACTGGTACCAGTGCGGGCCGGACAGGTAGTCCTGCAGGTCGTCGACGACGTCCTGCAGCCGGCGCAGGAACCGGCGGTCCCGGGCGAGGGTGGCCAGCCGCTCGGCGGAGACCTCGCCGAGGACCTTCACCGGGTCGCCGTTGCAGCGCAGCCACAGCTGCGGGTCCAGCGCCTCGAACAGGTCCCGGGTCTCCGGGTGCCAGGACCAGCGGAGGTTCATCACCAGCTGGGAGAGCGGCATCAGCTCCGTGGGGAGCGAGGCCCGGACGGTGAACCGGCGGAGAGCGCGCACCGCCCGAGACTAACCAGGGCACCCCCGCGCCACCGGGTGCCGCGGGGTGTGCCCCGGCCCGCGTCGCACGCCGCACACCCGCCCCGGAGGAGGGCTCCGCCGCCGATGTGCCCGCAGGCCGGGACCTCGATAGCGTGGCCGGGATGACTGGCCGCGCTGACCTCCGTCTCGGCATCACCGATGTCGCCCCCGTCGTGTCCTGCGGGTCGTTCTCGGCCCGCGCCGTGGTCGGTGAGCACCTGCCGATCACCGCCACCGTGTTCCGCGAGGGCCACGACGCCGTCGCGGCGAACGTCGTGTGGACCCCGCCCGGCGCGGACGGCGAGGAGCAGCCGCTGCGGCGGATGGTCCGGTTCGGCCCGGAGCCCGACCGCTGGATCACCACCGTGGTCCCCGACCGGGAGGGGCGCTGGAGCTTCCGGGTGGAGGCCTGGAGCGACCCGCTGGCGACCTGGCACCACGCGGTCGAGGTCAAGATCGCCGCCGGTCAGGGCGCCGGCGAGCTCGCCAACGACCTGGAGGAGGGCGCCCGGCTGCTCGACCGGGTGACCGCCGGGGCCGACGGGGAGTGGAAGCAGCGGCTGGCCGACGCGGCCGCCGCGCTGCGTGACACCTCCCTCGACGTGCCCGCCCGCGTGGCGCCCGCGCTGGCGGAGGGGCTGCAGGAGTACCTGTACGAGCACCCCGTCCGGGAGCTGGTCACCCAGGGGCCGCGGTACGAGGTGTGGGTCGACCGGCAGCGGGCGCTGTTCGGTTCCTGGTACGAGTTCTTCCCGCGGTCCACCGGGCCCGTGGTCGGCGACAGGCCGACCCACGGCACCTTCGCCACCGCCGCCGACCGGCTGCCGGCGATCGCCGGGATGGGCTTCGACGTGGTCTACCTCCCGCCGATCCACCCGATCGGCACGGTCAACCGCAAGGGCCCGAACACGCCGCTGTTCCCGGGCGGCAACCCGAACGAGGTGGGCCCGGACGACGTCGGCTCACCGTGGGCCATCGGCAGCGCCGAGGGCGGGCACGACGCCGTCCACCCGGAGCTCGGCACGATGGAGGACTTCCGGGAGTTCGTGCGGCGGACCGGCGAGCTGGGCATGGAGGTGGCCCTCGACCTGGCCCTGCAGGCGGCGCCGGACCACCCGTGGGTCACCAGCCACCCCGAGTGGTTCACCACCAAGCCCGACGGCACGATCGCCTACGCCGAGAACCCGCCGAAGAAGTACCAGGACATCTACCCGATCAACTTCGACAACGACCCCGAGGGCATCTACGCCGAGGTGCTGCGGATCGTGCGGGTGTGGATGGACGCCGGCGTGCGGATCTTCCGCGTCGACAACCCGCACACCAAGCCGCTGAACTTCTGGCACTGGTTGATCTGGGAGGTCAAGCGCACCGACCCCGACGTCCTCTTCCTGGCCGAGGCGTTCACCCGCCCGGCGATGATGCACCAGCTCGCCCGGCTGGGGTTCACCCAGTCCTACACGTACTTCACCTGGCGCACCGAGCGCGGGGAGCTGGAGGACTACGGCCGCGAGCTGGCCACCAACTCCCACTACATGCGGCCGAACTTCTTCGTGAACACCCCGGACATCCTGCACGCGTCGCTGCAGTACGGCGGCCCGCCGATGTTCAAGATCCGCGCCGTGCTGGCCGCGATGATGAGCCCGACCTGGGGTGTCTACTCCGGGTACGAGCTGTTCGAGCACGTCGCCGTCCGGCCGGGCAGCGAGGAGTACCTCGACAGCGAGAAGTACCGGCTCCGGCCGCGGGACTACGCCGGGGCCGAGGCGTCCGGGCACAGCCTCGCGCCCTACCTGCGGCGGCTCAACGAGGTCCGCCGCGCCCACCCGGCCCTGCAGCAGCTGCGCACGCTGCGGTTCCACGCCGTGGACAACCCGAACCTGATCTGCTTCTCGAAGACCGACCCCGGCTCGCAGGACGCGGTCCTGGTGGTCGTGGCGCTCGACAGCCACAACACCCAGATCGGGACGACGGCCCTCGACCTCCCGGTGCTCGGCCTGGACTGGCACGAGCGCTTCACGGTCACCGACGAGCTGACCGGCGCCTCGTACGACTGGGGCCAGTTCAACTACGTCGAGCTCGACCCGCACCGGGAGCCGGCGCACGTCTTCTCGATCACCCACCACCGGCCGGTGCAGGTCCCGCCGCCGGTGGCCTGACTCCCCCACCCGCACACTGCACGAGATCGAGGGCGACTCCCTGCGATGACCGTTCCTGTCCCTGACCTCCCCGACGCGGTCGCGTCGACGCTGCCGGCGCCCGGCACCGACCCCGAGTGGTACAAGCGCGCCGTCTTCTACGAGGTGCTCGTCCGCGGCTTCGCCGACAGCAACGCCGACGGCGTCGGCGACCTGCGCGGCATGATGGACAAGCTCGACTACCTGCAGTGGCTCGGCGTCGACTGCCTGTGGCTGCCGCCCTTCTTCGCCTCACCGCTGCGCGACGGCGGCTACGACGTCAGCGACTACACCGCGGTGCTGCCGGAGTTCGGCGACATCGAGGACTTCCGGGAGCTGCTGGCCGCCGCCCACGCCCGGGGCATCCGCGTGATCATCGACTTCGTCATGAACCACACCTCGGACCAGCACCCCTGGTTCCAGGCCAGCCGCAGCGACCCCGACGGGCCCTACGGCGACTTCTACGTGTGGTCCGACGACGACACCGGCTACCCCGACGCGCGGATCATCTTCGTCGACACCGAGAGCTCCAACTGGACCTTCGACCCGGTGCGCAAGCAGTACTTCTGGCACCGGTTCTTCTCCCACCAGCCCGACCTCAACTTCGAGAACCCGCGGGTGCAGGAGGCGATCATCGACGCCCTGCGCTTCTGGCTGGACCTGGGCATCGACGGCTTCCGGCTCGACGCGGTCCCCTACCTGTTCGAGGAGGAGGGGACCAACTGCGAGAACCTCCCCAAGACCCACGAGTTCCTCAAGCAGGTCCGCAAGGTCGTCGACGCCGACTACCCTGACCGGGTCCTGCTGTGCGAGGCCAACCAGTGGCCGGCCGACGTCGTCGAGTACTTCGGCGAGGACGGCGACGAGTGCCAGATGGCGTTCCACTTCCCCGTGATGCCGCGCCTGTTCATGGGCGTGCGGCGGGAGCAGCGCTTCCCGATCTCGGAGATCATGGCCCAGACGCCGGACATCCCCGGCAACTGCCAGTGGGGCATCTTCCTGCGCAACCACGACGAGCTGACCCTCGAGATGGTCACCGACGAGGAGCGGGACTACATGTGGGCGGAGTACGCCAAGGACCCCCGCATGAAGGCCAACATCGGCATCCGTCGTCGGCTCGCGCCGCTGCTCGACAACGACATGGACACCCTCGAGCTGTTCAACGCGCTGCTGCTGTCGCTGCCCGGCTCGCCGGTCCTGTACTACGGCGACGAGATCGCGATGGGCGACAACATCTGGCTCGGTGACCGCGACGGCGTCCGCACCCCGATGCAGTGGACCCCCGACCGCAACGGCGGCTTCTCCACGGCCGACCCGCAGCGGATGTACCTGCCGCTGAACCAGGACCCGGTGTACGGCTACCAGGTCACCAACGTCGAGTCCCAGCTGCGCAACACCAACTCGATGCTGCACTGGATCCGGCAGATGATCCGCGTGCGCAAGGAGCACCCGACCTTCGGCCTGGGCAGCTACGCCGAGGTCGGCTCGCGCAACCCGACGGTGCTCTCCTTCGTGCGCGAGTTCGGCGACGACATCGTGCTGTGCGTCAACAACCTGTCCCGGTTCCCCCAGCCGGTGGAGCTGGACCTGCGCCGCTTCGAGGGCTACACCCCCGTCGAGCTGACCGGCCGGGTCGAGTTCCCGCAGATCGGCGTCCTGCCCTACATGCTCACCCTCGCCGGACACGGCTTCTACTGGTTCGAGCTGAGCCGGCCGGCCGAGCCTGCGGCCGAGGAACCCGAGGACTGGGAGAGCACCGCCTCGAGCGCGGTCGCGGAGTCCCTGCTGGCGGCCGGGGTGGTCACCGCTGCGGAGGAGATCCACGGCGACAGCGACACCCGCACCGGCACCGACGTCCCCCCGAGCCCAGGAGGACCCCGATGAGCGCACTCACCGACCTGCTCCGCGAGTGGATGCCCCACCAGCGCTGGTTCGGCGGCAAGGGCCGGGAGTGGGCCGAGGTCACCGAGGAGGGCTTCCTGCTCGACCAGGCCGACCCGGTGCTGTCGGTCCACCGGGTCCGCGTCACCTACACCGACGGGGTCGTCGAGACCTACCTGGTGCCGCTGTCCTGGCGCGAGCACCCGACCGAGGAGCTCAGCGCGGCGTTCCTCGGGGCGGTGCCCGGCAAGGACCGGGAGAACTACGCCTACGACGCCATGCGCGACCGGGACGCCACCACGCCGTGGCTGATCCACCTGGTCAACGCCTCCACCATCGGGCCGATGCACTTCCACCCGGCGGGGGTCGCCTACATCCCCGAGGGCCTGCCCGGCGACATCGTCTCCACCGAGCAGAGCAACACCTCGCTGGTCTACGGCCAGGAGGCGATCTTCAAGCTGTTCCGCCGGCTGGAGCCCGGGCTCAACCCGGACGTCGAGATCCACGACGCGCTGCGCAAGACGCAGAACCCGCACATCGCGCCGCTGCTGGGCCACATCGAGATCGACGACCCCGACCCGTCGGTGGAGCCGGCCACGGTCGCCATGCTGCAGACGTTCGTGCCCAACGCCAGCGACGGGTGGCGGCTGGCCACCGCCAGCGTGCGGGACCTCTACGCGGAGGGCGACCTGCACGCCGACGAGGTGGGCGGGGACTTCGCCGCCGACAGCGAGCGGCTCGGCGCCGCGACCGCCTCGGTGCACGCCGACCTGGCGAAGGTGCTGCCCACCGAGACCGCCGACGCGGGCTGGTTCGCCACCGTGGCCGAGCAGATGACCGAGCGGCTGGAGGCGGCCATCGCCGTCGTCCCGCAGCTGGCCGAGCACGCCGACGGCCTGCGCGCGGTCTACGCCGCCGTCGCCGGTGCCGACGAGACCGTCGTCCGCCAGCGGGTGCACGGCGACCTGCACCTCGGCCAGGTGCTGCGCACCGCCACCGGGTGGATCGTGCTCGACTTCGAGGGCGAGCCGGCCCGGCCGCTGGCGGCCCGCCGCGAGCTCGACAGCCCGATGCGCGACGTCGCGGGGATGCTGCGCAGCTTCGACTACGCCGCACGTCACATGCTCGTCGAGCAGCCCGGCGACCCGCAGCGCGCATACCGTGCGCAGGAGTGGGCAGAGCGCAACCGCAGCGCGTTCTGCGCCGGGTACTCGGCGGCGAGCGGCATGGACCCCTGCGGCGACTCCCCCCTGCTGCGGGCCTTCGAGGCGGACAAGGCCGTCTACGAGTGCGTCTACGAGGCGCGCAACCGCCCGCACTGGCTGATGATCCCGCTGCAGTCGCTGTCGCGGCTCACCGCCGCGGGCTGACGCGCGCACCCCTGAGACCACCGACAGACCGGCACGGAAGAGGACGGCGACGCGATGACATCCCCCGACGGGACCACCGAGGACAGGGCCACCGGCGCGACCGAGCCGACCGTCGACTCCGGCGATCGGCCACCGGCCACCAAGGAGGAGCTGCAGGCCGTCGTCGAGGAGAAGACCGCGCAGGCCGAGGCCGCCGAGGGCGGGCCGGTCGTCAACGCCCCGGCCCGCAAGCGCGCGGCCGCCAAGAAGGCCCCCGCGGCCAAGAAGGCCCCTGCGGCGAAGAAGACCACGGCGGCCAGGAGCACGACGGCGAAGAAGACCACCGCGAAGAAGACGGCCGCAGCGGCCGTGGCCGACGGCGCGGCGGCCGTCGACGACGCGGCTCCGGCGAAGAAGACCACCAAGCGCGCGCCGCGGAAGAAGGCGGCGCAGGCCGAGGTGGTCGCCGAGCAGGGCGGCACCGCGGCCCCCGTGGTGGCCCCGGCGCCCATCGCCGAGCCGGGCAGCCCCTCGGGGGCACCCGCACCCCAGCCCGAGCCGCCCAGCCCCTCCCCCGACGAGCCCAGCACCCCGCAGGTCCCCGACGACCACGACACCGCGATCGCGCAGCGCGCGGGCACGTCCGGCAGCGTCGTCACCGAGCCGGTGGCCGACGGCGCCGCGACCGGGGGCGCGGCCGGGGGCTCGACCGGCGGCGAGGTCACCAGCGACGACCCCTCCCTCGCCGACGTGGTCGCCGAGGACACCACCATCGGCGAGGGCGGGCAGCCGTCGGTCCAGGGGGTCACCGAGGAACAGCTGCGGGCCATCGTGGACGGGTGGTCCTACGCCCCGCACAGCGTGCTCGGCGCCCACCCGGCCGGCACCGGCTGGGTCGTGCGCACCCTGCGGCCCGACGCGGTCTCCGTCGTCGTGGTCGACGAGGACGGCTCCCGGTACGACGCCCACCACGTGCACGCCGGCGGCATCTTCGAGGCCGCCCTGCCCGGGCAGCCCGGGGACTACCGGCTCGACGTCACCTACTCCGACGGCGAGGGGAGCACCAACACCTTCGTCGTCGACGACCCCTACCGCTGGCTGCCGACGGTCGGGGAGCTCGACCAGCACCTGATCCGCGAGGGCCGGCACGAGCGGCTGTGGGAGGTGCTCGGCGCGCACGTCCGCCGCTACGACACCCCCCGCGGTCAGGTCCAGGGCGTCTCCTTCGCGGTCTGGGCGCCCAACGCCCAGGGCGTGCGGGTGACCGGCGACTTCGACTACTGGGAGGCGCGCGCCTACCCGATGCGGTCGCTGGGCTCCTCCGGCGTCTGGGAGATCTTCATCCCCGGTGTCCCGGTCGGGACCCGCTACCGCTACCAGGTGCTCGGCCGCGACGGCGTGTGGCGGCACAAGTCCGACCCGCTGGCCTTCGCCACCGAGGTGCCCCCGCTCAACGCCTCGGTCGTCACCGAGTCCACGCACGAGTGGGCCGACGACGAGTGGCTCAGCGAGCGGGCCCGCGGCGGCTGGCACCAGCGGCCCATGAGCATCTACGAGGTGCACGCCGGCTCCTGGCGGCAGGGCCTGTCCTACCGGGAGCTCGCCGACGAGCTGGTCGACTACGTCGTCTCGGCCGGCTTCACCCACATCGAGCTCATGCCGGTCGCCGAGCACCCCTTCGGCGGTTCCTGGGGCTACCAGGTCACCTCCTACTACGCCCCGACGGCGCGGTACGGCAGCCCGGACGACTTCCGGTACCTCGTGGACCGGGCGCACCAGGCCGGCATCGGGGTCATCGTCGACTGGGTCCCGGCGCACTTCCCGAAGGACGACTGGGCCCTGGCCCGCTTCGACGGCACGCCGCTGTACGAGCACGGCGACCCGCGGCGCGGTGAGCAGCTGGACTGGGGCACCTACGTGTTCGACTTCGGCCGCTCGGAGGTGCGCAACTTCCTGGTCGCCAACGCCCTGTTCTGGTGCAAGGAGTTCCACGTCGACGGCGTCCGGGTCGACGCGGTGGCCTCGATGCTCTACCTGGACTACTCCCGCGACGAGTGGGTGCCCAACGTGCACGGCGGGCGGGAGAACCTGGAGGCGGTCGCCTTCCTGCAGGAGATGAACGCGACGGTCTACCGCGAGGTCCCTGGCGTGGTCACCATCGCCGAGGAGTCGACCGCCTGGCCCGGCGTCACCCGGCCCACCCACCTCGGCGGCCTGGGTTTCGGGTTCAAGTGGAACATGGGCTGGATGCACGACTCGCTGGGCTACATGACCAAGCAGCCGGTGCACCGCAGCTACCACCACGGCCAGATGACGTTCTCGATGATCTACGCGTACTCCGAGAACTACGTGCTGCCGATCAGCCACGACGAGGTCGTGTACGGCAAGGGCTCACTGCTGCGGAAGATGCCCGGCGACCGGTGGCAGCAGCTGGCCAACCTGCGGGCCTACCTGGCCTACATGTGGGCCCACCCGGGCAAGCAGCTGCTGTTCATGGGCTCGGAGTTCGCCCAGGACGCCGAGTGGGCCGAGAGCCGGTCGCTGGACTGGTGGCACCTCGACGACCCCGCCCACCGCGGCGTGCTGTCCCTGGTGACCGACCTCAACACCCGGTACAAGGAGCTGCCGGCGCTGTGGTCGCAGGACGTCGACCCCGCCGGCTTCCAGTGGATCGACGCCAACGACTCGGCGAACAACGTGCTGTCCTTCGTGCGCTACGGCAGCCGGGACGTCGACGGCGCGGCGGGTGGCACCGGGCAGGCCCTGGCCTGCGTGGCCAACTTCGCCGGCATGCCGCACCACGGGTACCGGATCGGGCTGCCCCGGCCCGGGTTCTGGCGCGAGGTGGTCAACACCGACTCGGAGGGCTACGGCGGGTCCGGCGTGGGCAACCTCGGCGGCATCGAGGCGGTCGAGGAGCCGTGGCACGGCCAGCCCTGCTCCGCGACCCTGTCGGCGCCGCCGCTGGCCACCGTCTGGTTCGTGCACGAGGGCTGAGGGAGCGGACGCAGCGAGGGGCCGGACGGCGGGCGCCGTCCGGCCCCTCGCTGCGTCCGGGACGGCTCCCGCATGAGCGGCACCGCCCGCGACCTCGGCGTCTGGGGCGGACTCCCGGGACGGACTCCCCTGCGGCGGCGCCGCCGCGATGAGACGATGCCGGGGACATGGCTGCCCTCCCCTCGCGCCGGGCGGTCGTGGCCCTGCTGGCCGCGACCGCCCTGCTCCTGTTGTCCGGGTGCTCGGTCGTGGTGCTCGGCCGGCCGACCGCGGCACAGCCCCTGCCCGACGACGCCGACCCCGGTGCGGTCACCGTCGTCGGCGCCACCGACACCCCCATCGACGTCCTCGCCCGCAACGCGCTGGCCGACCTCGAGCAGTTCTGGACCGACCAGTTCCCCGACGTCTTCGGCACCCGGTTCACGCCGCTCACCGGCGGCTACTTCAGCGTCGACCCCGGCGACATCGACCCCGGCGTCTACCCGCAGGGGGTCGGCTGCGCCGCGGACCCGAGCGAGGTCGAGGGCAACGCCTTCTACTGCCAGGCGCCGAACACACCGAACTCCGACTCGATCACCTACGACCGTGCCTTCCTCGGCGAGCTCGCCAACGGCTACGGGCGGTTCATCCCCGCACTGGTCATGGCGCACGAGTTCGGGCACGCCGTCCAGGCCCGGGTCGGTTACCCCCAGGCGTCCATCGCGACCGAGACGCAGGCCGACTGCTTCGCCGGGGCCTGGACCGCGTGGGTCGCCGCCGGCGAGGCCGAGCACTCCCGCATCCGCGAGCCCGAGCTCGACGAGCTGCTGCGCGGCTACCTGCAGTTGCGCGACCCGGTCGGGACCAGCCGCAGGGAGGACCAGGCGCACGGCTCCTACTTCGACCGCGTCTCGGCCTTCCAGGAGGGGTTCGACGACGGCCCGACGGCCTGCCGTGACCGGTTCGGTCCCGACCGCGTCTTCACCCAGGGCGAGTTCACCAGCGACGAGGACTTCCTCAGCGGCGGCAACGCGCCCTACGGCACCATCGTCTCGATCGTCGAGACCTCACTGCCGGAGTTCTGGGGGCGCGCCTTCACCGAGGTGTTCGACGACCGGTTCACCGCGCCGGAGCTGCAGGGGTTCGACGGGTCGGCGCCGTCGTGCGCCGCCGACGACGTCGACCTCGTGTACTGCCCGCCCGGGGAGGGCGGCTCCGAGGGGGGCCTCGTCGGCTACGACGAGGCCGACCTCGCCGGCCCGGCCTACGAGGAGCTGGGCGACTACGCCGTCCCCACCGCCGTGGCCATCCCCTACGCGCTGGCCGCCCGGGACCAGCTGGGGCTGCCCGCGGAAGGCCAGGACGCGTTGCGCTCGGCGGTCTGCCTGGCCGGCTGGTACAGCGCGCAGGTCTACAACCAGGAGCTGACCAACGTGGTCATCTCCCCCGGCGACCTCGACGAGAGCGTGCAGTTCCTGCTCGAGTACGGCAACGACCCGCAGGTGCTCGGGGAGGTCGACGTCTCCGGGTTCCAGCTGGTCGACCTGTTCCGCGGCGGGTTCCTCGAGGGCGCCGGCGTGTGCGACGTCGGGGTCGGCTGACCGCGACGTCGCCGTCAGCCGGCCCCGCTCAGTAGAGGGCGAGGGTGAGCTGCCGCCGGGCGTCGGCGACCCGGGGGTCCTGGTCCCCGACGACCCCGAAGAGCTCCACCAGGTGCTTGCGGGCCTGGTCGCGGTCCTCCCCGGCGGTCCGGCGGACGACGTCGAGCAGCCGGGCGAAGGCACCCTCGACGTCCCCGGTACCGAGCAGGAAGTCGGCGGCGCGGGTCTGCGCCGTCACGTCGTCGGGAGCGGCGTCGGCGGCGGCCAGCGCGTCGGGGCCGGCCTCGTCGGCGCGGCGGAACAGCTGGACCTGGCGCAGCGCGAGGCCCGCGACCGGGTGGTCGGGCTCGGCGTCCACGATCGCCTGGTAGGCGGCCTCGGCGGCGGCCAGGTCGCCCCGCTCGAGGGCGGCCTCGGCGGCGTCGAGCCGGGGGTCGTCGACCTCGGCGCCCTCGTCCCCCGCCCCCGGCACCGCGCCCCCGGTGGTGGCCCGGACCAGCTCGGTGACGAACTGCCGCGCCTGCTCCTCGGGGATGGCGCCGGTGAACTCCGCGACCAGCTGGCCCTGCCACACGGCCTTGACCGCCGGGATGCCCTGCACCCGCAGGCCCTGGGCCAGCGCGGGGTTGGCGTCCACGTCGACCTTGGCCAGCACCCAGGAGCCACCGCCCTCGGCGGCCAGCCGCTCGAGCACGGGTGAGAGCTGCTTGCACGGCCCGCACCACTCGGCCCACAGGTCCAGCACGACCGGCACCTGGAAGGAGCGGTCGAGCACCTCGGCCTGGAAGGTGGCCTCGGTGACGTCGACGACGGCCGCGCCGGGCGCGCCGGCCGGGGCGGCCGCGCTCGGCGGGGGTGCGGCCTGGGCGCGGGCCGCGGCCTCGGAGCGGGCCTTGACGGCGGCGAGGTCGACCGCGCCGGCGAGTGAGGCGGCCAGCTGGGCCTGCTGGGCCTGCGCGCGCGGGTCGGGGCGTCCGGGGCGAGAAGGCTGCATGACCTCGATCATCCCACCGCGCGGCGAGCGGTGTCGGGCGTGGTCAGCGCACCGCCGGCTCCACGTCGGCCACGTCGCCGGCGCCCAGCCGGACGCGCTTGAGGATGTCGAACAGCGTGTCCAGCTCGGCCGCTGGCAGGTCGCCGAGCCCGAAGTCGAGCGCGGTGAGGGCCGCCGTGGCCACCTCGACGACGGCCCGGCCACGGTCGGTGATGCCGGCCAGCACCCCCCGGCCGTCGGCGGGGTTGGGACGGCGGTCGACGAAGCCGGCCGCCACCAGCCGGTCGATCGCGTTCGTGACGCTGGTCGGGTGCACCATCAGCCGGCTGCCGATCACCTTGAGCGGCAGCTCCCCCGTGCGGCTGAAGGTGAGCAGCACCAGCACCTCGTACCGGGCGAAGGTCAGCCCGTGCGGCCGAAGGGCCTCGTCGAAGCGGGAGAGCAGGATCTGCTGCACGCGGAACACCGACGTGGCGGCGCGCATCGCCGCGGCCGGGCCGAAACGCTGCTCCCACGTCTCGCCGGCGCGCTCGATGGGATCGAAGGGCAACCCCAGCGGTCGGACCATGCCGGCGACGCTACCGGCCCGCCGTCCGCGGCTCCCGGGGGTCGGCGTCAGGTGAGGGCGGGTGGGGCGGGGCGCAGCGGCGGCACGTGCCGCAGGCCGAAGACCTCCCGCAGCGCCACCTGTGCCGCGTTGTCGCCGCAGGCCCCGTGGACGGCGGGACCCGGCGGCGTCGCCGACGAGGCGAGGTAGGTCCCGCGCACCGGCGTCTTGTACGTGTTCCACCGCGGCACCGGCCGGGCCAGCATCTGCCGCAGCGTCGCCTGGCCGTTGGAGATGTCCCCGCCCAGGTAGGTGGGGTTCCACGCCTCCATCTGGACGGCGTTCTTCGTGGCCCGCTCCACCACCGTGTCCTTGAACCCGGGGGCGAAGCGCTCCACCTGGTCCTCGATGGCCGCGGTCATGTCGACGTCGGCACCGTGCGGCACGTGCACGTAGGCCCAGAAGACGTGCCCGCCCTCGGGCGCCCGGGAGGGGTCCGGGACCGTGGGCTGCACGGCGAGGACGTACGGGCGGTCGGTGAGCCGCCCCTGGTTGGGTGCCCGCTCGCCGGCGATCGTCTCGTCGAGGGTGCCGGCGATGTGGATGGTCCCGGCGCGGCGCACGTCGGGATCGGTCCAGGGCACCGGGTCGGACAGGATCCAGTCGACCTTGAAGACGCCGGCACCGTGCCGGTAGCGCGACACCCAGTGGCGGTAGCCCTCGTGCACCCGGTCGCCGGCCATGTCCACGAACGCCTCGGGCGTGGTGTCCAGCAGCACGGCCGGCACCCCGTCGAACTCCCGCAGGTCGGTGACCAGGTGGCCGGTGACGACCTCGCCGCCCTGCTGCTCGAGCGCGGTGACCATCGCGTCGGCCAGCTCCTGCGACCCGCCCTCGATCAGCGGCCAGCCGACGTGGTGGGACAGCATGGTCAGCAGCATCCCGAGCGCCGAGGTCAGCGGCTGGGTCAGGTCGAGCATCCCGTGTGCGGCCGCGCCACCCAGGAGTGCCCGGGCCTCCTCGGTCTCGAAGTACCGGTGCGCCAGCCACCGCACGTTGGGCAGCCCGTTGAGGCCGAACTTCGTGATCGGCCCGACGCTGCGCGTGGGCAGCCGCCGCAGCCGGCTGGTCAGGAAGAAGTCGACGACGTCGGTCCCGTGCTCGACCAGCGGCTCGAACAGGCGGCGGTAGGCCGGTCCGTCCGGTCCGAGCGCCAGGGAGGTCTCCTCCAGCGACCGGTACGACACCGCAGCCCGTCCCCCGTCCAGGGGGTGGGCGAAGTTGACCTCGGGGTGGACCAGCCGGACCCCCCGGCTGGCGAGGTCGAACTCGCGGAAGAACGGCGCCGCGGCGGCCATCGGCTGCACGATCGAGCAGACGTCGTGGCGGAAGCCCGGGCGGATCAGCTCCTCGGTGCGCATGCCGCCCCCGGGTCGCTCGGCCTGCTCCACGACCTGCACCCGCAGGCCGGCGGCGGCCAGCCGGAGGGCCGCGGCCAGTCCGTTCGGTCCGGCTCCGACGACGACGGCGTCCGGCTTCCCGTTCACCCCGCCATCGTGCCCTCAGCCGGTCAGAGCTGCCGGGTCAGCTCGTCGGCGGCGCGGAAGGGGTCGGTCTCCCCCGCGACCACCCGCTCGGCGAGGACGTCGAGGGCGGCCGACCCGCGCACCGCCCCCATCCGGGCCCGGAGGCCGGTCAGGGCGACCGCCTCGATCTCCCGTGCCGCCCGTCGGGCCCGGCGCCGCCGTCCCTCACCGGAGGACTCCAGCCACCGCCGGTGCTCCTCGACGGCGGCCAGCAGCCCGTCGACGCCGTTGTCGGTGTCCCGCACGGCGACCGTCCGGCAGATCGGCGCTCGCCAGGCACCCGCGGCCCCGTCCCGGCTCCGGTCGTCCGGTCGGCCCGGGGACAGCACCGAGCGCAGGTCCCGCACCGTCTGGTCGGCGCCGTCCCGGTCGGCCTTGTTGACGACGAGCACGTCGGCGACCTCGAGGATGCCGGCCTTGGCCGCCTGGATCCCGTCGCCCATGCCCGGCGCGAGCAGCACCAGGGTGGTGTCGGCCAGCGAGGCGACCTCCAGCTCTGACTGCCCGACGCCGACGGTCTCCACGAGCACGACGTCGCACCCGGCGGCGTCGAGCACGCGCAACGCCTGCGGGGTGGCCCACGCCAGCCCGCCGAGGTGTCCGCGGGTGGCCATCGAGCGGATGTAGACCCCGGCGTCCTGCCCGGAGGACTGCATGCGCACCCGGTCGCCGAGCAGTGCTCCGCCGGAGAAGGGGGACGACGGGTCGACGGCGAGGACGCCCACCCGCAGACCGGCCCGCCGGTAGGCGCCGACCAGCGCGGCCGTCGTCGTCGACTTGCCCACGCCCGGCGCACCGGTCAGGCCGATGACCTGGGCGGAGCCGGTGTGCGGGGTCAGGGCCGCGGCGACCTCCCGCAGCAGCGGGCTGCCGTCCTCGACGAGCGAGATGAGCCGCGCGACCGACCGGGCGTCGCCCTCGCGGGCGCCGGCCACCAGTGCGGGGACGTCCACAGCGCGACGGCCCCGCCTCCCCTGGGGGGAGGCGGGGCCGGGCGTCGGGACCGGGGTCGTCTCGGGCGCGTCCGTCACGCCCGGGCGGGCACGCGCAGGATGAGCGCGTCGCCCTGGCCGCCACCGCCGCACAGGGCGGCCGCGCCGACCCCGCCGCCGCGGCGGCCGAGCTCGAGCGCGAGGTGCAGCGCGATGCGGGCGCCGCTCATGCCGATCGGGTGGCCGAGGGCGATCGCGCCGCCGTTGACGTTGACCTTCTCCGGGTCGATGCCGAGCTCGCGGGTGGAGGCGATGCCCACGGCGGCGAAGGCCTCGTTGATCTCGACCAGGTCGAGGTCGGTCGGCTCGATGCCCTCGCGGGCGCAGGCCTTGGCGATCGCCCGCGACGGCTGGCTCTGCAGCGTGGCGTCGGGGCCGGCGACGACGCCGTGCGCGCCGATCTCGGCCAGCGGGGTCAGCCCGAGCTCGACGGCCTTCTCCGCGGACATGACCACGACCGCGCAGGCGCCGTCGGAGATCTGCGAGGCCGAGCCCGCGGTGATCGTGCCGTCCTTGGCGAAGGCCGGCTTGAGCCGCCCCAGGCTGTCGGCGGTGGTGTCGGGGCGGATGCCCTCGTCGTCGCGGAACTCGATCGGGTCGCCCTTGCGCTGCGGGATGAGCACCGGGGTGATCTCGTCGTCGAACAGGCCGTTCTTGGCCGCGGCGGCGGCCTTCTGGTGGCTGGCCGCGGCGAAGGCGTCCTGCTCCTCGCGGGTCAGCCCGTAGCGGGCGTTGGCCGACTCGGTCAGCTCGCCCATCGCCACCTGGTCGAAGGTGTCGGACAGCCCGTCGTGGGCCATCGAGTCGAGCAGCTTCGTGTCGCCGTACTTGACGCCGGTGCGCGAGTTGGCCAGCAGGTGCGGGGCCTGGGTCATCGACTCCATGCCGCCGGCGACCACGACGTCGAACTCACCGGCCCGGATCAGCTGGTCGGCCAGGGCGATGGCGTCGATGCCGGACAGGCAGACCTTGTTGAGCGTCAGCGACGGCACCGACATCGGGATGCCGCCGGCCACGGCCGCGGGACGGGCGGGGTTCTGCCCGGCGCCGGCCTGCAGCACCTGACCCATGATCACGTAGTCGACCTGGTCGCCGGAGATCCCGGCCCGCTCCAGGGCGGCCTTGATCGCGATGCCCCCGAGGTCGGCCGCGGAGAAGTCCTTCAGCGAGCCGAGCAGCCGGCCCATCGGGGTGCGAGCGCCGCTGACGATGACCGATCGGGGCATGGGGGCCTCCAGTGCCGGGCCGCCTCCGCCGGCGGCCGGGAGTGCGTGCTGGCCGCCGGTGGCGGCCTCCGGGCTACCGCTCAGGATAGGCCGGGCGGACCCGCCTCCGGCGCTCCTGGGACCGCATGTGACTCCCGTCACAGGGAACTGTCGTCCCAGACGTCTCTTCAGGAGGATCCGGCCATGACCCCCGACGCCCGCACGGGCCTGCCCACCGACCTGTTCACGACCATCGACCACGTGGGCATCGCCGTCCCCGACCTGGACGAGGCGATCGCCTTCTACGCGCAGGCCTTCGGCGTGCACTCGGTGCACGAGGAGGTCAACGAGGAACAGGGGGTGCGCGAGGCGATGCTGGCCGTGGGCGGCGGCGAGACCCGCATCCAGCTCCTGGCGCCGCTCACGCCCGAGTCGACGATCGCCAAGTTCATCGGCCGGTCCGGCCCCGGCCTGCAGCAGCTGGCCTTCCGGGTGGACGACGTCGAGGCGGTGAGCGCGACGCTGCGCGAGCGCGGCCTGCGGCTGCTCTACGACACCCCGAGGCGCGGGACCTCCGACAGCCGGGTCAACTTCGTGCACCCCAAGGACGCCGGCGGCGTCCTCGTCGAGCTGGTCGAGCCCGCCGCCCGCGCCTGACGACCTCCGGCCAGGGGGCTGCCCTCGGGGCTACTCACCGGTAACGTCCGCGCCACCACACCGCCTCCGCGCCAACGACGACCAGGAGACGCACGTGCTCGAGATCAGGGACGCCATCCTCGCCGACTCCGCCGACGCCCTGGCCGGCCTTCCGGTGCCCGAGTCCTACCGCGCGGTGCTGGTCCGCAAGGACGAGCAGGAGATGTTCGAGGGCCTGCCCACCCGCGAGAAGGACCCGCGCAAGTCGCTGCACGTGGAGGAGGTCCCGACCCCGGAGCTGGGCCCGGGCGAGGCGATCGTGGCGGTGATGGCCTCGTCGGTGAACTACAACACCGTCTGGACGTCGATCTTCGAGCCGGTCTCGACCTTCGGGTTCCTGGAGCGCTACGGCCGGCTGCACGACCTGGCCAAGCGGCACGACCTCCCCTACCACGTGGTGGGGTCGGACCTGGCCGGCGTCGTCCTGCGGGTCGGCCCCGGGGTGCACAAGTGGCGGCCCGGCGACGAGGTGGTCGCCCACTGCCTGTCGGTGGAGCTGGAGGACCCGGCCGGCCACGACGACACGATGCTCGACCCCCAGCAGCGGATCTGGGGCTTCGAGACCAACTTCGGCGGCCTGGCCGAGCTCGCGCTGGTCAAGAGCAACCAGCTGATGCCCAAGCCGGCCCACCTCACCTGGGAGGAGGCCGCCGCCCCCGGGCTGGTCAACTCCACCGCCTACCGGCAGCTGGTCAGCCACAACGGCGCGGCGCTGAAGCAGGGCGACGTCGTCCTCATCTGGGGCGCCTCGGGCGGCCTGGGCTCCTACGCCACCCAGATGGCCCTCAACGGCGGCGCGATCCCGGTCTGCGTCGTCTCGAGTGCGGAGAAGGCCGACATCGTGCACTCGATGGGCGCCGAGCTGGTCATCGACCGCACCGCCGAGGGCTACCGGTTCTGGAAGGACGAGGACACCCAGGACCCTCGGGAGTGGCAGCGGTTCGGCAAGCGGATCCGCGAGCTGACCGGCGGCGACGACCCCGACATCGTCTTCGAGCACCCCGGCCGGGAGACCTTCGGGGCCAGCGTCTACGTCGCCAAGAAGGGCGGCACCATCGTCACCTGCGCCTCGACCAGCGGGTACCTGCACCAGTACGACAACCGGTACCTGTGGATGAACCTCAAGCGGGTCATCGGCTCGCACTTCGCCAACTACCGCGAGGCGTGGGAGGCCAACCGGCTCATCGACCGCGGCCTGGTCCACCCGACCCTGTCGAAGGTCTACCCGATGGACGAGGTCGGCCAGGCCGCCTGCGACGTCCACCGCAACGCCCACCAGGGCAAGGTCGGCGTCCTCACCCTCGCCCCCGAGGAGGGCCTGGGCGTGAAGGACCGCGAGAAGCGCGAGCGGCACCTGACGGCGATCAACCGCTTCCGGGGCATCTGAGGGGCTCTCTGCCGGGTCGCCCGCGCACGTAGCGCGTTGCCAGGGAGGGCTGGCACCCTGCAGGGAGGCGTTCCGCGACAGACCGACCCCGGTCTCCCGACTCTGCGAGGATGGACGCATGGACGATCCCCGCCGTGACCTGATGCCCATGCGTGAGGCCCAGCACTCGTTCGACGTGGTGCTGCGGGGCTACGACCGGCACCAGGTCGCCGAGACGATCGAGCGGCTCGAGGCCGACATCCGGGTGGCCCTGGCCGACCGGGACGCCGCCATGAACCGGTCCGCCGACCTGGCCGGCCAGCTCTCGGCCCTGCACGGGGAGATCGACAGCCTGCGGCGCAAGGCGGCCTCGTCCGGCCCGCCCACGTTCGAGAACATGAGCGAGCGCATCCAGCACATGCTCCGGCTGGCCGAGGAGGAGGCCGCCGACATCCGGCGGGGTGCCGAGCAGGAGGCCCAGGCGGTGCGGGAGCAGACCGCTGCCGAGGAGCGGGCCATGCACGAGCGGCACGCCGCCGGGCAGGCCGAGGTCGAGCGCATGATCGCCGAGGCCCGCCAGGCCGCCGAGCAGATCGCCAGCAAGGCCCAGATCCGCGCCGACGAGCTGGTCAGCAAGGCGCAGGAGAAGGTGGCCCGGCTCGACGCCGAGTCCCAGGCGCGGCGGACCAAGGTCGAGGAGGACTTCGAGATCGCCCAGCGGGCGCGCCGGCAGGAGTCCGCGCGCCTGGAGGCCGAGCGCGACCGCACCTCGGCCGAGGCCGCCCGCCAGCGGGTCGCCGCCGCCGAGCAGCACGCCGCCCAGGTGGTCAGCGAGGCCGAGGCGACCGCGGCCGCCATCCGGGCGGTGCGCGACGAGCTCACCAGCCGGCTGGTCGAGGCCCGCCGGGTGCTGGAGAAGCTGCCCGACCTCGGCGACCGGCAGCCCGAGGCCCCGGCCGGCCAGCGACCCCCCGTCCCCGCGCAGGACCGGCCGCAGCCGGGCCCGCGCCAGCCCGCACCGCAGCCGGGTCCGACCCAGCCGCAGGCCCAGCGGGCGACCGCGCCGGAGCCGGTGGGACCGGCGACCGCGCAGCAGCCCGCCGTCCGCCCGACGACCGCACCGCAGCCGGCGGTCGCCCGCCCCGGCGAGCCGCCGCGGACGGGCAGCGGCGAGGCCGCCGCTGCCCGCCAGCCCACCCGTCCCCCGGCTCCGCAGCACGCCGCGCCCGCCACCGGCCCGCAGCCTGCCGCGCCGCAGGGTCCGGGGGCGCAGGGGCCGGGGGCGCAGGGTCCGGCTCCCTCGCAGGCGCCGGCGCCGTCGGGGCAGTCCGGCCCGGACGCACCGCCACCGTCGCAGACCCAGGTGATCGCCCCCGTGCCCTCGGGGAGCTCCGCCGCGGGGGCTCCGCCGAGGACCGACCCGCCCACGCTGGTCCAGCCCGCGGTCAAGCCCGACGCCACCGACACCGGCAGCCAGCCGGTCACCCACGGCCGCCGCTGAGCGGCGCGAGCCCCGGTCCGCGCGCCCGCAGCGCACGGACCGGGTCGCCGAGGACGCGCGGGAGGACGACGCTGCCCCGATCGACCCGCGTGCTCGCGGTCGTGCTGCTCGCCGTGGGGGCCGCGCTCGGCACCGCGCCGGCGGCGGCCGCGGACGCCGGCTGGCTCCGGCTGGCGCACCTGTCGCCCGACACCCCCGCGGTCGACCTCACCGTCGGCCCGGTGGACGACCCGGCCGCGGGGACGACCGCGAGCGGCCTCGGCTACGGGGACGTCGCCGACCACCGGGAGCTGCCCGCGGGGACCTACGCGGTCAGCGTCCGCACCGTCGGTGCCCCCTCCACCAGCCCGCCGGTCCTGTCCACCACGGTGGAGGTCCCGGCAGGGGGTGCCCGCACGGTCGCCGCCGTGGGGGGCTTCGCCGACCTGCGGCTGACCGTGCTCGAGGACGACCTCTCGCCGCCGCCGGCCGGTTCGGCCCGGGTGCGCGTGGTCGACGCCGCGACGACCGCGCCGACGCTCGACGTCACCACCGCCGACGGCACCGCGCTGGCCACCGGCCTGGCCTTCGCCACGGCCGGGACCGCGACCACCGTGCCCGGCGGCCCCACGACCCTGCAGGTGGCCGCCGGCGGCCCCCCGACCACGGTCCCGGCCGACCTGGCCGCCGGCTCGGTCCACACCGTGCTCGTCCTGGACCGGCCGGAGGGCGGGCTGACGGTGCGGACGCTGCTCGACGCCGCCGGCGCCGCCGTGGTGCCCACCGGTGGCGTGGAGACCGGGGCGGGCGGGACGGCGGGCCCCTCGCCGGGCGCGGTCGTCCTCGCCACGGCCGCCGTTCTCGGCGCGGTCGTGCTGCTGTGGCCGCGGACGCGGCGCCGGTGAGCGGACGCCGCTGCCCGCTGCCCGCCCTCCGCCGGCTGCTGGCCGCCACGGCGCTGGTCGCCGGCGCGGTGGCGCTGCTCTCCCCCGCCGAGCCGCCTGCGGAGCCCTCGCCCACCCCCGTCGTCGTCGCGGCGGCCGCCGACCGGGGAGCCGACCCCGTCCGCCTGCGCATCCCGGCGATCGGCGTGGACACGCCGATCGCGCGGCTCGGGGTCGACGCCACCGGGGCCCTGGTGCCACCGGCGGCGTTCGACGAGGCGGGCTGGTTCCCCGGTGCGGCGACCCCCGGGGACGTCGGCCCGGCGGTCGTGGCCGGGCACGTGGACTCGCGCAGCGGCCCGGCGGTCTTCTGGCGGCTGCGCGACCTGCGCCTCGGCGACGCGGTGCAGGTCGACCGCGCAGACGGGACGGCCGTGCGCTTCACCGTCACCGGGACGGCCCGCTCCCCCAAGGCCGACTTCCCGACCGAGGCCGTCTACGGGCCCACGCCGCGGGCGGAGCTGCGCCTGGTCACCTGCGGTGGGGACTTCGACCGCTCGGCGCGCAGCTACACCGACAACGTGGTCGTCCTCGCCCAGGCGACGTGAGGCCCCGTCCAGGGCAACGCCCTGAGCGTGCGGAGGGCGGGGAGGACGGGGTCCTCCTCCGGTGGGGGGCAGGAGGGCCTCTCCTAGCGTCGGCGGCCCCGCGCCCGCCAGCACGCGGTGTGCCAGTGCCGTCGCCGGTCCGCGGCCGACTCGGTGTCCCAGGGTTCGAGGTCGGAGTCGCGGGCGTAGGCCGGCCAGGTGACGACGTGCGGCGTCCCGGGGCGGATCTCCTGGTCACAGCCCGGACAGCGGTAGGTCTTGCCGGTGGCCGAGCCGGTCAGGGCGCGCACCACCCAGTCGCCGTCCGCGGCCTCCTCGACCGGGTCGGACCGGCGGGACGGGACGCCGCCGCGCGGCCGCGACCCGTTCCGTCCGCTCCTCCGGGGCACCCGGGGCTCAGCGGGCGGCGTGGTCGCGGAACCCGCGGCCGGCCTTGCGCCCCAGGTAGCCGGCGGTGACCAGGTGCTCGAGCAGCGGCGCCGGGGCGAACCCGGGCTCGCGGAACTCGGTGTAGAGCTCCCGCTCGATGGCCAGCGCGACGTCGAGGCCCACCACGTCGAGCAGCTCGAAGGGGCCCATCGGGTACCCGCAGCCGACCTTCATCGCCGCGTCGATGTCGTCGGCGGTCGCGTAGTGCGCCTCGAGCATCTTCACCGCGTCGTTGAGGTAGGGGAACAGCAGCGCGTTGACGATGAACCCGGCCCGGTCAGAGCAGGACACCGGGTGCTTGCCCAGCTGCACCGCGACCGCGTGCGCGGTGGCCGCGACGTCGGGTGCGGTCGCGATCGTGGAGACGACCTCCACCAGCTTCATGACCGGTGCGGGGTTGAAGAAGTGCAGGCCCACGACGTCGGCCTGGCGGCCACTGGCGCGGGCGCACTCGATCACCGGCAGGCTCGAGGTGGTCGTGGCCAGGACCGCGCCGGGCTTGCAGATCTCGCCCAGGTTGGCGAACAGCGCCTGCTTGACGCCGAGGTGCTCGACGACCGCCTCGACGACCAGGTCGACGTCGGCGAGGTCGTCGAGGGAGGTGCTGGCCGTGACCCGGCCCAGCGCCTCGTCGCGGTCGGCCTCCTCGAGCCGGCCGCGGACCACCTGCTTGTCCAGCGACCTGCCCAACGCGGCCTGCACCGCCTCGGCCTTGTCCAGGGTGCGGGCGACGAAGACGACTTCGTAGCCGGCCTTGGCGGCCACCTCGACGATCCCCGTCGCCATGGTCCCCGAGCCCACGACCCCGACGCGGCGCACCGGGCGGGCCCCCTCGACGGCGCTGCCCGGAGCCGGGGTGAGCGCGTCGGGCACGACCTCCGCGGAGTCCCGCTCGGCGTAGGTGTAGAAACCGCGGCCGACCTTCCGACCCAGCAGGCCCGCGGTCATCATCTGCTTGATGACCGGGCTGGGCGCGTGCAGGCGGTTGCGCGACTGCTTGTACATCGTGTCGAGGATCTCGTAGGCGGTGTCGATGCCGATGAGGTCCATCAGCGCCAGCGGGCCCATCGGCAGGCCGCAGCCCAGCCGCATGGCCGCGTCGATGTCCTCGCGGCTGGCGTAGTGGTTCTCGTACATCGAGACCGCGTGGTTGAGGTAGCCGAACAGCAGCGCGTTGGCGATGAACCCGGCCTTGTCGCCGATGGTCACGTCCACCTTGCCCAGCCGCTCGGCCAGCGCCTCGACGTCCTCGACGACCGACGGCTCGGTGACGACGGTGCGCACGACCTCCACCAGCTTCATGACCGGCGCCGGGTTGAAGAAGTGCATCCCGATGACCTTGCTCGGCCGGCCGGTGGCCACGGAGATCTCGGTGACCGACAGGCTGGAGGTGTTCGTGGCCAGGATGGTGTCCGGCGGGCAGATCTTGTCCAGCGCGGAGAAGATCTCCCGCTTGAGCTCCATCCGCTCGGGGACGGCCTCGATGACCAGTTCGGCCTGCGCGAGGTCCTCCAGCGACGTGCTGAAGCGGATCCGGCCGAGGATGGCGTCGCGGTCGGCGGCGTCGAGCTTGCCGCGGCGGACCGCCCGGTCGGTGGAGTGCTCGAGGTGCCGGCGCCCGCGGCCCACCGCTGCCTCGTCGACGTCGACGGCGGTCACCGCCAGGCCCGCCCGGGCGAGCACCTCGGCGATGCCGGCGCCCATGGTGCCCAGGCCCACGACGCCGACCTCGTTCAGTTCCCTGGCCACGCTGCCATCTCCCTCGAGCTCCGGTGCCCCCGGCACCGTCGTCCGGAGTCGGGGGCAGTCTCCCACCCGGGACGGGTCCCGGGGATGGCGGCCTACCGGCCGGTAACCGTCGAGGTCAGCGCGTCGAGCGAGCGGCGCGGACCTCCGACGGCGTCCGGCCGAAGCGCTCCCGGAACAGCCGGGTGGAGTGCGCCTGCGAGGCGAACCCCCAGTGGGCGGCGATGTCGGCGATCCGGTAGCCGTCCATCGAGGGCGGCGACCAGGTCGACCCGGGCGCCGTCCAGCCGCCTGCCGCCGGAGGGACGTCGATGCCGGCGCGGCCCGGGGTCTCTCCCGTGCCGGACACGTCCCTGTCCGGTTCCGGACAGCGCGGCCGCGACGGGTTCAGAACAGCCGCTGGGAGGGGTCGTCGGTGCCCTTGAGGACGGCGTAGTCGACGGTCAGGCACTCGATGCCCCGGTCGCCGGCAAGCACCCGCGCCTGCGGCTTGATCTCCTGCGCGGCGAACACCCCGCGGACCGGCGCGAGCAGCGGGTCGCGGTTGAGCAACTCCAGGTAGCGGGTGAGCTGCTCCACGCCGTCGATCTCGCCGCGCCGCTTGACCTCCACGGCCACGGTGGCACCCGAGGCGTCCCGGCAGAGCAGGTCCACCGGCCCGATGGCGGTCGGGTACTCGCGGCGCACCAGCGACCAGCCCGTCCCGAAGGTCTCGACGTGCAGGGCCAGCAGTCGCTGCAGCTCGGCCTCCACGCCGTCCTTCTGCAGGCCCGGGTCGACGCCGAGCTCGTGCGAGGAGTCGTGCTCGACCGACTCGATGGTGATGACCAGCTGCTCGCCAGCCTTGTTGGTGACCGTCCACGTGCCGCTGCCGTCGGTGAGCTCGTCCTTGAGCGTGCAGGGCGGGCTCATCCAGTTCAGCGGCTTGTAGGCTCGGTCGTCGGCGTGCACCGACACCGATCCGTCGGCCTTCACCAGCAGCAGGCGCGGGGCCATCGGCAGGTGGGCGGTCAGCCGCCCGATGTAGTCGACCGAGCAGCGGGCGATGACCAGGCGCACGGGGTCCGACGGTACCGAACCGCTAACGACCGGGCCGGGACGGCGGGACGGGGCGCCCGACGGGGGCATCCTGACGCCGTGCCGAGAGCCCTGCGCCCCGCCGCCCTGGTGCTGCTCCTGCTGCTGTCCGCCTGCGCCCAGCGGGGGGACACCGGCGCGCGGCCGACCCCGCCGCCCGAGGGCCCGGGCCGGCTGGTGCTGCAGGTCGAGCACGTCGGCGGGTTCGTCACCCCGGAGATGCTCGCCGGCCGCCTTCCGCTGGTGACCGTGTACTCCGACGGCCGGGTGATCGCCCAGGGTCCGCAGATCGCGATCTATCCCGCCCCCGCCCTGCCCAACCTGCTGGTGTGGCAGCTCGACGAGGCCGGCGTGCAGACCGTCGTCGACCGGGCCGTGGCCGCCGGCGTGACCGAGACCGGCGACCTCGGGAGCCCGCCGGTCGCCGACGCGCCGGCGACCCGGTTCACCCTCGTCACCGAGGAGGGCACCTACGTGCGGGAGGTGCAGGCGCTCTTCGCGCTGCCCGACGACGGCGGCCTCACCCCCGAGCAGCAGACCACCCGCGGCGAGCTGATGGGCCTGGTCGACGTGCTCACCTCGCCGGAGGGACCGTTCGGCGCCGCGGGGCCGGAGTCCCACCGGCCGGACGCGGTCGCCGCCGTGGTCACCGAGTGGGCGCCCGGCCCGGAACCGGAGCTGGTGCAGCCGGAGGTGGCCTGGCCCGGCCCGGCGCTGCCCGGCGAGCCGCTGGAGGCGCGGCTGGGCCTGTCCTGCGTGGTGGCGCGCGGGGCCGAGGTCGCGGCCGTCCTCGAGGCGGCCGCCGGGGCCAACGCCCTCACCCCGTGGACGGCGGAGGACGGCAGCCGCTGGACGCTCACCCTGCGGCCGCTGCTGCCGCACGAGACCGGCTGCGCGGACCTCCGGCAGCAGTAGGGACGACGCGGGCCCGGCCCTCCCGAGGGAGGACCGGGCCCGTGGGGTGTGCGGCCGTCAGACCGTGGCCGGCTCGCGCCGGTCGGCGTCCGTGCCGTCGGCGTCCACGCGGGCCAGCGGGTCGACCGTCGACGTGGCGCGGTACCGCTCCAGGTCGAGGATGCCCTCCCGCTTGGCGACGATCGTCGGGACCAGCGCCTGGCCGGCGACGTTCACCGCGGTGCGGCCCATGTCGAGGATCGGGTCGATCGCCAGGAGCAGGCCGACCCCGGCCAGCGGCAGGCCCAGCGTGGAGAGGGTCAGGGTCAGCATGACCACCGCTCCGGTGACCCCGGCGGTGGCGGCCGAGCCGACGACCGAGACCAGGGCGATGAGCAGGTAGTCGGTGATCGACAGGTCCACGCCGAAGAACTGCGCCACGAAGATGGCCGCCAGGGCCGGGTAGATCGCCGCGCAGCCGTCCATCTTCGTCGTCGCGCCCAGCGGGACGGCGAAGGAGGCGTAGGACCGCGGGACGCCGAGGTTCTGCTCGGTGACCCGCTCGGTCACCGGCAGGGTGCCGATCGACGAGCGCGACACGAAGGCCAGCTGGATCGCGGGCCAGGCGCCGGCGAACCAGCGCAGCGGCGAGAGGCCGTGCAGCCGCAGGAGCACCGGGTAGACGACGAACAGCACGAGCGCGAGCCCGGCGTAGACGGCGCCGGCGAAGACGCCCAGCGAGCCCAGGGACTCCCAGCCGTAGCTGGCCACCGCGTTGCCGATCAGGCCGACGGTGCCCAGCGGGGCCAGCAGGATGACCCACCACAGCACCTTCTGGACGATCGCCAGGGCCGAGCGGGTCAGCGCGAGGAAGGGCTCGGCCGGCTCGCCGACCTTGAGCGCGGCGACGCCGATCGCCACGGCCAGCACGATCAGCTGGAGGATGTTGAACGACAGGTCACCTTCGGGCGAGGACTGCAGGCCCAGGATGTTGTGCGGCACCAGGCCGGTGAGGAAGTCCCACCAGGAGCCGGTGGTCTCGGGGACCTCCTGGGCGGCGGCGTCGACGGAGCTGTTGCGGCCGGGCTCGGTGAGCAGCCCCAGGCCGATGCCGAGGGAGACCGCGATCAGCGCGGTGATGCCGAACCACAGCAGAGTCTGGCCGGCCAGCCGGGCGGCGTTCGAGACCTGCTTGAGGTTGGCGATGCTGACGATCACGGCCGTGACGATCAGCGGCGGGACGAGGACCTTGAGCAGCGTGACGAAGGTGCTGCCGACGGTCTGGAGGGTGCTGGTCAGCCAGTTCGGGGTGCCGTCAGCGACGGGACCCATGTCCCGGGCGACGAGGCCGAGGGCGATGCCCAGGACGAGGCCGAGGAGGACCTGCGCCGCGAACGGGACGCGGCGGAGACGAGCGAGCACGGGGACGGTGCCTTCCGGGGAGTTCGGGGAGGGGACGACGAGGCGCGGCGCGCGCACTCAGCCGTCGGCCGTCATCCGTCCGAAGTCGAGCGCGCGCCGGCGGGTGAGCCCCCAGACGTTGCGCACGCAGGGGTCAAGGCGCCCCGCGGTCCCGACCATCCCCGGTGTGTCCGGATTCACCGCCCGGGGCGCCGCGTCCCGGAGCTCTCCCGGGAGGCGGCGCCGACCGGCTCGTCAGACGTCGCTGTCCCGGTCCTCGGGCTTCTTCGACGTCTCGATCTCCGTCTCGGTGAGCGGGGCGTCGCTCGCCTCGTCCATCCCGCCCCGTTCGACCCTGTCCTCCGGAGCCTGCTCGCTCATGCGCTGGACCTGCCCTTCCCCGCTCGACGTGGTCGCCGCAGCCCTACCCCGAACCGCACGTCGCGCACACCTGGGGGTCTAGTCCGGCCAGACCGGCCGGCGCTTCTCCAGGAAGGAGGTCATCCCCTCGACGGCGCCCGGGAGCTGGCTGGCCGAGGCCATGACCTCCACGGCGGTCGCGTAGGCGTCCCGCTCCGGGCGGTCGAGCTGGGCGTACATCGTCTGCTTGCCCCAGGCCTTGCTCGCCCGCGAACCCCGGGTGGCGCGGGCCATGAGGTCGGCGACGGCCGCGTCGAGCTCGGCGTCGGGGACGACCCGGTTGACCAGGCCCCAGTCCAGCGCGGTGGCGGCGTCGATGACGTCGCCGGTGAGCGCCAGCTCCATGGCCCGCTTGCGGCCCACGTTGCGGGCGATCGCGACCATCGGCGTGTGGCAGAACCAGCCGCCCTTGCCGCCCGGAGCGGCGAAGCCGGCCGACTCCGCGGCGACGGCGAGGTCGCAGGAGGCGACCAGCTGGCAGCCGGCGGCGGTGGCCAGGGCGTGCACCCGGGCCAGCACCACCTGCGGCACGCCCTGGAGGGTCTGCATCAGCTCGGTGCACAACTGCAGCAGGCTGCGCACCTCGGTCACCGGACGGCCCGCGACGTCGGCGAAGTCGTGGCCGGCACTGAACACCGGGCCCTCGGCCGCCAGCACGATCCCGGCCGCGTCGCTCTCCCCCGCCGCGGTGACCGCGGCGAGCAGCTGGCCGAGGTGCTCCCGCGAGAGGGCGTTGCGCTTGGCGGGCCGGCACATCGTGATGGTGACGACGTCGCCCTCGCGGACGACCCGGGGTGCACCGTCTGCACTCATGCCCCGACGCTAGCGGACCTCGGCGGGGCGGGGACCGCTGTCGAGGCGCCCCCGGCCGCTCTCCTTGGCGCCGTACATGGCCAGGTCGGCCTCCCGCAGCACCTCCTCGAAGGGCACGCCCGGCGCGGCCATGGCCAGCCCGATGCTCGCCGACACCCGCACGCTGCGCCGTCCCACCACGACCTCGTCCACCAGACCGGCGACGAGGCGCTCCCCGACCGTCTCCGCCGTCGCCCGGTCCACCCCGGGCAGGACGGCCGCGAACTCGTCGCCGCCGAGCCGTCCCGCCACCGCGTCGGGGACGTCCGCCAGGTGGGCGCGCAGGCGCTCGGCGAGCCGGACGAGCAGCTGGTCCCCGACCGCGTGCCCACCGCGGTCGTTGACCTCCTTGAACCGGTCGACGTCGATGAACAGGACGGCGCCGCCGCCGGTGAGCGCCGCCTGGCCGGCGTCGAGGAGGTGGGCGCGGTTGGCCAGCCCGGTCAGGGGGTCCTGCCGCGCCACCCGGGTCATCGTGCGGCGCCACCCGTCGGCGTCGGTGGCCACGGCGGTCAGCCGGTCGACGGTCTCGGTCAGGACCCGCTGCTGCTCGGCGTCGGCGTCCGGCGCCAGGTCACGGACGGCGGCGGACAGCAGGTCGAGGACCGCCTCCAGCGGAGCGCCGGTGGCCACGGCCTCGAGCACCCGGCCCTGCGCCGCCAGCAGGCGGGCGTCCCACCGGTGCGCCGCGACCTGGCGCCGCAGCGAGAGCACGCTGCGCACGAGGCGGACCTGGATCTCCAGCGTGTCGAGGTCGTCCCCCGAGAAGGAGCGGACGCCGTCGTCGAAGACGCCCAGCGACCCGAGGACGAAGCCGTCCTCGTCGATCAGGGGCACCCCGAGGTAGGAGCGGATCGCGCCGGCCGCCACCGCCGGGTTCTGCGCGAACACCGGGTGCGCCAGCGCGTCGGACACCTCCAGTGGCTCCCGCATGGCCACCACGTGGGCGCAGAAGGACAGCTCGTCGGGGACGTGGGAGAACGGCACGCCGACGCCGATCTCGGCGGGGAAGCACTGCAGGTCCGGGCCCACGAGGTTGATCACCGCGATGGGCGCGTCCAGCGCGCGGGCCATGTAGGCGACCACGGCGTCGAGGTCGGCGTCGCCGGCGTGCCCGCCGAGCCGGTAGCTGGCGATCGCGGCGAGCCGGTCGGGATCGGCCACGGCGAGGCGGGGGCTCTGCACGCGCGGCACCGTAGCGGGTGTCGGTGACGATGTGTAGGCGCAGCGGTACGGTTGGTCTCGGGACCCTGGCCGGTGCGGGGCTCGGGCATGATCGCCGCATGGATCCCGTCCGGTTCGGACTGGTGGGGTACGGCTTCGGCGGCCGGTACTTCCACGCCCCGCTGCTGGCCGCCGCCCCGGAGTGCGAGCTGCTCGGGGTCGTGACCACCTCGGCCGAGCGGCGCGCGCAGGTGTCCGCCGAGCACCCCGGGCTGGCGACGTTCGCCTCGCTGGAGGAGCTGGCCGCCGCCGGCGCCGAGGCGGTCGCGATCTCGACGCCGGCCGACACCCACACCGCGCTGACCGAGCAGGCCCTGCAGCTGGGCCTGGCCGTGCTGTGCGACAAGCCGTTCGCCCTGGACGCCGCGGCCGCCCGCGGGACGGTGCAGCTGGCCGCCGCCCGGCGCCTCCCGCTGGCGCCGTACCAGAACCGGCGCTGGGACTCCGACTTCCGCACCGTGCGCGCGCTGGTCGCCGAGGGCCGGCTGGGCACGGTGACCCGCTTCGAGTCGCGCTTCGAGCGCTTCGCCCCCGAGCCCGGCCCGCCGGCCTCCGGCGGCGGCACGCTGCTGGACTTCGGCAGCCACCTGGTCGACCAGGCCCTCGTCCTGCTGGGCCCGGTCACCGCCGTCTACGCCGAGTGGCGACTGCGCGACGACGGCCTCGACGACGACGTCTTCGTGGCCCTGACCCACGCCGACGGCGCCCGCTCGCACCTGCAGGGCAGCTGGAGCCAGGGCGCGCCCGGCGAACGGTTCCGGGTCGCCGGCACCGAGGGGGCCTACGTCGTCGGCGGCCCGATGGACGGGCAGGAGGCGCTGCTGCTGGCCGGGGAGACGCCGGCGACCCTCGGCGAGCGGTGGGGCACCGAGCCGGAGGAGCGGTGGGGCCGGCTGCGCCGCGGGGACGACGGCGAGAGGGTGCCGACCCACCGCGGACGCTGGGACAGCGTCCACCCGGCCTTCGCCGCCGCCGTGCGGGGGCAGGGGCCGGTGCCGGTCGACCCGTGGGACGCCGTCGCCACCGCCGCCGTCCTCGACGCCGCCCGGCGCAGCGCGACCGAGGGCGTCGTCGTCCCGCTGTAGCGGAGTGGGAGGGGCGCGCCTCCCGCGCTCCCCCACTCCGCTCAGGCCTTCGCGGGGGTCCTCGCGTCGAGGCCGCGGGCCTCGCGGACGACGTCGACGACCTGGCCCATGATGTCGGTGAGGCCGACGTCCTTGGGCGTGAAGACGCGGGCGACCCCCTGCTCGCGCAGCCGGTGGGCGTCGCTGTCCGGGATGATCCCGCCGACCACCACGGGGACGTCGTCGAGCCCGGCCTCGCGCAGGCCGCGCAGGACCGCGGGGACCACCTGCAGGTGGGAGCCCGAGAGCACCGACAGCCCGACGACGTCGACGTCCTCCTCCACGGCCGCGGACACGATCTGCGCCGGGGTGAGCCGGATGCCCTGGTAGACGACCTCGAAGCCGGCGTCCCGGGCGCGGACGGCGATCTGCTCGGCGCCGTTGGAGTGCCCGTCCAGGCCCGGCTTGCCGACGAGGAACCGCAGCCGGCCGCCCAGCTCCTCCCCCGTGGCCCGGACCCGCTCCCGGACGGCGGCCAGCGTCGCGTCGGCCGGCCCACCCCCGCCGGCCGCGGCGACGCCGGTGGGCGCCCGGTACTCGCCGAACACCTCGCGCAGCACCCCGGCCCACTCCCCCGTGGTCACGCCCGCGCGGGCGCAGTCGAGGGTGGCGGCCATGAGGTTCTCGTCGGTGCCGGCCACCGCCCGGAGCCGCTCGAGGGCCCGCCGCACCGCCTCCGGGTCGCGCTGGGCGCGCCACGACCGCACCGCCGCGCAGGCCGCGGCCTCGACCGATGGGTCGACCACCTGGATGGCGGCGTCGAGGTCGGCCAGCAGCGGGTTGGGCTCGGTCGTCTCGAAGCGGTTGACACCGACGACGACGTCCTCCCCGCTCTCGATCCGCCGCCGCCGCTCGGCGAGCGAGGCGACCAGCCGGCCCTTCATGTACCCGGACTCGACCGCGGCGACCGCACCACCCAGCTCCGCGACCCGGGCCAACTCCTCCCGGGCCCCCTCCACCAGCTCGCCGACCTTCGCCTCGACGACCACCGACCCGGTGAACAGGTCCTCGTACTCCAGCAGGTCCGTCTCGTGGGCGAGCACCTGCTGCAGCCGCAGCGACCACTGCTGGTCCCACGGACGGGGCAGGCCGAGGGCCTCGTTCCAGGCCGGCAACTGGACCGCGCGGGCCCGTGCGTCGCGGGAGAGGGTGACCGCCAGCATCTCCAGCACGATCCGCTGGACGTTGTTCTCCGGCTGCGCCTCGGTCAGGCCCAGGGAGTTGACCTGGACGCCGTAGCGGAACCGCCGCTGCCGCGGGTCCTGCACGCCGTAGCGCTGCTCGGTCAGCTCGTCCCAGAGGCGGGCGAAGGCGCGCATCTTGCACATCTCCTCGACGAACCGGACACCCGCGTTCACGAAGAAGGAGATGCGCGCGACCACCTCACCGAAGCGCTCGGGCGGCACCTGCCCGGAGTCGCGCACCGAGTCCAGGACGGCGATCGCGGTCGAGAGCGCGTAGGCGATCTCCTGCACCGGCGTCGCCCCGGCCTCCTGCAGGTGGTAGCTGCAGATGTTGACCGGGTTCCACCTCGGCATCGCCGTCACGGTGTGGGCGACCACGTCCGTGGCCAGCCGCATCGAGGGCCCGGGCGGGAAGACGTGGGTCCCCCGCGACAGGTACTCCTTGATGATGTCGTTCTGCGTCGTCCCGGCGAGCTCCGCGACGTCGTGCCCCTGCTCCTCCGCCACCGTCTGGTAGAGCGCGAGCAGCCACATCGCCGTGGCGTTGATTGTCATCGAGGTGTTCATCTCGCCGAGCGGGATGCCGTCGAAGAGCGCCCGCACGTCGCCGAGGTGCGCGACCGGGACGCCGACCTTGCCGACCTCCCCCACCGCCAGCTCGTCGTCGGGGTCGTAGCCGGTCTGCGTCGGCAGGTCGAAGGCCACCGAGAGGCCGGTCTGGCCCTTCGCCAGGTTCCGCCGGTACAGCGCGTTGGACTCCGCCGGCGAGGAGTGCCCGGCGTAGGTGCGCATGACCCAGGGGCGGTCGCGGTCCTCCGGCGTGGAAGGGAACGGCATGCCCGCGGAGTGTAGGGCGCGTTACTCGTCAGTAGCACCGTCGCGGCCGGAGGTGCCGGTGGCACACTCACAGGGGCACGTGCGAGGAGGTCGTCGATGCCGATCGGGGCGGGCAGCACCCTGCACCCCCTGGTGGGGCCGGTGATCGCCTTCGTGGTCCTGGCGCTCCTCGCGCTGTTCCTGCGCTGGGCCTTCGGTTCCGACGAACGCCGCCGTCCGCCGTCCGACGACGGGCTGCTGACCCCCGTCGCCACGCTCTCCCGCCGCGAGTCCGCCCTGGCGCTGCGGGCGGTCCTCTCGGACGCGGGCATCCGCTCCACGGTCCGCTGTCCCGGTCCGCACCGCGCCGAGGTGCTCGTCTTCCCCGAGGACGCCGACCGGGCCCGCCGGCTGGCGTCGTCCTTCCCCGGCGGCTGACGGGACCTCCCGGCGCGGGCTCCTAGTCGGGCCGCTGGATCCGCTCAATCTGCGCCCCGAGGCCGCGCAGGTGCTCGACGAAGTCGGGGTAGCCGCGGTCGACGTGGTGGACGTCCTGCACCTCGGTGACGCCGTCGGAGACCAGCCCGGCCAGCACCAGCCCGGCCCCGGCGCGGATGTCGGTGGCCAGCACCGGCGCGCTGGAGAGCCGCTCCCGCCCCCGGACGACGGCGTGGTGCCCGTCGATGCGCACCGAGGCACCCAGCCGCACCAGCTCGTTGACGAACATGAACCGGCCCTCGAACACGTTCTCGGTGATCAGCGCCGTGCCGGTGGAGACCGCCGCGAGCGCGACCGCCATCGGCTGCAGGTCGGTCGGGAAGCCCGGGTAGGGCAGCGTGACGACGTCCACCCCGCGGGGCCGCTCGGTCATGGCGACGCGCACCCCGTCGGGCAGCGGCTCGACGTGCGCGCCGGCGTCGACGAGCTTGTCCAGGGCGACGGTGAGGTGGTCGGCGACCGCCCGCTCGATGACGACGTCCCCGCGGGTCATCACCGCGCCGATGGCCCAGGTGCCGGCGACGATCCGGTCGGGCACGGTCGTGTAGGTGACCGGCTTGAGCTCGGTCACGCCCTCCACGGTGATCGTCGAGGTGCCCGCCCCGTCGATGGTGGCCCCCATCGCGGTGAGCATGGCGCAGAGGTCGACGATCTCGGGCTCGCGCGCCGCGTTGTCGATGACGGTGGTGCCCTCGGCGAGCACCGCGGCCATGACCAGGTTCTCCGTCGCCCCCACCGAGGGGAAGTCCAGCCAGATCGACGTGCCGGTCAGCCGCGGCGCCGTCGCGACGAGGAAGCCGTGCTCGCTCTCGATCCGCGCGCCCAGCCGCTCCAGGCCGGAGATGTGCATGTCCAGGCCACGCGAGCCGATCGCGTCCCCGCCGGGCAGCGCCACCCGGGCCGAGCCGCACCGCGCCACGAGGGGCCCCAGCACGCTGATCGAGGCACGCATCTTGCGCACCAGGTCGTAGTCGGTCTCGGTGCCCGGCGCGTCCGGGACGTCGACCACCACCCGGCCGCCACCGCCGACCGGGTGGCGCTCGTAGGTGACGTCGCAGCCCAGGCGGCGCAGCACCTCGCTCATGATCGCGACGTCGAGGATGTCGGGGACCTCCTCGATGGTGCTCCGGCCCGACGCCAGCAGCGCGGCGGCCATGAGCTTGAGGGCGCTGTTCTTGGCGCCGGTGACGCGCACCCGCCCGCTCAGGGCCGTGCCGCCGGTGACCACGAAGCACTCCACCGCACCACCCTACGGTGGCCCCGCTGCGGGGTCCCGCCGCGAGGGGAGGACCCCGCCCTCGTCATCCCTCGCACGCTCGGGACGAGCCTCGGGACGGGGCCAGGTGGCAGCGGCTCCCTTCTCCTAGGCTGCGGGCATGACCGTCCGGCTGACCCGCATCTACACGAAGACCGGTGACGCCGGGCAGACCCACCTCGGCGACATGAGCCGGGTGGCCAAGACCGATCCGCGGCTGGCCGCCTACGCCGACGTCGACGAGGCCAACAGCGTGCTCGGCGTCGCGCTGGCGCTCGGTTCGCCGGAGCCCGAGCTCGCCGCGCTGCTGCGCACGGTGCAGAACGACCTGTTCGACGTCGGCGCGGACCTCAGCACGCCGATCACCCCGGACCCGGAGTTCCCCCCGCTGCGGGTGACGGCCGCCTACACCGAGCGGCTCGAGGCGGCCTGCGACGCGCACAACGCGGCGCTGCCCCGGCTCACCAGCTTCATCCTCCCCGGCGGCACCCCGCTGGCCGCGCTGCTGCACCAGGCCCGGGTCGTCGTCCGCCGGGCCGAGCGCAGCGTGTGGGCCCTGCTGGCCGCCGACGCCGACCGCACCAACGCCGAGACCGCCCGCTACCTCAACCGGCTGTCGGACCTGCTGTTCATCCTCGCCCGCGTGGCCAACCCCGGCGGCGACGTGCTGTGGGAGCCGGGCGCGCACAGCGGTGCGCACGCGCAGCGGGCCGCGACCCCGCCGGCCGAGGCCGACTGACCCGGCTCACCGGACCGGCGGCGCGGACTCCACCCAGGAGAGGAACCCGGTCACGGTCGCCGGGTCCATGGCCAGCTCGCGAGGCCCGGCGGCGGTGGCACAGGACAGGACGACGACGTCCGGGGGCAGCGCCACGTCCTCGGGGGTGACCGCGCGCCGGCTCTCGACCTGGAACTCCGCGCGGCACAGCCGCTGCTGAGGGCGCGGCGACAGGGACAGCGCCCGGTACCAGAGCAGCGCGTCGCCGCCGTACCAGGCCACCCCGACCGACCAGCGGGCCGAGCCGGCCGGCCGCAGCCACATGGTGACCGCGCCCAGCCCGGAGAGCAGGAACCGCCGCCGCAGCAGGAAGGCCACGACGAGCCCCACCACGAGCGCGACGGCCAGGACGATCAGTGCGGTCGTCATCCTGGGCGCCGGCGCATCGAGGAGTCCAGCCGGGGCTCAGGCGTCCTGTCCGGCCGCCCGCAGGCGCGACTGCGCGCGGCGCGCTGCGGCCAGGGCCTCCGGGTCGTCCCCGGCGCCCTCAGCGCGGCGCAGGGCCTCGCGGGCCCGCTCGACGTCGATCTCGGAGGAGATCTCCGCGGTCTCGGCGAGGATCGAGACGCCCCGGTCGGTCACCGACAGGAAGCCGCCGTGCGCGGCCACGACCAGGTCCTCCCCCTCGGCGGTGCGGATGGTCACGACACCGCCCTCGGCGAGCTGGCCCAGCAGCGGCGCGTGCCCGGGCAGGACACCGAGCTCGCCCTCGGTGGTGCGGGCGATGACCATGTTGGCCTCGCCTGACCAGATCAGCCGCTCGACGGCCACCAACTCGACCTGCAGGGTCGCCACGACACTCCTCGGGGTCCACCGACGGGCGGTGCGGGGTCACCGGCCCGGGGAGGACGCGGCGACGGGTCGACGTCACTGTATCGGCCGCACCGCGCTCCCCGATCGGGCGATCCCCGCGCCCGGCGCCCGAGGCCCGGAGCGGAGGGGTCCTCCCGTCAGGCGGCCCGACGGTAGAGCAGCGTCCACCGGCCGACCCGGACCCACGGGTGCCGCACGGTCGAGGCCGGGGCCCAGCGCTCGGTGACGTACTGCTGCTGGCCGGCGTACGGGAGCCCTGCCGACGGCGGCCAGCTCCAGTCGGCGCCGTCCCACCTGGTCCCCGTCGTCGCGTCCACGGCCTTCTCCCGTACGTCCCCCGGGCCCTCCGGGCTCTCCGTCCTGGTTGATCGGCACCCAGCATCCCGCGCTTGAGCTGGCCGGCACCAGGGCTCTCGTCCCCTTGGGTACGCGGCAGGCCGGGAACTCAAACCCCCGAACGCCGGACGGCCGGGCCCCCGAGGGGACCCGGCCGTCGCTGGCCCCTCCAGGGGCCCGCGCCGCGCGGAGCGTGGCGTGAGGAGAAGGGGGTCCTTCGTCAGCCCCGCTTGAGCTTGTCGGCGTTGCGCTCGAGGTCCTCGAGGCCACCGCACATGAAGAACGCCTGCTCGGGGACGTGGTCGTACTCGCCGTCGGTGATCGCCTTGAAGGCCTGCAGCGTCTCCGCCAGCGGCACGAACGACCCGGGCTGACCGGTGAACGCCTCGGCCACGAACATGTTCTGCGAGAGAAAGCGCTCGACGCGCCGCGCCCGCTGGACGGTGACCTTGTCCTCCTCGGAGAGCTCGTCGATGCCGAGGATGGCGATGATGTCCTGCAGCTCCTGGTAGCGCTGCAGCACCTGCTTCACCGTCTGGGCGACCGCGTAGTGCTCCTGACCGACGTACTGCGGGTCGAGGATCCGGCTGGTCGAGTCCAGCGGGTCCACGGCCGGGTAGATGCCCTTCTCCGAGATCGGCCGGGAGAGCACCGTCGTCGCGTCGAGGTGGGCGAAGGTGGTGTGCGGCGCCGGGTCGGTGATGTCGTCGGCGGGCACGTAGATCGCCTGCATCGAGGTGATCGAGTGGCCGCGGGTCGAGGTGATCCGCTCCTGAAGCTCGCCCATCTCGTCGGCCAGCGTCGGCTGGTAGCCCACGGCCGAGGGCATCCGGCCGAGCAGGGTGGAGACCTCGGAGCCCGCCTGGGTGAACCGGAAGATGTTGTCGATGAAGAGCAGCACGTCCTGGCCCTGCTCGTCACGGAAGTACTCCGCCATCGTCAGCGCCGACAGCGCCACCCGCAGCCGGGTGCCCGGCGGCTCGTCCATCTGACCGAAGACCAGCGCCGTGGAGTCGATGACCCCGGACTCGGTCATCTCGGTGATGAGGTCGTTGCCCTCACGGGTGCGCTCGCCGACGCCGGCGAACACCGACACACCACCGAACTCCTGGGCGACGCGGCGGATCATCTCCTGGATGAGCACCGTCTTGCCCACGCCGGCGCCGCCGAACAGGCCGATCTTCCCACCCGCCACGTAGGGGGTGAGCAGGTCGATCACCTTGATGCCGGTCTCCAGCATCTCGGTGCGGCCCTCGAGCTGGTCGAACCGCGGCGCGTGCCGGTGGATCTCCCAGCGCGGTGCGTTCGCGCCGTAGCCCGGCTCGTCGAGGCACTCGCCGAGGGCGTTCCACACGTGACCGGTCGTCACGTTGCCGACCGGCACGGAGATGGCCGAGCCGGTGTCGACGACCTCGGCACCGCGGATGAGGCCGTCGGTCGGCTGCATGGAGATGGTGCGGACCACGTTGTCGCCCAGGTGCTGGGCGACCTCGAGGGTCAGCGTCTTGCCCAGGTCGGCGAGGGTGACCTCCACCTTCAGGGCGTTGAACAGGTCGGGCATCGCGTCGCGCGGGAACTCGACGTCGACGACCGGCCCGGTGACCCGGACGACGCGGCCGGTCGTCTGGGTGGTCGGACGGTCCTCGGTGACGGTCATCTGTACTGCTCTCCTGCCCTCGGGCTCGGTGGTCCTTCGTCTTCAGTCTCCCCGCCGCGCGGGGAGGGGTCAGTCGTCGGCGCCGGCCGACACGAGCGCGTCGGCACCGCCGACGATCTCGCTGATCTCCTGGGTGATCTCGGCCTGGCGGGCCTGGTTGGCCTGCCGGGAGAGGTTCTTCGCCAGCTCCTCGGCGTTGTCCGACGCCGACTTCATCGCCCGCCGCCGGGACGCCGACTCCGAGGCCGCCGCCTCCAGCATCGACGCGTAGATGCGCGCGTTGACGTACTTCGGCAGGAGCGCGTCGAGCAGCGCGTCGGCCGAGGGCTCGAACTCGTAGGAGGTCGGCACCCCGCTGTCGCCGGTGACGCCGCGCTCGCGGTCCTCCCGCTCGTAGTCGAACTCCTCGACCTCCTCGACCTCCAGCGGGGCCATCCGCTTGGCGACCGGGACCTGCGAGAGCAGCGACCGGAACTCGGTGTAGACGATGTGCAGCTCGTCCACGCCCAGCACCCCGTCAGCCCCGGCACCGGACTCGTCGTCGTCCGCGCCGGCGGTGAAGGCGTCGATGAGCGCCTCACCGACCCGCTGGGCGTCGACGAAGTTCGGCTGCTCCGAGAAGCCGGTGAAGGTCTCGGCCATCTCGCGGTCGCGGAAGGAGTAGTACGTCTCCCCCTTCCGGCCCACCACGTAGAGGACCGGCTGCTTGCCCTCCTGGCGCAGCAACGAGAGCAGTTCCTCGGTGCGGCGCAGCACGTTGACGTTGTACGAGCCGGCGAACCCGCGGTCGGAGGTGATCACGAGGACCGCCGCGCGGCGCGGGTTCTGCCGCTCGGTGAGCAGCGGGTGGTCCAGCGACGCCGAGGACGCCAGTGCGGACAGCACCCGGGTGATCTCCCGGGCGTAGGGCTTGGAGGCCTCCACCCGGGCCTGGGCGCGGACGATGCGGGCACCGGCGATCAGCTCCTGGGCCGAGAAGATCTTCTTCGTCGACTGGGTGGAGCGGATCCGGCGCCGCAGCGCGCGCAGGTTGCCGGCCACGGTCAGGCGCTCCGCTTGACCTGGACGCGCTCCTGGCCGCGCTCGGACGCGTCCATCGCCTCGGCGTCGGGCTCGTTGAGGTGCAGGTGCTCGCCCTCGGAGGTCTGGAACTGGCGGTAGAACTCCTCGACCGCGGACTCCAGGCTGCGGACGGCGTCGTCCCCGAGCGTCCTGGTCTGCCGGATCTCGTCGTAGATGCCGGTGCTGCCCCGGCCGATGAAGTCGAGGAACTCGGACTCGAAGCGGCGGACCTCCGACACCGGCACCCGGTCGAGCTTGCCGGTGGTGCCCAGCCAGATGGAGACGACCTCCCGCTCCACCGGGTAGGGCTGGTACTGGCCCTGCTTGAGCAGCTCCACCAGGCGCTGCCCGCGCTCGAGGGTCGCGCGGCTGGAGGCGTCCAGGTCCGAGGAGAACGAGGCGAACGCCTCGAGCTCGCGGTACTGGGCCAGGTCGAGCCGCAGGCGGCCGGCGACGGACTTCATCGCCTTGATCTGCGCCGACCCACCGACGCGGGACACCGAGATGCCGACGTTGATGGCCGGCCGGACACCGGAGTTGAACAGACCCGTCTCGAGGAAGATCTGCCCGTCGGTGATCGAGATGACGTTGGTCGGGATGTACGCCGACACGTCGTTGCCCTTGGTCTCGATCAGCGGCAGACCGGTCATCGAGCCGCCACCGAGCTCGTCGGAGAGCTTCGCGCAGCGCTCCAGCAGCCGGGAGTGGAGGTAGAAGACGTCGCCCGGGTAGGCCTCACGGCCCGGCGGACGGCGCAGCAGCAGGGAGACCGCGCGGTAGGCCTCGGCCTGCTTGGACAGGTCGTCGAAGACGATCAGGACGTGCTTGCCCTCGTACATCCAGTGCTGGCCGATGGCCGAGCCGGTGTAGGGGGCGATGTACTTGAAGCCCGCAGCCTCCGACGCCGGGGCGGCGACGATCGTCGTGTACTCCATGGCGCCGGCGTCCTCGAGGGCGGCGCGGATGGCGGCGATCGTCGAGCCCTTCTGGCCGACGGCGACGTAGATGCAGCGGACCTGCTGCTTCGGGTCGCCGGTGGCCCAGGCTTCCTTCTGGTTGATGATCGTGTCGGTGACGATCGCGGTCTTGCCGGTCTGCCGGTCACCGATGACCAGCTGGCGCTGCCCGCGGCCGATCGGCGTCATGGCGTCGATGGCCTTGATGCCGGTCTGCATCGGCTCGTGCACCGACTGCCGCTGGACCACGGTCGGGGCCTGCAGCTCCAGGGCCCGGCGGCCGGTCGTGGCGATCGGGCCGGCGCCGTCGATCGGGTTGCCCAGCGGGTCGACGACGCGGCCGAGGTAGCCGTCGCCGACCGGGACCGAGAGGACCTCGCCGGTGCGGCGGACCTGCTGGCCCTCCTCGATGCCGGCGTAGTCGCCGAGGATGACGACACCGACCTCGCGCACGTCCAGGTTCAGGGCGAGGCCGCGGACGCCGCTCTCGAACTCGAGCAGCTCGTTCGTCATGACCGAGGGCAGCCCCTCGACCCGCGCGATGCCGTCGCCGGCCTCGGTGACGATGCCGACCTCTTCCCGGGAGACGTCCGGGGCGAAGTCGGTGACGTAGTTCTGGATGGCACTGCGGATCTCGTCTGCGGAGATCGTCAGCTCGGCCATGGCTCTGAGTCCTCTTCCCTGCGGGGTGGTGTCTGTCTGGGGGCTCGGGTGCGGGTCAGCCGACGAAGCGCCGTCCGGCGGCCTCGAGACGGTGGGCGATGCTGCCGTCGATGACCTCGTCACCGACGCGGATGACCAGGCCGCCGAGGACGTCGGGGTCGACGGTCACCTGGAGCCCGATCGGCCTCCCGTAGAGGCGGCTGAGCACGTCTCCCAGTCTGCGCTCCTGCGCATCGGTGAGCGCCACGGCGCTGGTGACGTGGGCCACCGACCGGCCACGGCGGGCCGAGGTCACCTCGGAGAGCCGCTCGATGGCGTTCTCGGCGTTGCCGACGTGCCGGCTGGTCAGGTGGCTGCGCAGCAGGAGCGCGGAGATCGGGCTGACCCGCCCGCCGAGCAGCCGCTCCAGCAGCGCGGACTTGCCAGCGGCGGGGGCGGTGCGGTCGGTGAGGATCTGGGACAGCTCGGGGTTCGCCGCGACGATCCGGCCGAACCGGAACAGCTCGTCCTCCACCCCGTCCAGCTCGCCACGGGCGTCCGCGGCGTCGAGGGCGGCGTCGGTGGCGAGGGTCTCGGTGGCCTCGACCAGGTCCAGCGGCCGCGACCAGCGCTGCCGGGCCACCGTCTCCACGAGGTCGAGGGTGGCTCCGGACACCTTGCCGTCGAGCAGCCGGCGGGCCAGACCGGCCCGGTCGGCCGGCTTGCCGGACGGGTCCGACAGCGCCCGGCGCAGGGACACCTGGTCGTCGAGCAGGCGGGCGACGGCGAACAGCTCCTCGGACAGGCCCAGGAGCTCGTCGCCGGACGCGGCGCGGGACTGCCCGGTCAGGCGGTCCCGCGCCCTCTCGACCAGGCCCGAGGCGGGTCGGGAGAGCTCGGACAGGCGCTCACGCGCCTGCGCGAGCGCCGCCCGGCTGGAGGCGTCCATCAGCGGTTGCCCTCCGGGGCGTACACCGAGCTGCCGCTGCGGCCGTCCGGGGACCCGGCGGCCATGCCGTCGAGCTGGTCGAGGAACCGGTCGACGGTGCCGCTGCGGCGGGCCTGGTCCTCGAGGGACTCCCCGACGACGCGGCCGGCGAGGTCGACGGCGAGCGCGCCGATGTGGCCGCGCAGCTCGTTGACCACCTGCTGCCGGGAGGCGGCCAGCTGCTCCTCGCCGCGGGCGAGGATCCGCGCGGACTCCTGCTGGGCCTGCGCCCGCAGCTCCTCGAGGATCTGCTGCCCCTCGGCCCGGGCCTGGTCCCGGATCTGCGCCGCCTCGGTACGGGCCTCGGCCAGCTGGGCGCGGTACTGGTCCAGCGCCGCCTTGGCCTCCGCCTGCATCGCCTCGGCCCGCTCGATGCCGCCCTCGATCGCCTCGCGGCGGGCCCGGAAGACCTGCTCGAAGCGCGGGGCGACGAACTTGGCGAACACGAAGAAGACGATCGCGAACGCGATCAGCCCGATGATGATCTCGCCGACGGGCGGCAGCAGCGGGTTGTGTGCCTCCGCAGCCTGGATGCTCATGTCTGTGTCCCTATGTCAGATGGGTCCGACCTGGAGGGAACGGGTCAGCCGGCGTTGCCGGGCCCGAAGATGAAGGGGACGACCAGGCCGATCAGCGCGAGCGCCTCGGAGAGGGCCGCGCCGAGGAAGGCGTAGGTGCGGGTCAGGCCGGCGGACTCGGGCTGACGGGCCGTGGCCTGGATGTAGGCGGCCCAGACGATGCCGACGCCGATACCCGGGCCGATCGCGGCGAGGCCGTAGCCGACCGAACCGATGCTGCCGACGAGCTCTGCCATGACGTCCATGCGGGGTGGTTCCTCCTGTGTCGGTCGCCCGGGCTTCCCGGGCGGCTGGCTTGGGGGGTGGTGCGGTCAGTGAGCGGGCTCGACGGCGCCGTTGAGGTAGGTCGCCGTGAGCACGGTGAAGACGTAGGCCTGGAGCACGATCACCAGGAGCTCGAAGAACGTCATGACCACGGCCATGACGAACGAGGCGGCCCCGAAGAGCGGGAAGATGCCGCCCGCGGTGAACAGGTAGACCGCGCCCAGGGAGAAGACGACCAGCAGCATGTGGCCGGCGAACATGTTCGCGAAGAGCCGCACGGCCAGGGTGAACGGCCGGATCACGAACACCTGGAGCAGCTCGATGGGCGTGACCAGGATCAGCGCGCCGACCGGCACGCCGGGCGGGATCGCGGCGTCCTTGAAGTACCGGCCCGCGCCCTGCTCGCGGATGCCGACCCAGTTGTAGAGCACCCACACGATGACCGCGAGGACCAGCGGGAACCCGAACTTCGACATCGGCGAGATCTGCGCGAACGGGATGATGCTCATCGCGTTGTTCGCGAGGATGAAGAAGAACAGCGAGGCGAGGAAGGGCGCGAACGGCAGGCCCTTGGGGCCGATCACGTCGCGCGCCATGCCGTCGCGGATCAGGGAGTAGCCGCTCTCCCCGAGCCACTGCAGCTTGCCGGGGACGATCGAGGGCTTGCGCACCGTGGCGACCAGCAGGGCGAGGATCGCCGCGGTGGCGATCCACAGGAGGATCGTGATGCGGGTGATCTCGAAGTCGATCCCGAGGAGGGAGAACGAGGCCAGCGGCTCCGGGTAGAACTCCGCGATGGTCGGAGCCTGGAAACCGCCTTCCTCACCACCTTCGGCGGCGAGCACGTCGACGAGCGCGAGGGCGCTGGAGGTCACCGTTGTCCCTTCTGCGTCCTGGTCGGGCTGCGTCGCCCGCCCCGGGTGGAGCCGGTGCGCCGGTCCCCCTCGGCCGGGGGCACGACGCCGTACTTGACGACCACCAGGTAGATGGCCACCGTGAGGCCGAGGATGACGCCGATCAGGGCGACGAAGCGCGTGCCCCACCAGCGGTCGAGCAGCAGCCCGACCCCGCCCCACACGATGATCCCGGAGAGCATGGTCCCGGTGATCCCCCAGCCGATGTCGGCCCCGCTGGGCTGACGGTCGGCGGGCGTTGCAGGTCGAGGTCGAGAACCCCCGCGAGAGGAGCTGTCCTCGGCCATCGCTGCGGACACTATCAGCCGCGTGTCGCGGGGCTCTCCGGCGGAGTGGCAGTTCCCCCGGTCGAGGGCGGTGCGGGGGGCTGCACGTAGTAGATGCGGCGGGTCCAGACCCACCGCTGCTGGACGACGCTCCACAGCAGCGCACCGGCGATGACCGTCCACGCCAGGGTGCGCCGGTCGACCCAGCCGTCGGCCGGCAGGGACTCCAGGACCACGGCCAGGACCAGCACCTTCACGAAGAAGGACCCCAGCGCGGCGGGCAGGGTGAAGGCGTCGCCGTGGCGGCCGGCCCACGCGATGACCAGCCCGGACGCGGCGAAGAAGGCGGTCACCACCACCGCCCCGACCACGACCGCGTAGGCGTCGTCCGCACCGCCGAGCAGGCCCGCCAGCGGGGCGGCGACGGCGGTGAGCCCGGCGGTGACCAGGCCGCCCACCCGGAGGAAGGAGAGGTCCCAGGGGATCTCGCGCTGGGACGTGGTCTGGGTCATCGAACTCCCTGCCCGGCGCCCGCCGCCCGCGGGGACGGCTCGGCGGGCTGGTCCGGGGACCGGCCGGGACTGCTGGTGGGGGCGCGGAGGGCCCGCGCCGTGGGGTGGTCGGCGCGGCTGCGCTCGCGCTGGGCGGCCAGCTCGGCGGCCCGCGCCTCCCGCGCGGCCCGGCGGGCCCGCGGGCTGAGGACGACGACGACGCCGACGACGAGGAGGACGCCGATGGCGACCAGGAGCTCGGCGGTGCCCCCGGTGATCGACAGCGTGACCGCGCCGAAGGACAGCAGCGCCGCCCAGAAGTACATGACCATCACCGCGCGCCGGTGCGAGTGGCCGATGGCCAGCAGGCGGTGGTGCAGGTGCATCTTGTCCGGCGAGAACGGCGACTGCCCGCGCCGCGTGCGCCGGATGACGGCCATCACCAGGTCGATGAAGGGGATGGACAGCACCGCGACCGGGACGAGCAGCGGCAGGGCCAGCGGCAGCAGGCTGGCCGCGGAGTCGAACGACTGCGGGTCGACCCGGCCGGTCGCGGTGACCGCGGCGGCCGAGAGCATCAGCCCGACGAGCATGGACCCCGAGTCGCCCATGAAGATCCGCGCCGGGCTGAAGTTGTGCGGCAGGAAGCCGAGGCAGGCGCCGGCGAGCACGGCGGTGATCAGGGCCGGGGCGCTGGCGACCTCGTCGTAGCCGACCAGGCCCAGGTTGTAGCTGTAGGCGAAGAAGGCCAGCGCCGCGACCGCCGAGACGCCCGCGGCCAGCCCGTCGAGGCCGTCGATGAAGTTGAGCGCGTTGACCGTGAGGACGGTCAGCAGGATGGTCAGCGGGACGCCGATGTCCGGGCCGAGGGAGAGCGTCCCGATGTCGGCGACCGGCAGGAAGACGAACGCCAGCTGCACGCCCATCAGCACCATCACGCCGGCGGCCGCGATCTGGCCGGTGAGCTTGGTGAGCGCGTCCAGACCGAACTTGTCGTCGAGGACACCGAGGGCGCAGATGAGCCCGCCGGCGACCAGGACGGCCGCGGTCTGGGAGTCCTCGAAGGTGCGTTGCAGCGCCGGCAGCCGGGTCGCCACGAGCACCGCCGCGGCCACGCCGAGGTACATCGCCACCCCACCGCCGCGGGGGGTGGGGATCACGTGCACGTCCCGCTCCCGCGGGGCGGCCATCATGCGCAGCCGGACCGCCACCATGCGCACCACCGGGGTGGCCAGGAAGGTGACCAGCCCGGCGGTGAGCAGGACGACGACGTACTCGCGCATCGGTCAGCCGGGGCCGAGCAGAGTCCCGGCTGCACGGCCCACCACCCGGCCGGTGGCCCAGGAGGGGGTGCTCATGGCGGCAGTGCTCCCGGCGGGATCGGCGACGGACGGTCCTCCCACGGTAGCGCTCCCGACGGGCGTCCAGCCCGACGGCGCGGACCGCGCCGCTCCCCCGGCCCTCAGTCGGTGAGTTCGGGCACGACCTCGCGGAGGCGGTCGACGGGGATCGCGCCGATGCGCAGCACCCGGGGGGTGGGGCCGGTGCAGTCGACGATCGTGCTCGCCGCCGAGGACCTCCGCGGCCCGCCGTCGAGGACCACCGCCGCGTGCATCCCCAGCTGGGTGATCGCCTGCTCGGCGGTCGTGGCGGCGGGTCGGCCCGAGCGGTTGGCGCTGGACACGGCCAGCGGTCCGGTGCGGCGCAGCAGGTCGCGGGCGACGTCGTCGTCGGGCAGCCGGACGGCGACGGTGCCCTCGGCGTCCCCCAGGTCCCAGGCCAGCGAGGCCGCGTGCTCGACCACCAGGGTCAGCCCGCCGGGCCAGAACGCCTCGGCCAGCCGCGTGGCGACCGGCGGCACGCTGGTCGCCAGGCCGGCCAGCGTGGACGCCTCCCCGATGAGCACCGGCACCGGCATCGTGCGGCCGCGGTTCTTGGCCGCGAGCAGCCGGGTGACCGCCGCCGGGGTGAACGCGTCGGCGGCGACGCCGTAGACGGTGTCGGTGGGCAGCAGCACCAGCTCACCGGCGCCGATCGCCGTCACCGCGGCGTCCAGCCCGGCGGTCCTGGCCTCGGGGTCGGTGCAGTCGTAGGTCGCCGGGGTCGGAGATGGGGCCACGGCACCGGAGTCTGTCACCCCGGCCCCCGCCGGGCGGTGGTGTACCGGGGGCGGCCGGCCAGGTCGGCGTGGTCGGCGACGTCGGTGAAGCCCCCGTGTGCCCGGACGAGCGCCGGCAGCGCGCCGCCCTGCTGGTCGGCGTGCTCGATGCCCAGCGCTCCTCCCGGCCGCAGCAGCCGGGCGGCGGTCCGCACCAGGCCGCGCACGACGTCCAGCCCGTCCGGGCCGCCCCACAGGGCCAGGGGCGGGTCGTGGTCGGCGACCTCGCGCGGCACCCGGGCCCCGTCGGGCACGTACGGCGGGTTGGAGACGACGACGTCGACGGCGCCGTCGAGGTCGGGGAGCAGCCACGGGTCGGTCATGTCGCCGGCCAGCACCTGCACCGGGGTGTCCCCCGCCGCGGCCCGCTCGGCGGCGTTGTGGCGGGTCCACTCGATGGCTCCGGCGTCCCGCTCGACGGCGGTGACCCGGGCGCCGGGGTGTTCGTGCGCGATCGACAGCGCGATGGCGCCCGATCCGCTGCCGAGGTCGACCACGACGGGCTCGGGGACGCCGGCGAGGCGGCCCAGCACCCACTCCACGAGCAGCTCGGTCTCGGGCCGGGGCACGAACACCCCCGGGCCGACGGCGAGCTCCAGGTGGCGGAACGGTGCGCGCCCGGTGAGGTGCTGCAGCGGCACCCGGCCGGCCCGCTGGTCGAGCAGCCCGGCGAACCGGTCGGCCGCGTCGCCGGGGACGTCGCCCAGGGTCAGCAGGCCGGTGCGGGAGACACCGAGCACGTGCGCCAGGAGCAGCTCGGCGTCCACCCGCGGGGACTCGACGCCGGCATCGGAGAGCCGGCGGACCGCATCGGCGAGCAGGCCGCGCGCGTTCAGGACCCGGCCGCCAGGAGCTCGGCGGTGTGCGCGCGGGTGAGGGCGTCGATGACCGGGTCGAGGTCGCCGTCGAGCACCTGGTCGAGGTTGTGCGCCTTGAAGCCCACCCGGTGGTCGCTGATCCGGTTCTCCGGGAAGTTGTAGGTGCGCACCCGCTCGCTGCGGTCCACGGTGCGCACCTGGCTGCGCCGCTGGTCGCTGGCCGCGGCGGCGGCCTCCTCGCGGGCGGCGGCGAGCAGCCGCGAGCGCAGGATGCGCAGCGCGGACTCCCGGTTCTGCAGCTGGCTCTTCTCGTTCTGGCAGCTGACCACGATGCCGGTGGGCAGGTGGGTGATCCGGACGGCGGAGTCGGTGGTGTTCACGCTCTGCCCGCCGGGGCCGCTGGACCGGAAGACGTCGATGCGCAGGTCGTTGGGGTCGACGGTGACGTCGACCTCCTCGGCCTCGGGGAGCACGAGGACCCCGGCGGCGGAGGTGTGGATGCGCCCCTGGCTCTCGGTGACCGGCACCCGCTGGACGCGGTGCACGCCGCCCTCGAACTTCAGCCGGGACCAGATGCCCTCGTCCCCGCGCGACTTGATGGCCACCGAGACGTCCTTGTAGCCGCCGAGGTCGGCGTCGACGGCGTCGATGACCTCGGCCGACCAGCCGCGCCGCTCGGCGTAGCGCAGGTACATGCGCAGCAGGTCGCCGGCGAACAGGGCGGACTCCGCGCCCCCCTCCCCCGCCTTGACCTCGAGGATCACGTCCTTGTCGTCGTCGGGGTCCTTGGGCAGCAGCAGCTCACGGAGCCGCTCCTCCAGCACCGGCACGCGCAGCTCGAGCGCCTGGGCCTCCTCGCGGAAGGACGGGTCCTCAGCGGCCAGTTCGCGGGCGGCGGCGAGGTCGTCGCGCACGGCGTCCAGGGCCCGCTTGGTCTCCACGACGGGCGCGAGCTGCGCGTAGCGGCGGCCCAGCCGGCGGGCGCGGGCGGCGTCGGCGTGGACGGCCGGGTCGGCCAGTTCCCGCTCCAGGGCGGCGTGCTCGGCCAGCAGCCCGGTCACCCGGTCGGGCGCGGCCTCGGTCGGGCTGCTCAACGAAGGTCACCTCTGTCGGCGGGGGGTGGGCGGTGGCGGACACGACGACGGCGCCCGCCCCACGGAGGTGGGACGGGCGCCGTCGGGAGTGCTACTGGCCGGAGGTGGCGTTGCGCTTGCCGAACCGCTTCTCGAAGCGGGCGACGCGGCCGCCGGTGTCCAGGATCCGCTGCTTGCCCGTGTAGAACGGGTGGCAGGCGGAGCAGGTCTCGACGGTCAGCTGGCCACCGGGGGCCGTGCTGCGGGTGGTGAAGGTGTTCCCGCAACCACAGGTCACCGTGGTGGTGTGGTAGTCGGGGTGGATTCCGGGCTTCATCTCGCCTCTTCCGGGGTCTGTGCCGTTCTGGTCTGTCGAACGCCGGCGGCCGGCCGGTCATTCCGGCCGCGCAGCGGGGCTCAGTCGCTCAGTATCCCTGACTCGCGACGGGCGGGAACGGCCACCCTTCAGGGACCCGCGCCGAGCGTGCGAGGCGCGGGGGGAAGGGTGGTCCTTCCTCAGTCGCGCTCGGGGCCCAGCGTCGTCTTCTGGATCTGCATGAGGAACTCGATGTTGTTCCGCGTCTTGCGGAGCTTGTCGAGCAGCAGCTCCAGGGCCTGCTGGGGCTCGAGCGCGGCGAGCACCCGGCGCAGCTTGATGACGATGGCGAGCTCGTCGGGCGACATGAGGATCTCCTCCTTGCGCGTGCCCGACGCGTTGACGTCGACGGCCGGGAAGACCCGCTTGTCCGCCAGGCGGCGGTCCAGCTTGATCTCCGCGTTACCGGTGCCCTTGAACTCCTCGAAGATGACCGTGTCCATCGTGGAGCCGGTCTCCACCAGCGCCGAGGCGATGATGGTCAGCGAGCCGCCGTTCTCGATGTTGCGGGCGGCGCCGAGGAAGCGCTTGGGCGGGTAGAGGGCCGTGGAGTCGACACCACCGGAGAGGATCCGCCCGCTGGCGGGGGCCGCCAGGTTGTAGGCGCGCCCCAGGCGGGTGATCGAGTCCAGCAGGACGACGACGTCGTGGCCCATCTCGACCAGGCGCTTGGCCCGCTCGATGGACAGCTCGGCGACCGTGGTGTGGTCCGACGGCGGCCGGTCGAAGGTCGAGGCGATGACCTCGCCCTTCACCGAGCGCTGCATGTCGGTGACCTCCTCGGGCCGCTCGTCGACGAGGACGACCATGAGGTGGCACTCGGGGTTGTTCGTCGTGATCGCGTTGGCGATCGACTGCAGCACCATCGTCTTGCCGGCCTTGGGCGGGCTCACGATCAGCGCGCGCTGCCCCTTGCCGATCGGCATGACCAGGTCGATGACCCGGGTGGTCAGCTGGTGCGAGTCGGTCTCCAGCCGCAGGCGCTCCTGCGGGTAGAGCGGGGTCAGCTTGGTGAACTCCGGACGCTGCCGCGCCTGCTCGGGCTCGAGGCCGTTCACGGTGTCGAGCCGGACCAGCGCGTTGTACTTGTCCTTGCGCTCACCGTCGCGCGGCTGCCGGACGGCGCCGGTGATGGCGTCCCCGCGACGCAGGCCGTAGCGGCGCACCTGCGACAGCGACACGTACACGTCGTTCGGGCCGGTCAGGTAGCCCGACGTCCGGACGAACGCGTAGTTGTCGAGGACGTCGAGGATCCCGGCCACCGGCAGCAGGACGTCGTCCTCGCTGATGGTGGGCTCGCCCTGGTCGAACCGCTCCCGGCCGTTGTTGCCCCGGCGGTTGCGGTCCCGGTAGCGACGACCGCGGCGGCCGCGGCCACCCTCGAAGTCGTCGTCGTCCTCGTCGTTGCGGGTGTCGGGGCCGCGGTCGTCGCGACCGCCGCCCCGGTTGTCGTTCCGGTTGTCCGGCCGGCCCCCGCGCTCACCGCGCTCGGGGCCGCGGTTGCCGTCGCGGGTGCCGCGCTCGGCGCGGTCGCCGTCGCGGGAGCCGCGCTCCTCGCGGGAGCCGCGCTCCTCGCGGGTGCCACGCTCGGCCCGGTCGCCGTCGCGGGAGCTGCGCTCCTCGCGAGAGCCGCGCTCGGCGCGGTCGCCGTCCCGCTCGGTGCGCTCGCCCCGGTTGCGGCCGCTCCGCTCGCGGTTGCGCTGCGGACGGTCCCCGTCGGTGCGGTCGTCGTCGGTCCTCTCGGGGGCCGGAGCAGCGGCCGTCTCTGCGGCGGGCGCCTCGGCGCGGACGTCGGGGGTGGCGGTGGTGGCCTCGGCGGACGGGGCGGCCGTCTCGGCCGCCGGCGCGCCCGCGGGACGGCTCGCCGCGCGACGGCGCCGCGGCGCGGCCTCGGCGGTGCCCTCCGCCGGCGCGGTGACCGGGCCACCGTTCGCGCCGCCGCTGACCGGGGCCTCGAGGGGGGCGGCCGTGGCCGCGACGCCACGGGCGCTGTCGGCGCTCCGTGCGGTCGGGATGCCGGCCGTCGTGCCGGTGTCCCCGGTGGCGGGCGCGCTGCTGGCGCCCTCGCCGCCCACCTGACGGGCGGAGATGGCGGCGACCAGGTCGCCCTTGCGCATCCGGCCGGTGCCGGAGATGCCGAGCTCGGCCGCCAGGCGCTGCAGCTCGGGCAGCAGCATGCCGGACAGCCCGCTGCCGCGGCGACGGGTCCGGCCCGTCGTCCCAGAGGCGGCAGGTGCCTCGTCGGTACCCGCGCTCTGCGGGGTGACGAGGTCGGTGGTCTCGCTCACGTACAGGTCCTTCCCTGCGGAGACCTGCGCCTAGCAGCGCAGGGGGTGACCCGGTTCCCCTCCCTGGTGACCTGTCCAAGGCAGCGAGAAGAACGGGATCGAGTGGGTGCGAGGCGGTATCTGCGGCGACGGAACATCGTCTGCATCGCCCCGCGCGAGGCTCGCCCTACTGGGCGGCTACGCCGTGAGCCTAAACCGCGCTCACGGACACGACAACACCGTCCGACACGGGTGTGTTCCTCGTTACCGAGACGATACCTGGCGCTGACCTGCGAGCACGCGGGCACCGGTCCGGTCGACGTCGACCGGCAGCTCGGTCCACCCCTCAGGGGTGAGATGGGACACGTCCGCACCGGCGGCCGGGCCTCCCGCGAGCACGAGGACCGTCGGCCCGGCTCCGGAGACGACTGCGGCGTGACCGGCGGCCCGGAGCCGGTCGACCAGGTCGAGGGACGCGGGCATCGCCGAGGCCCGCTGGCGCTGGTGGAGCCGGTCCTCGGTCGCCTCCAGCAGCAGTGCCGGCGCGGTCGTGAGCGCGTGCACCAGCAACGCGGCACGGCCGGCGGTGAACGCCGCGTCGGCGTGCGGGACGGCGTCGGGCAGCAGCCCGCGCGCGACGTGCGTCGACAGGGTCTCGTCGGGCACGAGCAGCACCGGGACGACGTCGGGGTGCACCTCGAGCCGCTCGGCCCGCGCGCCGGTGGTCTCCATCCAGGAGAGCGTGACCCCGCCCAGCAGGCAGGCGGCGACGTTGTCGGGGTGGCCCTCCAGCGCGGTGACCAGCCGGAGCACGGCGCCCTCGTCGACGGCCTCCACCTCGGGGCACAGCGCCCACGCGCCCAGCACGCCGGCCACCACCGCCGCCGCGGAGGAGCCCATCCCCCGCCCCTGCGGGATGCCGTTGCGCGCGACGACCCGCAGCCCCGGCGGGGTCCAGCCGAGCTCGTCACACGCGGCCCGGAACGCGCGCACCACCAGGTGGGACTCGTCGACCGGCAGGTCGTGCGCGCCCTCGCCGGTCACGGAGACCTCGAGCCCGGTGGAGGCCACGGCGAACCCGACGACGTCGTGACGGGTGAGGGCCAGGCCGGCGCAGTCGAAGGCCGGGCCGAGGTTGGCGCTGGTCGCCGGGACGCGGACCTGCACCGCGTCCCCCTGCGGCGGGGTCACAGGCCCAGCTGCGCGGCGGCCACGGCGGCGTCGACGGGGACGGTCACGGGGGCCGGCGCACCGGAGATCGCCCACTCCGGGTCCTTGAGGCCGTTGCCCGTGACGGTGCAGACCACCCGCTGCCCGGACTCCAGTTCCCCGGCCTGCGCCACCTTGAGCAGGCCGGCCACCGAGGCGGCCGAGGCGGGCTCGACGAAGACCGCCTCGCTGCGGGCCAGCAGCCGGTAGGCGGCGAGGATCTCCCGGTCGGTGACCGCGTCGATGCGCCCGCCCGAGTCGTCCCGGGCGGCCAGCGCCTTGGTCCAGGACGCGGGGTTGCCGATCCGGATCGCCGTCGCGATGGTCTGCGGGTTCTCGACGACCTGCCCGCTGACGATCGGCGCGGCGCCCGCGGCCTGGAAGCCCCACATCCGCGGGGTCCGGGACGCCGTCCCGTCGGCGGCGTACTCCCGGTAGCCCTGCCAGTAGGCGGTGATGTTGCCGGCGTTGCCCACCGGCAGGCAGTGGATGTCGGGGGCGTCGCCGAGGACGTCGACGATCTCGAAGGAGGCGGTCTTCTGCCCCTCGATGCGGAACTGGTTGACGCTGTTGACCAGGCTGACCGGGTAGTCGATCGCGAGCTTGCTGGCCAGCGCCAGGCAGTCGTCGAAGTTGCCGTCGACCTGCAGCAGCTTGGCCCCGTGCACCAGTGCCTGGGCCAGCTTGCCCAGCGCGATCTTGCCCTGCGGCACGAGGACGGCGCAGACGAGGCCGGCCCGGGCGGCGTAGGCGGCGGCGCTGGCGCTGGTGTTCCCGGTGGAGGCGCAGATGACCGCCTGCGAGCCCTCCTCGACGGCCTTGGTGATGGCCATCGTCATCCCGCGGTCCTTGAACGACCCGGTCGGGTTGGCGCCCTCGACCTTGAGGTAGACCTCGCAGCCGGTGCGGCGGGAGAGCTCCGCGGCCGGCACCAGCGGGGTCGCCCCCTCCTGCAGGGTCACCACGGGGGTGCTGTCGCTGACCGGCAGCCGGGACCGGTAGGCCTCGATGAGCCCGGGCCACAGCGGCGAGACGGTGCCCCGCACGGGCAGCTGCGTCGTCATGACAGTCCCTCCACACGCAGGATGCTGGTCACGGCGCGGACGGCCGGCATCTCCCGCAGCGCGGTGACCGTCGCCGACAGCGCGGCGTCGGGGGCGCTGTGGGTGACGATGACCAGCGTCGCGGCGTCCCCGTGCCCGTCCTGCCGCACGGTGGCGATGCTGACCCCCTGCCGGGCGAACTCCTGCGCGACCGTCGCCAGCACGCCGGGCTTGTCCGCGACGTCGAGGCTGACGTGGTATCGGGTGGGCGTCTCGGCGATCGGCCGGGCGGGCAGCCCCGCGTAGGTGGTGACGCCGGGACCGGCGACGCCGGACACCCGGTTGCGGGCCACGGCCACCAGGTCGCCGAGGACGGCGCTGGCGGTGGCGTCGCCGCCGGCCCCCTGGCCGTAGAACATCACCTGGCCGGCGGCCTCGGCCTCGACGAAGACGGCGTTGAACGCCCCGCCGACAGCGGCCAGCGGGTGCGTCGTCGGGATCATCGCCGGGTGCACCCGGACGGCGACGGAGTCCCCGCCCTCGCCCGGGACCCGCTCGCAGATCGCGAGCAGCTTGACCGTGCAGCCGATCTCGGCGGCGCGGGCGACGTCGGTCGCGGTGACCGTGCTGATCCCCTCGCGGTGGACGTCGCCGGCGGTGACCTCGGTGTGGAAGGCCAGCGAGGCCAGGATCGCGGCCTTGGCGGCGGCGTCGAAGCCGTCGACGTCCGCGGTCGGGTCGGCCTCGGCGTAGCCCAGCTCGGTCGCCTCGGCCAGCGCCTCGGTGAACCCGTGCCCGGTCTCGGCCATGCGGGACAGGATGTAGTTCGTCGTCCCGTTGACGATGCCGACCACCCGGCGCAGCTGGTCGCCGGCCAGCGACTCGCGCAGCGGGCGCAGCAGCGGGATCGCCCCGGCCACCGCCGCCTCGTAGTACAGGTCGACGCCGGCCTTGGCGGCGGCCGCGTGCAGCTCGGTGCCGTCGTCGGCCAGCAGCGCCTTGTTGGCGCTGACCACCGACTTGCCCGCCTCGAAGGCGGCCAGCAGCAGCGAGCGCACCGGCTCGATCCCGCCGATGACCTCGACGACGATGTCGACGTCGGGCCGGGTCACCAGCCCGTGCGCGTCGGTGGTCAGCAGGTGCGCCGGGACGTCGGGGTGCCGGTCGGGGCGGCGGACGGCCACCCCCGCCACCTCGACCGGCCGGCCGATGCGGGCGGCGAGGTCGCCGGACTGCTCGCCGAGCAGGCGCAGCACGGCGCTGCCGACCGTGCCGCAGCCCAGCAGCGCGACCTTGAGCGGCGTCGTCACGAGGTGGCTCCCACGGGGTTCTCGGGCGCGGGCTGGTCGATCGCCGGCGAGGGGGCGGGCACGTCGGCGAGGACGGCGTCGAGGGCGAACACGTCCGACAGTCTCTGACGCCGCACGATCTCCGTGGCGACGCCGTCCCGCACGGCCACGACCGGGGGCTTGAGCAGGTAGTTGTAGTTGCTCGCCATCGACCAGCAGTAGGCGCCGGTCGCCGCGACCGCGAGCAGGTCGCCGGGCTGCACGTCCGAGGGGAGCCACAGGTCCCGCACCAGGATGTCGCCGCTCTCGCAGTGCTTGCCGACGACCCGGCACAGCGCCGGCGGGGCGTCGGAGGTGCGGTTGGCCAGCACGCAGGTGTAGGCGGCGTCGTAGAGCGCGGTGCGGATGTTGTCGCTCATCCCGCCGTCGACGGAGACGTAGTTGCGCACCATCGGCGCCCCGGGGGTGCCGCTCGCGCCGAGCCGGACCGGCTTGATGGTGCCGATCTCGTAGAGGGTGACCGTGCCGGGGCCGGCGATCGCCCGGCCGGGCTCCACGGCCAGCCGCGGCACGGGCAGCCCCGCCATCGCGCACTCGGCCTCGACCACGGCGCGCAGCCGCCGGGCCACGTCGGCGGGACTCACCGGGTCGTCCTCGGCGAGGTAGGCGATGCCGAACCCGCCGCCGAGGTTGAGCTCCTCGAGCACCTGCCCGGTCGCCTGGTGCACCTGACCCATCAGCCCGACCACGCGGTGGGCGGCGGCCTCGAAGCCGGCCGTGTCGAAGATCTGCGAGCCGATGTGGCTGTGCAGCCCGGTCAGCCGCAGCGCCGGCTCCCGGATCACCCGCACCGCCGCGGTCAGCGCGTCCCCGGTGGCCAGCGAGAAGCCGAACTTCTGGTCCTCGTGGGCGGTGGCGATGAACTCGTGGGTGTGCGCCTCGATGCCGACCGTGGCCCGGATGAGCACCGGCACCGGCGCCCCGCCGGCGGCGACCCGCGCCGACGCCAGGGGCACCAGCCGCTCGATCTCGTCGAAGGAGTCCAGGACCACGTGCCCGATGCCGGCGTCGACGGCCAGCCGCAGCTCGACCAGCGACTTGTTGTTGCCGTGCAGGGCGATCCGCTCGGCCGGGAACCCCGCGGCCAGCGCGACGGCGAGCTCGTTGCCCGAGCAGGCGTCCAGGTGCAGGCCGTCCTCGGCGATCCACCGCGCCACCTGCCCGCACAGGAAGGCCTTGGAGGCGTAGTGGACGTCGGCGCCGTCGAACGCGGCGGCGAAGTCGGCGGCGCGACCGCGGAAGTCGGCCTCGTCGAGGACGAACAGCGGGGTCCCGTGCGCGCGGACCAGCTCGGTCACCGGCCGGCCACCCAGGTGCAGCTCGCCGTCGACCCGGGTCGCCGAGCGCGGCCAGACGCGCTCGTCGAGGGTGCCCAGGTCGGCCGGGGGCGGCCCGGCCGCCGGTGGCGGGGTGACGCTGCCGTGCAGCGGCCCCGCGGGGTGCGCCCTCACATCCGCTCCGGTGCGCTCACGCCCAGCACGCCCAGGCCGTTGCGGAGGACGACGGCGGTCGCGGCGCACAGCCACAGCCGGGCGGTGGTCAGCGCGGTCGGCTCCTCGTCGCCACGCGGCAGCACCCGGCAGGTGTCGTAGAAGCGGTGGTAGGTGCCGGCCAGCTCCTCGAGGTAGCGCGCCACCCGGTGCGGCGCGCGCAGCTCGGCGGCCGAGGTCAGCACCCGCGGGAACTCCCCGATCGCCCGGAGCAGGTCGTTCTCCCGCTCGTGGCCCAGCTGCGCGGCGTCGACGTCCCCGGGCTCGCCGAGGGCCAGGCCGAGGTCGGCGGCGTTGCGCAGCACCGAGGAGATCCGGGCGTGGGCGTACTGGACGTAGAAGACCGGGTTGTCGTTGGTCTGCCGGCTCCAGAGGTCGACGTCGATGTCGATCTGCTGGTCGACCGAGGCGCGCGCCAGCGCGTACCGGGCGGCGTCCACGCCGATCGCGTCGACCAGGTCGGAGAGCAGCACGATGGTGCCGGCCCGCTTGCTCATCCGGACCGGCTCACCGCCCCGGAGCAGGTTGACCAGCTGCCCGATGAGGATCTCGAGGTGGGTGTCGGGGTCGTCCCCGGCCGCGGCCACCAGCGCCTTGTACCGGCCGACGTAGCCGGAGTGGTCGGCGCCCAGCATGATCACGACCCGGTCGAAGCCGCGGGCCCGCTTGTCCAGGTAGTAGGCGCAGTCGGAGGCGAAGTACGTCGTCTCCCCGTCGGCCTTGACCAGCACGCGGTCCTTGTCGTCGCCGAAGTCGGTGGTCCGCAGCCAGACGGCGCCGTCGGCCTCGTAGACGTGCCCCTGCTCGCGCAGCCGGGCCAGCGCCTTCTCCACCGCGCCGGAGCCGTACAGCGACTCCTCGCTGAACCAGACGTCGAAGGCGACCCCGAAGTCCTCCATCGACCGGCGGATCTCGTCGAGCATCAGCGCGACCCCGCGCTCCCGGAACACCTGCACCTGCTCGGCGTCGTCCCGGCCCAGGACGTCGGGCTCGACGGCCTGCACCTGGGCGGCGATGTCGGCGATGTAGGTGCCGCCGTAGCCGTCCTGCGGGACCGGCTCCCCCTTCGCCGCGGCCTGCAGGCTCCGCGCGAAGCGGTCGATCTGCGCGCCGGCGTCGTTGATGTAGTACTCGCGCGTCACGTCCGCGCCGCTGGCCTCCAGCAGCCGGCCGATCGCGTCGCCGACCGCGGCCCACCGGCTGCCGCCGATGTGCACCGGCCCGGTCGGGTTGGCGGAGACGAACTCCAGGTTCAGCCGCTGTCCGGCGAGGGTGCCGGTCCGCCCGTACCCCTCCCCCGCGGTGACCGCCTCGACGGCGATGCGCCCGAGCGCGCCCTGCGCGAGGGTGATGTTGAGGAAGCCGGGACCGGCGACGTCGACGGCGGCGATGCCCGGCTGCGCGCGCACCTCCTCGGCCAGCACCTCGGCGACCGCCCGCGGCGGCCTCCCGGCCGGCTTGGCCAGGCGGAGGGCGACGTTGGTGGCGTAGTCGCCGTGCTCGGGGTTCTTGGGGCGCTCGACGAGCACGTCCTCGGGGACCGCGACGGGCAGCGCGCCGCGGTCGACGGCGGCGGCCACGGCGGTCCGGACGACGTCGCGCAACTGCTCCGGTGTCACCGCACGAGCGTACTGACCGCCGATCCGGCCCCCGGCGGCCCTCCGGGCGCGCGTGCCCGGGCCTGCCAGGTCGCCGACCTACAGTGGGGCCCGAGGGGGCGGCACCGGCTCGTCCCCGGGCCCGGCGCGCCCGCCCGGCCCCGAGCACCCGACGAGCACGAGGAGCAGGCCGTGGCCAAGGACCGTAAGCCCCAGGACGGCCGCGCGCGCGGCGGGTCCGGCACGCCGGGCTCCGGTTCGGGCAGCCGGCCGGCCGGCCGCACCGCCGGCAAGGGCGGGCGGACCCGCCCGCCGGTCACCAACGTCGTCAGCCCGCAGCGGCCCTGGGGCCTGATCGCCGCCGCGGTCGCCGTGGTGGTGTTCGCCGCCGCCGTGATCACCTACGCGGTGGTGCAGGTCAACGAGGCCGACGCCGCGCGCGTGGACTCCGTCGACGAGATCGCCGGCGTCCAGGCCTTCGACTACGCCGCCGGCCAGGAGCACGTGACCACTCCCGTGCAGTACGAGCAGTCCCCGCCCGTGGGCGGGCCGCACGACGGCGAGTGGGCCGACTGCACCGGCACGGTCTACGACGTCGACATCCGGCACGAGAACGCCGTCCACAGCATGGAGCACGGCGCGGTGTGGATCACCTACGACCCCGACCGGGTCTCCGGCGCGGACGTCGAGACGCTCGCCGACGTCGCCAGCGAGTCCGGCCGGATGCTGTCCCCCTACGCGGGGCTGGACTCCCCGGTCAGCCTGCAGTCCTGGAACCACCAGCTGAAGGTCGACACGGTCGACGACCCGCGGATCGAGCAGTTCGCCGACTTCCTCACCTTCAACCCCGACTTCTACCCCGAGGTCGGTGCCAGCTGCGAGAACCCGCAGTTCGTCAGCGACCCGCTGACCGTCGACGACGGCAGCCGCGGGACCAGCGCCATGACGACCGACGCGCCGTCGACGCCCACGGCCGCGGCGGAGACCGGCACGCCGTGACCCGCGGGGACGCGGCGGGAGGCGGCGGCCGCGGGCTGCGGACGGCACTGCTCGCCGTCATCGCCGTCGGGCTGCTGCTGCTCGGCGGCGGGGCGGCGGTGGCGCTGGGCATCGGCCGCGACGAGGTCCCCCCGACGCCGACCGCCGACTCCGTGGACGCCGGCTTCTCCCGCGACATGGCCACGCACCACCTGCAGGGGGTGGAGATGGCCAACGTCGCCCTGGAGCGCAGCGCCGACCCGGAGGTCCGCCAGCTGGCGTTCGACATCTCCGCCACGCAGACCAACCAGGTCGGCCGGATGCAGGGCTGGCTGTCGCTGTGGGGGCTGCCGCCGTCGGGCGGCGACCCGATGGCGTGGATGGCGGCCGAGGCCGGGCACTCGGGCCACGACGGGTCGGGGACGCCCGGCGGGCTGATGCCCGGGATGGCCACCGAGGAGGAGCTCGCCGAGCTGGGCGGGCTGTCGGGCACGGCGTTCGACGTCCGGTTCCTGCAGCTGATGATCCGCCACCACCAGGGTGGCCGGGACATGGCCGAGTACGGCGCCGCGCACGCGACCGTGCCGGCCGTCGCCACCCTCGCCCGCACGATCGCCGGGACCCAGACCGCCGAGACGACGACGATGGTCGGGATGCTGACCGCCCGCGGCGGCACCCCGCTCCCGGCTCCCTGAGAGCCGGCGCCCCGGGAGCCGCCGTCCGGGCCGCCGGGTGGGCCTGGTAGGTTTCTCCCTGCCCCACCGCAGAGCCCCCGTAGCTCAGGGGATAGAGCACCGCCCTCCGGAGGCGGGTGCGCAGGTTCGAATCCTGCCGGGGGCACCCACAGCGGCCACCGTGCCCAGCGCACCGGTCGCCCGCTCACACGAGCACCGCGCGGCGTCCACCCCGGTGAGCAGGTCCGGTGCGCTCCCCGCGTCGACCGGCGTCAGAGCGGGTGTCCCCGGACGGCGGAGACCACCAGCTCGGGCACCGGGACCTCGGAGCTGCCCGGCGTGGCGCGGCCCGGGAAGTCGAAGACGCCGAGCATCAGCTGCACCGGGTAGTCCGGAGCCTGGTCGACGCGCCGGGCGACCTCGCCGTCGACGGTGAAGACCAGCGACCCCGGCGTCCAGTCCACGGCGTAGGTGTGGAACCGCGTGAGGTCGACGGGCAGCCGCTCGGCGGTGAAGTCCTCGGCCAGGCGCGGGTCGCGGAACCGGTGCAGCCCCATCCCCACCGCCGCCGACCCGTCGCGGACGGTGTCGCCGAAGACCTCGGCCACGCAGATCTCCCCTGAGTGCTCGGGGCGGTCCTCGATGCCCGACAGCCAGAAGGCGACCATCGAGCGCCCGGTGACCGTCGCGCGCATGGTCACCTCGACGTGCCCGTAGCAGGGCGTGTAGCCCCGGAACTCCGGCTGCTCCTCGCGCACGACCAGCCCCTCGGCGAAGGGCTGCTGTCCCACGGTGCTGCCCAGCGGGCCGGCGGAGCTGCCGGTCTGCAGGCAGGACACCCGCAGCGGCTCGGCGTGCAGGTCCGGGCACCACAGCGGCTGGTCGGCGGGGACGGTCAGGCGCAGCTCGCCGTCACGCACCGTGTACGCCGCCGCGGACGCCGCCCGCGAGCTCCAGTGCGGCAGGTAGTACGGGAACCACACGTCGGTGTCGAGCGCCTCCCCGGGGAAGCGCTCGTCGAGCTCCTCGCGCACGGCGGGCAGCGTAGGGCCGGCCGTGCTCGGTCGTCAGCTGGTCAGCAGCCCGCCCTCGACCGGCAGCGTCGTCCCGGTGACGTAGCCGCCGGCGTCGCTGACGAGGAACACCAGCGCCGCGGCCAGCTCGTCCGGATCCCCCTTGCGGCCGGCCAGCACGCGGGACATCTGGCCCTCGATGTAGCCCTCCGGGTACTGGTCGGTCATCTCCGACTCGAAGAAGCCGGGCGCCAGCGCGTTGACCCGGATGCCCTTGCGGCCGGTCCACTGCTGGGCGAGGTCGCGGGTGAGGCCGATCAGCCCGGCCTTGCTGGCGGCGTACGCCGCCTGGGGCAGGCCGGCCGTGGTCAGCCCCAGGATGCTGGAGATGTTCACGATCGAGCTGCCCGGCTGCATCACCCGCGCGCAGGCCTGCGCCATCCAGTAGCAGCCGTTGAGGTTGACGTCGATGACCTGCCGGAACTGCTCCGGGGTCTCGCGGGTGGCCGGGACGGCGGTGCCGACGCCGGCGTTGTTCACCAGGACGTCGACCTTGCCGAACTCGGCCACGGCGGCGTCGACCAGCCCCTGGCAGTCCTCGGGCCGGGCGACGTCGGTGCGCACGGTGATCGCCCGGCGGCCCGTGGCCTCCACGGCCTCCCGGGTGCCGGCCAGGCGGTCCTCCCGCCGGGCACCGAGCGCGACGTCGCACCCCGCCTCGGCCAGGGCCCGGGCGAAGACCGCCCCCAGCCCGGACGACGCCCCGGTCACGATCGCCACCCGGCCGTCCAGCCGGAACATGTCGAGGATCGTCCTGCCAGCCACGTCGTCGCTCCCGTCGTCGGTGTCGGTCCCGGGGCGAGCCTGTCGCGCGACGCGCCCGGCCGCCACCGCGGCGAGGCTGTGGGGTAGACCACAGCGGCGCCGGGTAGGGGGCTGGCCCCGAGCCCGAGCACAGGGAGACACCGTGGCCAACCTCGCGCAGCACCTGCTGGACACGGCAGCCGAGCACGGTGACCGCACCGCCCTGCGCATGGACGACGCCGTCCTGACCTACGACGGGTTCCGGGACGCCGCCGCGCGCGTGGCCGCCGGCCTCCGGGCGCGCGGGGTGACCCCGGGCGACCGGGTCGGGATGGTGCTGCCCAACGTCCTGAGCTTCCCGGTGGTCTTCTACGGCGCGCTGATGGCCGGGGCGGCGGTCGTCCCGATGAACCCGCTGCTCAAGGCCCGCGAGGTCGAGTACTACCTGCGCGACTCCGGGGCCCGGCTGGTCGTGGCCCTGGACTCGGTCGGGGGGGCGGCCACCGAGGCCGCCGGCGAGGTGGGGGTCGACGCGGTGACCGTGGGGCCGACCGATGCCGGTGACGCGCTGGCCGGGGACGCGGGCGGGGACGTCGTAGAGCGGGACGACACCGACGCGGCCGTGATCCTCTACACGTCCGGCACGACCGGCCAGCCCAAGGGCGCCGAGCTCACCCACGCCAACCTGCGCGGCAACGCGCGGACCACCCAGGAGACGCTGCTCGAGGGCACGCCGGACGACGTCATCATGGGCTGCCTGCCCCTGTTCCACGTCTTCGGGCTGACCTGTGCACTGAACGCCGGCGTCCTGGCCGGGGCGTGCCTGACCCTGCTGCCGCGGTTCGACGGCGCCAAGGCGCTGGAGATCGTCCAGCGGGACCGGGTGACGGTGTTCGAGGGCGTGCCCACGATGTTCGCCGCGATGCTGCACCAGCCCGACCGCGACCGGTACGACGTGTCCAGCCTGCGGCTGTGCGTCTCCGGCGGCTCGGCCATGCCGGTCGAGGTGATGCGCGGCTTCGAGGAGGCCTTCGGCTGCATCGTGCTGGAGGGCTACGGGCTGTCGGAGACCTCCCCGGTCGCCTCGTTCAACCACCCGCACGCCGAGCGCAAGCCCGGCACGATCGGCACGCCGATCCGGGGCGTGGAGATGCGCCTGGTGGACGACGAGGGACGTGACGTGCCCGAGGGCGAGGTCGGCGAGATCGCCATCCGCGGCGAGAACGTGATGAAGGGCTACTGGCGCAAGCCGGAGGAGACGGCGAAGGCGATCCCCGACGGCTGGTTCCGCACCGGGGACCTCGCTCGGCGGGACGCCGACGGCTACTACGCGATCGTCGACCGCAAGAAGGAGATGATCATCCGCGGCGGCTACAACGTGTACCCGCGGGAGATCGAGGAGGCGCTCTACGAGCACCCGGCGGTCGCCGAGGCCGCCTGCGTCGGCGTCCCGCACGCCGACCTCGGCGAGGAGGTCGCCGCCGCGGTCGCGTTGAAGCCCGGCGCCACCGCCGACCCCGCCGAGCTGCAGGCGTGGGTGAAGGAGCGGGTCGCCGCCTACAAGTACCCGCGGCACGTCTGGCTGGTCGACGCCCTGCCCAAGGGGCCGACCGGCAAGATCCTGCGCCGCGCCGTCGAGGTCCCCCAGGAGGTCAGGGCATGAGCACCGCAGAGGTCGGCACGGAGCAGGACCCGGCTCGCGGCACCACCGGGCAGGACCCGGCTCGCCGCACCACCGGGCAGGACCTGGCCAGCGGGAGCGCGACGCAGCAGCGGCCGGCCGACACGGGGATCGGGTCGAGCTCGGTCCCGCACCTGGGCGAGGCGCTGGGCACGGACTTCTTCTCGGTGCGCGAACAGCTCACCGAGGAGCAGTGGGAGAAGTTCATCGCCGTCCGCCGGTTCGTCGACCGCGAGGTGCTGCCGGTCGCCGGTGACTACTGGGAGAAGGCCGAGGTCGCGTGGCCGCTGATCCGCCGGCTGCCCGAGCTGGGCGTCGTCGGCGGCAGCATCAAGGGCTACGGCGCGGCCGAGATGAGCCCGATGGCGGCCGGGCTGGTGCAGATGGAGCTGCACCGCGGTGACGGCAGCCTGGGCACGTTCCTCGGGGTGCACGCGGGTCTGGCGATGCAGTCGATCGACATGTGCGGCTCCGAGGAGCAGAAGGCGCGCTGGCTGCCCGCGATGGCGCGGCTGGAGAAGCTGGGGGCGTTCGCGCTCACCGAGCCGCAGCACGGGTCGGACTCCGTCGCGCTGGAGACGACCGCCCGCCGGGAGGGCGACACCTGGGTGCTCGACGGCGCCAAGCGGTGGATCGGCAACGGGTCGCTGGCCGACCTGGTGATCGTGTGGGCGCGGGACGAGGGCGACGGGCAGGTGAAGGGCTTCGTCGTGGAGACCCCGGCCGAGGGGTACGAGGCGACGGTCATCACCGGGAAGATGTCGCTGCGCTCGGTGTGGCAGGCCGAGATCGCGCTGCACGGCGTCCGGGTGCCCGAGGAGAACCGGCTGCAGGAGGCGCACAGCTTCGCCGACACCGGCCGGGTGCTGGCCACCACCCGCGGGGCCTGTGCCTGGATGGCGCTGGGCCACGCGACCGCGGGTTACGAGGCGGCGCTCACCTACGCCAAGGAGCGCCGCCAGTTCGGCAAGCCGCTGGTCAGCTTCCAGATCGTGCAGGAGCGGCTGGTGCGGATGCTCGCCGACCTCACCGGGATGCAGCTGTACTGCATGCAGATCGGCCGGCTGGCCGAGGCCGGGCGGCTGTCCCCCACCGTCGCCGGGCTGGCCAAGATGCACAACACCCGCACCGCCCGCGCGATCCTCGCCGAGGCCCGCGACCTGCTCGGTGGCAACGGGATCCTGCTGCAGAACCACGTCATCCGGCACATGGCCGACATCGAGGCGATCCACACCTTCGAGGGCACCGAGACGGTGCAGACGCTGATCGTCGGCCGGGACATCACCGGGGTCGGCGCCTTCACCTGAGCCGCCCCAGGACCGCCCGGGACCTCGTCCGGAGGGAGACCGCATGGCCGACGCCCGCCCGCCGCTGTGGCGGCAGGCCTTCGACGCCGCCGAGCGCCGCGTCACGCCGCGTGCCGAGGAGTTCGTCCGCACCGACACCTTCGCCATCGGCGCGGCGCTGGTGCGCCGGGCCACCACGCTGGCCCGCGACTCCGCGCGCGGCGCCACCACCCGCGCCTGGCACCTGCTGAACCTGCCCGCCGGCACCGACGTCAGCAGGCTGCGGGCGCAGGTCGGCGCGCTGGACCGGGAGGTCCGGCGGCTCACCCTGCAGCTGGAGGCCGAACGGCGCCGCGCTCCCGAGGAGGACCATGCCGACCGTCCCGAGCCCGCAGAGCATCCTCGACCGCGTCCGCCGCGACGTCGAGCGCAACGCCCTCCGCGCCCGTAACGGCCTCAAGCTGGTCGCCGGCGTCGACCGGCCTGGGGTGGGCCAGACCCCCAAGGACGTCGTCTGGCAGCGCGGCCGGACCCAGCTGTGGCACTACCGCAACGAGGACGTGCGGTACTCCCCGCCGCTGCTCATCGTGTTCAGCCTGGTCAGCCGCAGTTACATCCTCGACCTGACGCCGGGCAACAGCTTCGTCGAGCAGCTCCTGGACGCCGGGTTCGACGTGTACCTGCTCGACTGGGGCGAGCCCGACGCGCGGGACGCGGCCAACACCCTCGAGGACTACGTCGACGACTACATCCCGGCCGGCGTGCAGCGGGTGCTGGAGGTCGCCGGCGCCGACGAGGTCAACCTCTTCGGCTACTGCTTCGGGGGCGACCTGGCGCTGCTCCACGCCGCCCACCACCCCGACGCGCCGCTGCGCAGCCTGACCGTGCTGGCCACCCCGGTCGACTTCCGCCACATGGGCCCGCTGGCCGACCTCTTCCGGGTCGGCGGCCTCGACGTGCGCGACGTCCTCGACGCCGACGGCAACGTCCCACCGCAGGTGGTGCTGCAGGGGTTCCGGGCACTCACCCCGACCGCGGAGGTCACCCGCTACGTGACCCTGTGGGAGCGGCTCTGGAACGACGAGTACGTCGCGGCCTACCAGGCGATGACCGGGTGGTCGGACGACCACGTGCCCTTCCCGGGGGCCGCCGCCGAGGAGACGGTGCGGATGCTCGTGCGCGACAACGGGATGGTCACCGACCGGCTGAGCGTCGGCGGCGACCGGGTGCGCCTGTCCGACATCACGGTGCCGTTCCTGACCGTCCGCGCCGACCGGGACCACATCGTGCCGGCGGACGCCAGCGCGCCGCTGATCGACCTGGTCGGCTCCCCGGACAAGCACGAGCTGCGGCTCCCCGCCGGGCACATGGGCCTGGTGGTCGGCCGGACGGCGGCCCGGACGACGGTGCCGCAGATCATCGACTTCCTCCGCCGGCGCAGCGAGCCGGTGGGGCCGACCGCCGAGGAGGCCGCGCGGTGACCGACGTCCGATCCGCCGTCACCGAGCTCACCGACGCGCACTGCGACGCGCTGCTGGACTTCTTCACCGGCCTCCCCGAGGGCGACCGCACCTTCATCCGCGAGGACGTGACCGACCCCGACGTGGTGCGCGGCTGGGCGACCGGCGGCACGCCGGACGTGCGCCGCTGGGTGGCCACGGACGACGGCGGGCAGGTCACCGGCTACGTGGCCGTGCTGCGGCTGCCCGGCTGGTCCGACCACGTCGGTGAGGTGCGCCTGGTCGTCGCACCCGGCGCGCGGGGCAGCGGGCTGGGCCGCACGCTGGCCCGCCACGCGCTGGTGGCGGCCGTCGAGGACGGGCTGACCAAGCTCGTCGTCGAGGTGGTCGCCGAGCAGGGCGCGGCGCTGGCCCTGTTCACCGAGCTCGGTTTCACCGGGGAGGCGCTGCTGGTCGACCACATCCGCGACCGGGAGGGGCAGCTGCGGGACCTGATGGTGCTCGCCCACCACGTCCGGGACACCTGGTCGGGGATGAGCACCGTGGGGCTGCCCGAGGCGCTCGGCGAGGACCTCTCCTGAGCCAGCCCGCCGTCCCCCGCACCCGTGCCTGGGTGCCGGTCGCCGCGACGCTGTTCGCGATCGGCTGGGGTGCCAACCAGTTCGTCAGCCTGCTGGTCGCCTACCGCGAGCTCAGCGGGCTGTCGGTCGCCACCGTGGACGCGCTCGTCGGCGTCTACGCCCTCGGGCTGATCCCGGCGCTGCTGGTGCTCGGGCCGGTGTCCGACCGGCACGGGCGGGCTCCGGTACTCCGCGTGGCGCTGCTGGTCTCGCTGGTCGCGACACTGGTGCTGCTGCTGGAGGGGCTGCCCGCGCTCTACGCCGGCCGCTTCCTGGCCGGGCTGGCCAGCGGCGCGGCGTTCGCGGCCGGCAGCGCGTGGGTGAAGGAGCTGTCCGGCGCGCCCTGGGACCCGACCGCCCCGGAGGGCGCGGGCGCGCGCCGGGCGGCCATGGCGCTCACCGCCGGCTTCGGCCTCGGCCCGGTCGTGGCCGGCCTGCTCGGCCAGTGGGCGCCCGCGCCACTGGTCACCGCCTACCTGCCGCACGTGGCCGTCGTCCTCGCCGTCCTCGTCCCGCTGTGGCGGGCGCCGGAGACGGTCGCCGACGCGGGGCCGGAGACGGGGTCGCTGTGGTCGCGGATGCGCGTGGCCTCGGCCGCCGACCCGCGCTTCCGCCGGCACGTGGCGCCGGTCGCGCCGTGGGTGTTCGGGGTGGCCACCATCTCGATCGCCGTCCTGCCCGGGCTGGTGCGCGACTCGACGGCGGGCTGGACGGTGGCCTTCAACGCCGTCGTCGCGGGCGTGACCCTCGGCACCGGTGTCGTGGTGCAACCGCTGGCCCGCCGCCTGGCGGCCGCCGACACCCGCCGGGGATCGGCGATCGGGATGACCGCGGTCGTCGCCGGTCTGCTGGTCGCCGCGGCCGCCGCCGCGACCACCCACCCGGCGCTGGTCGGGCTGGCCGCGGTCACCCTGGGCTCGGGCTACGGGCTGTGCCTGGTCGCCGGGCTGCTCGAGACCCAGCGGGTCGCGCCGCCGCGTGAGCTGGCCGGGCTGACCGCGGTCTACTACGCGCTGACCTACCTCGGCTTCGCCGCCCCCGTCGTCCTCGCCGGGCTGGCCGCCCTGGCCCCCTACTCCGCGCTGCTGGTCGCGCTGGCCGTCCTCGCGGCCCTCACGCTGCTGCTGGCCCTCCGGTCGGCCGCGCGACCGTCCCCCGACCGTCCTCCCGTCGCTCCCTGAGCGTCATCGGCCGGTCACCTGCGCCCGCGACCCTCGCGGCACGCGGGCCCGTCCGGGCCCCGAGCGCTCCGGAGGTCCCGTGCCCCGACCCGACGTGCTCCCGCCCGACCGCTCCCGCCTGCTGCGCGCCGGCGTCGTGCTCGCCGCCGAGCGGCTCCGGCCCGGCAGTCCCCGGCACCGGGCGGTGTGCGGCGCGGCCCGACTGCTCACCGGCCTCGGCGTGCGGGTCGCCGTCCGGTCCCCGTCGGTCGCGTGGCCCCGCGCCGCCCGCGGGCGCGGCCTGCTCCTGGTGACCAACTCCGTCTCCCCGCTCGACCCGCTGGTGCTGCTGACCGCGCTGCGCGGCGTCGTCGTCGCCACTGAGGGACACGACCGGGTCGCCGGCGTGCCGTGCCCCACCGTCCCCGCGACCGTCGAGGGAGTGGCCGCCGCGCTGGCCGGCGGGGCGAAGGTCGCCGTCCGCCCCGAGCTCCCGGCGGGCGGCCCGGCGACGCTGGGCCGCTTCTCCCCCGAACTGTTCGCCGCCGCCGTCGGCACGGGCGCGGCGGTGTGCCCGGTCGCCCTCCGCTACACCGGGGACGGCGGCGCGCCACCCCCGGCGCCCGGCGGCCGGTCCCTGCGCGCGGCGCTGCGCTGGATCGGCGTCACCCGGGACGTCGTCGTCGAGGTGCGGCCGCTGCCGGCCCTCACCTGGGACGGCGCGACGCCCGCCGAGCTCGCCACGCTCGCGGAGTACGCGGTCGCCGCCGAGCTGGACGCCGCGCCGGCCGCTGCCGTGCCCGGGAGGCGCTGAGGACGCCTCAGGCCCCCACCGATGCGGCCAGCGCGGCGCGCTCCTCGGCCTCCAGGCTGGCGAACGGGTGGTCGACCACGTACAGCCAGCCGCCGTCGTCCTGGCGCCGGGCGACCTCGGCGGTGACCGCCGACACCGACTGGTCCCCACGGTCAGCGTCCACTCGTTGCTGGGGACCGCCAGGTCGCCCGCCTCGATGGCGTAGCGGCTGCGGACCGTCAGCCCGCAACGGGGCCGGGGACCGCGCCGGGCGGCCCCCTACTCCGTGACCCGCCCGCCGTCCACGGTGAGGCGGCGGGTCGTCGCCACCTGCGCCAGCATCCGCCGGTCGTGGGTGACCAGCAGCAGCGTGCCGCGGTAGGCCGCGAGGGCCTGCTCGAGCTGCTCGATCGCGGGCAGGTCGAGGTGGTTCGTGGGCTCGTCGAGCACCAGCACGTTGATCCCGCGGGCCTGGAGCAGGGCCAGCCCGGCGCGGGTGCGCTCGCCGGGCGAGAGCGTGTCGGCCGGGCGCAGCACGTGCTCGGCGGTGAGGCCGAACTTGGCCAGCAGGGTGCGCACCTCGGCGCTCGGCCAGTCGGGGACCTCGGCGGAGAAGGCGTCCAGCAGCGTCTCCGAACCCAGGAACGCCTCCCGGGCCTGGTCGATCTCCCCGATCCGGACCGACGGGCCCAGCGCCGAGCGGCCCTCGTCCAGCGGCACCCGCCCGAGGAGGGCGGCGAGCAGGGTGGACTTGCCCGCGCCGTTGGGCCCGGTGATCGCCACCCGGTCGCCCCAGTCGACCTGCAGGTCCACCGGGCCGAGCGTGAACTCGCCCCGCCGCACGACCGCCCCGGTCAGGGTGGCCACCACCGCGCCGGCCCGGGGTGCCGCCGCGATCTCCATCCGCAGCTCCCACTCCTTGCGGGGCTCCTCGACCACCTCCAGCCGCTCGATGCGCCGGTCGGTCTGCCGGGCCTTGGCCGCCTGCTTCTCCGAGGTCTGCCGCTGGAAGTTCTTCACGTGCTTGTCGGGGTCCTTCTGCTTGCGGACGGCGTTGCGCAGGCCCTTGTCCATCCAGGAGCGCTGGGTCCGCGCCCGCGCCTCCAGCCCGGCCCGGGTCTCGGCGTACTCCTCGTACTCCTCGCGGGCGTGCCGGCGGGCGACCTCCCGCTCCACCAGGTAGGCCTCGTAGCCGCCGTCGTGCACCCGCACCAGCTGCTGGGCGAGGTCGAGCTCGACCACCCGCGTCACGGTCCGGGCGAGGAACTCCCGGTCGTGGCTGACCAGCACGATGCCGCCGCGGGCGTCGCCGACGAACCGCTCCAGCTGCGCGAGCCCGGCGAGGTCGAGGTCGTTGGTGGGCTCGTCGAGGAGCAGGACGTCGTACCGGGACAGCAGCAGCGCGGCCAGCCCGACCCGCGCCGCCTGACCGCCGGAGAGCCCGGTCGTCGCGGCGTCCAGGTCGACCCCGGGCGCGACGTCGGCCACCACCTGCTCGGCGCGCTCGTCGAGGTCGGCGCCACCGAGGGCCAGCCAGCGCTCGAGCGCCTCCCCGTAGGCGTCGTCGGCGCCGTCGGCGCCGGCGGTGAGCGCCTCGGTGGCGGCGTCGAGCGCGGCCTGCGCGGCGGCCACCCCGGTGCGGCGGGCCAGCGCCTGGCGCACCGACTCCCCCGGCCGGCGGTCGTGCTCCTGCGGCAGGTAGCCGAGGGTGGCCGTCGGCGGGCTCACCGTCACGCTGCCGGACTCGGCGGGCAGCTCACCGGCGAGCGTGCGCAGCAACGTGGACTTCCCCGCGCCGTTCACCCCGACCAGGCCCACGACGTCGCCGGGGCCGACGACGAGGTCCAGGCCGGAGAACAGGACGCGGGCGCCGTGGCCGGCAGCCAGCCCGCGGGCGACGAGGGTGGCACTCACCGGCTCATCCTCCCCGAGGCGCCCCGCCGTCCCCGCCGGTGTTCCCGGACGCGCCCTCCCCGGGAGGCTCCTCGGGGGCGAGGACCTCGTCGGTCATCTCGTCGAGCATCCGCTCCAGGTCCAGCAGCGCCGCGGCGTCGTCGTCCTCCCCCTGCGGACGGCGGCGGACCAGCCACGGCTGGAGCTGGTCGTAGCCGCGCACCGACACCCGCCGCAGCGGCCGAACACGGTAGCGCGTCAGCCCCCGGAGGTGCCGTGCCAGCTCGCGGTCGACCAGCAGCGCCCCCGGGTGGGCGATCGAGGTGAGCCGGCTGGCCAGGTTCACCACCGGCGAGTAGACGTCCCCGAGGTGGGTGATCACCGTGCCGTGGGCGGCGCCGACCCGCAGCGGCGGGCGGTCCTCGGCCGCCCACGCGTCGGGCAGCTCCAGGCCGATCTCCACCGCGTCGATCGCCGAGACGGCGGTGTAGAGGACGCCGTCCCCGACCGTCTTCACGACCCGGCCGTGGTGCCGGGCGATGACCTCGGCGGCGGTGGCCTCGAAGTCCTCCACCATCTCGCCGAGCTCGCGACCCCCCATGCCGCGGCTGCGGCTGGTGTAGCCGACCAGGTCGGCGAAGCCGACGGCGAGCTCCCGCCGGTCGCCACCGGCCTCGGCGGCGAGCAGCCGGTCGGCGTTGGCGGCCAGGTGCCGCCGCCAGACGTAGTCCTGCACGGCGCGCAGCAGCGGCAGCAGCCGGCGGGTGCTCTCCGTCGCCCGCTCGGGGTCGATCGGCGCGCGCTCGGCCCCGGCGCCCTGCCCGCGGGTCAGGACGTCGGCGAGCATGTCGGTCTGCCAGTCGGCCAGGCGCGACAGGGACTGTGCCATGGCGCGGGCGATGGAGGCCTCGGCGTCCTCGTCGACGAAGCCGGTGTCGATCAGCGCGGAGAGCAGCCCGAGCGCCTGGACGTCGGCGTCGGTGAAGACGAGGTCGTCGTCGCCGGCGTCCGGGAAGCCCAGGGCCCGCCACAGCCGCTGGGTCCGGTGCGACGGCATGCCGGCCATCTGCGCGACCTGCAGCCGCGTGTAGCGCCGCGGGCCCCCGAGGAGCAGGCGCTCCAGTGCCTCCCGGGCGTCGGGTGCACCGGGGTTGTCCCCCGGTGGGGTGTCGGGCAGGGCTCAGCCCGTCGTGTGCACGACCAGCACGTCGACCGGGGAACGGCGGGTCACGTCGGAGGGGACCGAACCGAGCAGCCGGCCCTTGAGGCTGTTGAGCCCGCGGTTGCCGACCACGAGCAGGTCGGCCTTCTCGCGGCTGACGACGTCGAGCAGCGTCTCCACCGGGGAGCCGACCACGGCGATCGGCGCGACGTCGGTCGCGCCGGCCTCCCGCGCGCGCTCGCCGGCGGTGCGCACGGTGTCCTCGGCCGGCGCCGACCCGATGACCTGGTAGGCCTCGTCGCCGAAGACCTCCCGCGCCTCCTGGATCTCGCGGTCGTCGACCCGCGGGGGCAGGTAGGCGCAGACGATGACCAGCCGGGCACCGCAGGCACCGGCCAGCGCTCCGGCGCGGCGCACCGCCAAGAGGGAGGACTCCGACCCGTCGGTCCCGACGACCACCGTGCGATAGGCGCTCACGGGCGGGGAACCTACCGGGAAGGGCGCGGCGGCGCGGGCGCAGGCCAGCGACCGGGGGCCCGGAACACGCGGCCCCACCGGCCGGGACGCCGGTCCGGTCGGCCCCGTGCGCTTGGATGGACCCGCCGCCCGGCCGACGACGAGGAGACTCCCATCCACCCCGGCTCCACCGCCCACCGCGACCCCGTGCGGGTCGAGGTCCGCGGCCTCACCAAGACCTTCGGCGCGGTGCGCGCCGTCGACGACCTGACCTTCACGGTCGAGCCCGGCTCCGTGACCGGCTTCCTGGGCCCCAACGGCGCCGGGAAGACCACGACGATGCGCATGGTGCTGGGGCTGGAGCGCCCGGACTCCGGGACGGCGACCTTCAACGGCGCCCCCTATCCCGACCTCCCCTCGCCGGTCCGCACCGTCGGCGCGGTCCTCGAGACCGCCTTCCACCCGGCCCGCTCGGGTCGCAACCACCTCCGCGTGTACTGCCGGGCGGCCGGCCTTCCGCTCACCCGCGCCGACGAGACGCTCGCCCAGGTGGGCTTGACCGACGCCGCGAACCGCCGGGCCGGTGGCTACTCCCTGGGCATGCGCCAGCGGCTGGCCCTGGCCACGGCGCTGCTCGGTGACCCGGCCGTGCTGGTCCTCGACGAGCCGGCCAACGGGCTCGACCCCGAGGGCATCCAGTGGCTGCGCGGCTTCATCCGCCACCTCGCCCACGACGAGGGCCGCACCGTGCTGGTCTCCAGCCACCTGCTGTCGGAGATGGAGCACACCGCCGACCGGGTGGTCATCGTCGGCGCCGGCCGGTTGGTCCGTGAGGGGTCGATCGCCGAGCTCCGCTCCGGTGCACAGGGCGCCGGCACCGTCGTCGTCCGCAGTCCGGAGGCCCGCCGGCTGGCCGAGGTCCTCGACGGCGCCGGGTTCGCGGTGACCCCGGACGGCGACGGACTGGTGACCGTCACGGGCACGACCCCGGCCGCGGTCGGTGCCCGTGCCTTCGCGGCGGGCATCGAGCTGCACGAGCTGCGCGCCGAGACCAGCGGCCTGGAGGAGCTGTACTTCCGGCTGACCGCCGGCCAGGAGCAGTACGCCGCCTCCTCGACCGACCCGACCCCGCAGGGAGCTGCTCGATGACCCCGCTCGTCCGCGCCGAGTGGACGAAGCTGTTCACCACCCGCGTCTGGCTCGGGCTGCTGCTCGGGTCCTGTGTGATGGTGGCCGGCTTCGCGGTGCTGTTCACCTCGTTCGCCGGCGGTGCCGAGAGCGGGCTGCCGCCGGTCGGCACCGAGCAGTACGAGCAGCTGGTCCTCGCCATCACGGCGAACGTCACGGTGCTGTTCCTGATCCTGGGCATCATCGGGATGACGCAGGAGTACCGGCACCGGACCGCCACGCCGACGTTCCTGACCACACCCCGGCGCGGCCGCGTCGTGATCGCCAAGCTCCTGGGCTACGCCCTCGTGTCGGTGCCCTTCGCACTCGTCGTCATGGCCGTGAACTACCTGGTGGTGGCGCTGCACGCCGGCGCGCGGGGCGCGGTGCCGTCGCTGACCGGCGACAACCTGCGGATCCTGGCCAGCAGTGGGCTGGCGCTGGTCATCTACGCGGTCATCGGCGTCGGCCTCGGCGCGCTGCTGCGCAACCAGGTGGGCGCGATCGTCGGTGGGCTGGTCTACCTGTTCGTGATCGAGCCGATCGTCCGCTCGATCCCGGCCACGGCCCCCGCCTACAAGTGGCTGCCGGGTGGAGCGCTCGAGGCCATGACGGCGACCTTCCAGGGGCCCGACCTCCTCGCCCCCTGGCAGGGCGGCCTGCTGCTGCTCGGTTACGGTCTGGTCGCCGCCCTGCTGGGCACCCTGCTCGCCGTCCGCCGCGACGTCGTCTAGTCCGTCGCGTCGGGCGATCCCGACTCCGAACGGGGCTCTCCCGATGACCACCCGCATGACCGCGCAGCGGCTGGGCCGGCTGATCGCCGACGGTGACGTCGAGGCCGTCCGCACGGCCGTCAGCGACGCGCCCCGCCTGCTGTCCGCCACGGTGGAGCGCGCCGGCCAGGGCGGCTGGACGCCGCTGCACGTGGCCGTGGCCGAGGGCCAGGCCGAGATCGTGCGGGTGCTGGTGGCCGCCGGCGCCGACGTCTCGGCCCGCACCGAGCACGACCGGACGCCGCTGCACCTGGCCCTCGAGTCCACCCCCGGCCTGGTGCCCGTGCTCCGTGAGCTCGGCGCCCCGGTGGACGCGCCCAGTGCCGCCTACCTCGACGACGTCGACCGGCTCACCGTGGAGCTCGACGCGGGCGCCCCGCTGGCCGACCCGGTCACCGGCGTGGACCTGCTCAGCTGGGCCGCGGCCGGCGGCGCGGCGACCACCGCGCGGGCGCTGCTCGACCGCGGGGCCGACGCCGACGGCGGCGCGCTGCACGCCGCCGCGGCCGGCGCCCGGCTGGAGCTGGTCCGCCTGCTGCTGGCCGCCGGCGCCGACGTCAACCGGCGCGAACCGGACACCGGCCGCTCCGCGCTGCACGTCGCGGTCGCCTCGGGGGCCGACGGCGACGCGCCCGACGTCGTCCGCGTGCTGCTCGACGCCGGGGCCGACGTCAACGCGACCACCAACGACGGCGCCAGCGCCCTGGACATCAGCCGGGTGGCCGCCGCCCGCACCCGGCGCGACGCCGCAGGCCAGGCCGACGTCCACGACGCCCTCGCCGACCTCCTGGTCGCGCACGGCGCGACCGACTGAGGCAGCACCCCACCCCCCGCCCGACCAGGGGCCGGCCCGGCGCCGAGGCCGCTTCACGGCGTCGGCTCCCCCACGACGGGCGTAGACTCACCACCCGGTCCAGAGACGTCCACCGACGACGAAGAAGGCACTCGACCCCGTGTCAAGCGTGAGTTCATCCCGGCCGTCCTCCACCCCTTCCTCCTCAGCGGTGGCTGGCTTCGGCACCAACGAGTGGCTGGTCGAGGAGATGTACCAGCAGTACCTCGCCGACCCGTCCAGCGTGGACCAGGCGTGGCACGAGTTCTTCGCCGACTACCGGCCCGGCAGCCCGGTCTCGGCCAGCGACGACCGCGAGCAGCCGGCCGCCTCCCCCAACGGGGGCCCGGGCACGCAACCGCCGGCCACCTCCTACGCGAGCCCGGCGCCGTCGCAGGAGGCCGCCCCCACGGCCTCGGCGCCCGCCGCCCCGCAGCCCCCCGCGGCCGCGCCGCAGCAGCCGGCCGGTGACAGCGGCGCGCCGTCCCGCGCCACCCCCGTCGAGCCGAAGACCGAGGCCACCGTCGTGCACCGCGCCGCGGACACCGCCGCCGCCCAGCAGAAGGCGGCCCCCGCCGCGAAGCCGGCCGCCAAGCCCGCTGCCAAGGCCGCGCCGAAGCAGGCCGGCGAGGGCCCCAAGCAGACCCCGCTCCGCGGCGCCGCCGCCAGCATCGTCAAGAACATGAACGCGTCGCTGACCGTGCCGACGGCGACCAGCGTGCGCGCGGTGCCGGCCAAGCTGCTGGCCGACAACCGCATCGTCATCAACAACCACCTCGCGCGGGCGCGCGGCGGGAAGGTCTCCTTCACCCACCTCATCGGCTACGCGCTGGTCCGGGCGCTGGACGACTTCCCGGAGATGAACGCCTCCTACACCGAGGTCGACGGCAAGCCGACCCTGGTCCAGCCCGAGCACGTCAACTTCGGGCTGGCCATCGACCTGCCCAAGCCCGACGGCTCCCGCTCCCTCGTCGTCGCCTCGATCAAGGCCGCCGAGGAGATGGACTTCGCCCAGTTCTGGGCCGCCTACGAGGACGTCATCCGCCGCGCCCGCGCCGGCAAGCTGACCCTCGAGGACTACTCGGGCACCACGATCAGCCTGACCAACCCCGGCACCATCGGCACCAACCACTCGGTGCCGCGGCTGACCGCCGGCCAGGGCACGATCGTCGGCGTCGGGGCCATGGAGTACCCGGCCGAGTTCCAGGGGATGAACCCCGAGACGCTCACCGAGATGGCGGTCAGCAAGATCATCACGCTGACCTCCACCTACGACCACCGGATCATCCAGGGTGCCCAGTCCGGTGACTTCCTGCGCCGGCTGCACCAGCTGCTGCTCGGCGAGGACGGGTTCTACGACGACGTCTTCCGCTCGCTGCGCATCCCCTACGAGCCGGTGCGCTGGATGCCCGACGTGCGGGTGACCCGCGAGGGGCAGATCGACAAGGAAGCCCGGGTCATCGAGGTCATCGAGGCCTACCGGCGCAACGGCCACCTGATGGCCGACACCGACCCGCTCGAGTTCAAGGTCCGCAGCCACCCCGACCTGGACATCCTCCAGCACGGCCTGACGCTGTGGGACCTCGACCGGAAGTTCCCCGTCGGCGGGTTCGCCGGCGAGCGGCTGATGGCGCTGCGGGACATCCTCGGGGTGCTGCGCAACTCCTACTGCCGCACCGTCGGCGTCGAGTACATGCACATCACCGACCCCGAAGAGCGGGAGTGGATCCAGCGCCGGGTCGAGGTCAAGGCCGACCAGCCCGAGCGGGAGAAGCAGAAGCACATCCTGGGCCGGCTCAACGCCGCGGAGGCGTTCGAGACCTTCCTGCAGACCAAGTACGTCGGTCAGAAGCGGTTCAGCCTCGAGGGTGGCGAGTCGGTCATCCCGCTGCTGGACGAGGTGCTGATCGCCGGCACCGACCACGAGCTCGACGAGGTCGCGATCGGCATGGCCCACCGCGGCCGGCTCAACGTGCTGGCCAACGTGCTGGGCAAGAGCTACGCGAAGATCTTCGGCGAGTTCGAGGGCAACATCGACCCCGGCACCGTCCAGGGCTCCGGCGACGTGAAGTACCACCTGGGTGCCGAGGGGACGTTCCGCAACCCGTTCCGGCCCGACGCCGAGATCGCCGTCTCGCTGGCCAGCAACCCGTCACACCTGGAGACGGTCAACCCGGTCCTCGAGGGCGTCGTCCGCGCCAAGCAGGACATGATCGACAAGGGCGAGCAGGGCTTCACCGTCCTGCCGGTCCTGCTGCACGGTGACGCGGCCTTCGCCGGCCAGGGCGTCGTGGCCGAGACGCTCAACCTCTCGCAGCTGCGCGGCTACCGCACCGGCGGCACCGTGCACGTCGTCATCAACAACCAGGTCGGCTTCACCACGAGCCCGGCGCAGTCCCGGTCGAGCCTCTACTCGACCGACGTCGCGCGGATGATCGGCGCGCCGGTCTTCCACGTGAACGGCGACGACCCCGAGGCCTGCGTGCGCGTGGCGCGGCTGGCGGTGGAGTACCGGCAGGCGTTCAAGAAGGACGTCGTCATCGACCTGGTGTGCTACCGCCGGCGCGGCCACAACGAGGGCGACGACCCGTCGATGACCCAGCCGCTGATGTACGACATCATCGACCGCAAGCGCTCGGTCCGGAAGCTGTACACCGAGGCGCTCATCGGCCGCGGGGACATCACGCTGGCCGAGGCCGAGGAGGCGCTCAAGGACTACCGCGGCCAGCTGGAGCGGGCCTTCGCCGAGACGCACGACGCGCAGGAGACCTCCAAGCCGCAGCCGGCGATGGACCAGCCGGCGCAGGAGTCGACCTCGATCGCCACCGCCATCTCCACCGAGGTGCTCAAGGCGATCGGCGACGCGCACGTCTCGCTGCCGCAGGACTTCACCGTCCACCCGAAGCTGCAGCGGATGCTCGAGCGGCGCGCGGCGATGGTGAGCGAGGGTGGCATCGACTGGGCGATGGGCGAGCTGCTCGCCTTCGGGTCGCTGCTCATGCAGGGCGTCCCGGTCCGCCTGGCCGGGCAGGACTCGCGCCGGGGCACCTTCGTGCAGCGGCACTCGGTGCTCATCGACCGCGAGTCGGCCGCGGAGTACACGCCGCTGGCGCACCTCTCCGAGGACCAGGCGAAGTTCTTCGTCTACGACTCGCTGCTCAGCGAGTACGCGGCGCTGGGCTTCGAGTACGGCTACTCGCTGGCCAACCCCAAGGCCCTGGTGCTCTGGGAGGCGCAGTTCGGCGACTTCGTCAACGGCGCCCAGATGGTCATCGACGAGTACGTCAGCTCCGGCGAGGCCAAGTGGGGTCAGCGCTCCGGCGTCGTCCTGCTGCTGCCGCACGGCCTCGAGGGCCAGGGGCCGGACCACTCCAGCGGCCGGATCGAGCGCTTCCTGCAGCTGTCGGCGGAGAACAACATGACCGTCGCCAACTGCTCGACGCCGGGCAACTACTTCCACCTGCTGCGCCGGCAGGCGCTGTCGGACGTGCACCGGCCGCTGGTCGTGTTCACGCCCAAGTCGCTGCTGCGGGCCAAGGCCGCGGTCAGCCCGGTGGCGGACTTCACCGAGGAGACCTTCCGTCCGGTGCTGCCCGACCCGGGTGTCGGGGGCGAGCCGCTCGACGACGCCGCCGTCCGCCGGGTGCTGCTGTGCAGCGGCAAGGTCGCCTACGACCTGTTCGCCCAGCGGGAGTCCGACGGCACCGCCGACACCGCGGTGGTGCGGGTCGAGCAGCTCTACCCGCTGCCCGCCGAGCAGATCCGCCAGCAGCTGGACCGCTACCCGAACGCGCAGGACGTCGTCTGGGTGCAGGAGGAGCCGGCCAACATGGGCGCCTGGCAGTTCATGGCGGTCAACCTGCCCGAGCACCTCGGGGGCCGGACGCTGCGCCGCGTCAGCCGCCGCGCCTCGGCCAGCCCGGCCGTCGGCTCGGCCAAGGTGCACGAGGTCGAGCAGAAGCAGCTGGTCGCGCAGGCCTTCGCCGACTGAGCCCACGCGCCCCGCGACGCCCGGTTCCCGAACACCTCGGGAGCCGGGCGTCGTAGGTTCCATGCCGTGTACTTCACCGACAGGGGTCTCGAGGAGCTGGCCGAGCGGCGGGGCGACGAGCAGGTCACCCTCGCCTGGCTCGCCGACCAGATGCAGGCGTTCGTCGACCAGTTCCCGGACTTCGAGGTGCCGGTCGAGCGGCTGGCGACCTGGCTGGCCCGCGGCGGCACGGACGACGACGAGGACTGAGCCGCCGGATCACCGCGGAGGTCGGCTCGAGGAGCGGGGGGCCGGAGGCCTCCCCGACGAGGGCCGGGACGGGCTCAGCGGGGCAGGGGACGGCACCTGGCCGCGGGGGCGGCTCGAGGAGCGGGGGGCCGGAGGCCTCCCCGACGAGGGCCGGGACGGGCTCAGCGGGGCAGGGGACGGCACCTGGCCGCGGTGCGAGTCCGGAGGACGACAGAGTGCACGGGTTGCCTAGCCTCCGTGCATGGGCACCGTCCTCAACGTCCTCCACGTCGTGACCGCCGTCTTCCTCATCGGCCCGATGGCGCTGCTGCCGCACACCGCGCTGCGCGCCGTCCGGACGGGCGACGTCCCCGCGGTGGAGCTGCTGACGCGGTCCACCCGGGTCTTCACGTGGGCGTCGCTGGCGGTGGCCCTGTTCGGGTTCGGCGTCTCCGGGGTCGAGGGCATCCCGCTGTCCCGGACGTGGCTGTGGCTGTCGATCGTGCTGTACCTGGTCGCACTGGTGGTCAGCCTCGTCCTCGTCGTCCCCGCGCTCTCCCGCGCGGCGGCCGGGCTGCGGCGGGGCGACTCCTCCGCCAAGGCGCTCTACGGCCGGATCGCGGCCGGAGCCGGCGTCGTCACCCTGCTCCTGGTCGCCGTCGCGGTCCTCATGGTCTGGAAGCCCTGACCGACACGCCCGGACGGCGGCCTCCCCCGCTCCCGGGCAGGGCAGCGAGACCCTCTGTGCGTGCTCGGTCACTCCCACGCGCTCTCGGGGCTCGCCGCGGGCGCCGCGACGCTGCCCTGGGCCCCGGTGGAGGGCCCCGTCGCCCAGGTCGCGTGGATCGCCGCAGCCGGCGGGTTCGCCATGCTGCCCGACCTCGACCACAGCGGCTCCACGGTCTCCGACATGTGGGGCCCGATCACCGACGTGCCCTCCGGCGCGATCGGACGGCTCGCGCAGGGCCACCGCTGGGGCACCCACGACGCCGTCCTGGCCCCGCTCGCGTTCGGCGCGCTCGCCCTGGCCGCGGCGAACGCGTTCTGGTCGAGCCTGCTGCTGATCGCCCTGGCCATCGGGCTGGCCCTGCGGGCCCTGCACTTCGTGATCCCCGGGCGGGCGGAGAACACCGTCGTCGGCAACCTCGTGCTGTCCTGGGCGGGCGCGTGGCTGCTGCTCGAGCACATGCCCCAGCCCGCGTGGCTGCCGTACGCGGTGGCACTGGGCGTGCTGACCCACATCGCCGGCGACGCGCTGACCAAGCAGGGCGTCCCCGTGCCGGTGGTCTGGCTGCTCAAGCGCTGCCGGCTGGCGCTCACCCCGCTGCGCACCGGCACCGTGCTGGAGAAGGCGGTGCTGGCGCCCGGGTTCGTCCTGGTCACGCTGTGGTTCGTCTACGCCAACACCGGGGTGCGCTCGGCGATCGCCCCCTGGCTGCACCTGGACTGACCGGAGGGGATCGGTGCGGGTCACCCGCACCGATCCCCTCCGGCCGCGTCAGCGGGTGACGGCCTGCTCTCGGGCGCAGTCGGCCACCGCGGCCGCCACGGCCTCGGCCACGCGTCGGTCCAGCGGGCTGGGGACGACGTAGTCAGGACGCACCTCCTCGCCCACGACGTCGGCGATCGCGGCGGCCGCGGCCAGCTTCATCTCCTCGGTGATGGCGGTCGCGCCGGCGTCGATCGCCCCGCGGAACACCCCGGGGAAGGCGAGCACGTTGTTGATCTGGTTGGGCTCGCCGCTGCGCCCGGTGGCGACGACGGCCGCGTAGCGCGCCGCCATCTCCGGGTCGACCTCGGGGATGGGGTTGGCCAGCGAGAACACGATGCAGCCGGGCGCCATCGAGGCGATCACCGACTCCGGCACCGAGCCACCGGACAGCCCCAGGTAGACGTCGGCGCCTTCGAGTGCGCCGGCCATCGTGCCCGCGTAGCCGGAGCGGTTCGTGTGCTCCACGACCCAGCGCTTGACCGGGGTGAGGTCCTCGCGGCCCGGGTGCAGGACCCCCCGGGAGTCGGCCACCGCGATGTCACCGACGCCCGCGCCCAGCAGGATCTTGGTGCACGCGATCCCCGCCGCCCCGGCGCCGGAGACGACCACCCGCAGGTCGCTGATCTCCCGGCCGACCACGCGGGCCGCGTTGCGCAGGGCGGCGAGCACGACGATCGCCGTCCCGTGCTGGTCGTCGTGCATGACCGGGATGTCCAGCCGCTCGCGCAGCCGGTCCTCGATCTCGAAGCAGCGCGGAGCGCTGATGTCCTCCAGGTTGATCCCGCCGAAGGACGGCGCGATCGCCGCCACCGTCTCCACGATCGTGTCGACGTCGGTGGTGGAGAGGACCACCGGCACCGACGACAGCCCGGCGAACTCGCTGAACAGGCAGGCCTTGCCCTCCATGACCGGCAGCGCGGCGGTCGGCCCGATGTCGCCCAGCCCCAGGACGGCGGTGCCGTCGGAGACCACCGCGACCACGCGCGGCGCCCAGGTGAACCGCCGCGCGAGGCCGGGCTCGGTGGCGATGGCGCTGGAGACGCGGGCGACGCCCGGCGTGTACGTCAGCGCCAGGTCGGCCACGGAGTCGATGGAGCGGGTCGGGCGTACCGCCAGCTTGCCGCCCTCGTGGACGGCGAACGCCGGGTCGTCGGCGAAGCGGTCGGGGCTCCCCGGCCGGGTTGCGGAGGTCTCGGGATGCAGGGTTCCGCCCATGGACACGGCAGCGTAACGGTGTCCGGGACGCGCGGTCGCCTACCGTTCCGCACCGTGGAGATCCGCGAACTGGCTGTGCGCGACGCCTACGCCCTCGACCTGGTCCCCCACGGCGACGCCCGCGGCCGGTTCACCGAGTGGTACCGGGCCGACGTCCTCTCCGGCGCCCTGGGGTTCGGGCTGACGCTGGCCCAGGCCAACCACAGCGTCTCCGCCCGCGGGGTGCTGCGCGGCGTGCACTTCGCCCTGGTGCCGCCCGGACAGGCCAAGTACGTGTACTGCCCGGCGGGGCGGGTGCTCGACGTCGTCGTCGACGTCCGGGTCGGCTCACCGACCTTCGGGGTGCACGACGCGGTCGTGCTCGACAGCGAGGCGCCCCGCGCCGTGTACCTGTCCGAGGGCCTCGGCCACGCCTTCGTCTCCCTGGTCGACGGCAGCTCGGTGACCTACCTGGTCTCCAGCGGCTACGACCCCACGCGGGAGTTCGGCATCGACCCGCTGGACCCGGCGCTGGCCCTCCCCTGGCCCGGCGACGTCGAGTTCGAGCTCTCCGCCAAGGACCGGCAGGCGCCGACCCTCGAGCAGGCCCGCGAGCAGGGGCTGCTGCCGACGATGGAGCAGTGCGCGGCGCGGTACGAGCAGCTACGCGCCGGCCGCTGAGTCCGGGGGCGGCGCCAGCCGGCCCGGTCGCGGCCACAGCCGGCCCACCACCCGGCCCACCACGACGGCGGGACCGAAGGCGCGGCTGTCGTCGGCGACCAGGGGGTTGTCGCCCTCCACCCAGTGGCCGCCGGGCGCCTCCCGCCGGACGCGCTTGACCACCAGCAGCTCCGGCCGGACCGGGAACCGGGCCAGGACGACGTCGCCGGGACCGACCGCGCCGCCGCGGTCGACCCGGCGCACCAGCAGCCGGTCACCGTGCCGCACGGTCGGCGACATGGACGGCCCGGCCACCCGGGCCAGGACCCAGGGCGTGACCAGCGGCGGAACGGTCGGGGGGACCTCTTCCTCGGACCTGTGGTCACCGTTCACCGGGAGTAGGGTCGCAGACGACCACACCACGAGACCCGGAGGTCACGTCCATGCGTTTCCGCATGTTCTCCGCCGTGGAGGCCACCGCGCACTGCGACCTCCCCTGCGGCGTGTACGACCCGGCCCAGGCCCGCATCGAGGCGGAGTCCGTCAAGGCCATCCAGGAGAAGTACCAGGCCAACGAGGACCCGGTCTTCCGCATGCGCGCCGTGCTGATCAAGGAGCAGCGCTCCGACCTGGTCAAGCACCACCTGTGGGTGCTGTGGACCGACTACTTCAAGCCCCCGCACTTCGAGAAGTACCCGCAGCTGCACGAGCTGTTCAACAAGGCCACCAAGCAGGCCGGTGCGGCCGGCGGCAAGGGCAGCATGGACCCGGCCGAGGGCCAGAAGCTGCTCGACTACATCGCCGAGATCGACAAGATCTTCTGGGAGACCAAGGCCGCGGCCTGAGTCCCCCGAGGTGCGGCGACGGCCGGCGAGCACTGCGCTCGCCGGCCGTCGCCGTCTCGTCGTCGGGCGGTCCTCGACGGCCCAGCGGGGAGCGGGGAGCACATCCGCCGCGTCGCTGCTCCGGCGGTCGCGACCCGGCTCGTCCGTGAGATCCATACTCGAACGGTGCTCGGCCTCCGGTGCCCGGTCCTCGTGGGGCGGGACCGCGAGCTCGAGCAGTTGCTCGCGGCGCTGGATGCCGTCCGGTCCGGTCGCGGCGCTGCGGTGGCCCTGGTCGGATCCGCCGGGATCGGCAAGTCACGCCTCGTCGTGGAACTGGCCCGACGAGCCCGCGACACGGTGCCGACGCTGGTCGGCAGAGCGGTCGCCGGCGGCCAGCAGCCGGCGTTCCGCCCGATCGTCGAGGCCCTGCTCAGCGGGCTGCGGGCAGACCGACCCGCGCCGGCCGAGCTGGGGCCGTTCCGAGCCGTGCTCGGCCGGCTTCTGCCGCAATGGCGATCCGGCCCGCTGGACAAACTCGCTGGTGGTCCTCGGCGAGGCCGTCCTGCGGCTGCTGGGCCACCTGGGCGCCCGTCAGGGCCTGCTGCTCGTCCTCGAAGACCTGCACTGGGCCGACCCGGACACGCTCGCCGTGCTCGAGTACCTGCTCGACAACGTCGCCTCCCAGCCGGTGCTGATCGTCGTGACGAGCCGCGAGCAGGGCTCGGCCGTCCCCGTACTGCACCACGCCGCCCGGCGTGACGCCGTCCGGCTGCTCGAGCTGGAGGGGCTCGACGAGGCGGGCGTGGTGGAGATGGCGACGGCATGCCTCGGCGACGACCCGCGCCCGGAGTTGCTCGATCTGGTCCGCAGCCGGGCCGAGGGCGTCCCCCTGCTCGTCGAGGAACTGCTCGACGTCGCCCGCCGTCACCCGAGCGACCTCGTGGTGCCGGTGAGCATCGCCGAGTCCACCCGAGCTCAGCTCGCCGCGCTGGCGGAGGAGGCGCGGCGCGGCGTGACGGCTGCAGCAGTCCTCGGTGAGCAGTTCGACTGGGCTCTGCTGCCCCCGATGACCGGCCTCGACGCGGCGACAGTGCTGGACGCGCTGCGTGGGGCAGTGCGCGACGGACTGCTCGTCACCGGTGCCGATGGCAGGTTCGCGTTCCGCCACGCCCTCACCCGTGACGCCGTCCTCGCCGACATCCTGCCGCCCGAACGCGCCGCTCTGGCGGGCCGGGCGCTGGAGGCGCTGGAGCGGGCCGGCAGCGATCTCGACCGGGACCGGTGCGCCGTGGCCGCCGCCATGGCGGAGGTGGCGGGGAACCGGCGGCGTGCCGCCGAACTCCTGGTCGACGCCGGACGGAGGGACCTCGAGAGCGGGGCGCTCGCCACCGCCGAGGCGACCGTGGAGCGAGCGCGGGCGCTGGGTGGCGACGACGTGCTCACCCGCGTGCAGGCCGACGAGGTGCTGGCGGAGGTCCTGGTGCAGGCCGGGCGGCCCGAGGACGCCGCCGCCGCGACCTCGTCCCTGTTGGCCGGCCTGCAGCGACTCGACGCGGCACCGTCGCGCGTGTCGGACGCGCACCTGCGGCTGGCGCGCGCATGGACCGTGGCCGGGGCCTGGTCGGCCGCGGAGGAGCAGACGCGTCTGGCGCGTGAGGTCACGGCGGACCTGCCGCGGGCCGACCTCGTCGAGGCGCTCGTCGCGTTGGGCCGCAACCGTTTCGCGGAGGCCGAGCGTCTCGCCCGCCGCGTCCTCGACGCCCGCGTGCCCGTGCGGCCCGAGGTGACCTGCGAGGCGTTGGAGGTGCTGGGCAGGCTGGCCCGGCGGCGTGACGGAGCCGCTGCGGAGGCGTTGTTCACCCGTGCGCTCGACACGGCCGAGCGTCATCGGCTCCCCGTGTGGCGGGCGCGAGCACTGCACGAGCTGTCGACCATCGACCTGTTCGGCAGCCTGCGGACCGAACGCGCCCAGCAAGCCCGAGGAGCCGCGCTGGACACCGGTTCGATCGCGGTCGCCACAGCCGCCGACTACCACCGCGCGTCGATGCTGGCCTGGCGCGGCGAGCACGACGAGGCACTCGCGATCCTGGAGGCGGTCGAGGAGAGCGCGCGGTGGCTGCGCCTACCGATCCTGCCGATGGTGCTGATCGTCCAGGGCGAGATCCGCGCCCAGCTCGGGGAGGAGGCCGCGGCAGAGGCCCTGGCCGCCGATGCGCTCGCCCGCGCGCCGGAGGACGACCACGTCGCTGCCGCGGCCCTGCACGTGCGCGCGACCAGCCGCCTGCTGGTCGAGGACCGGGACGGTGCACTCCAGGCCCTCGATCGCGCCGCAGCGCACCTCCGTCGCGAGGTCGACACCACGTCCAGCCCGCCGCTGGCGAGATGGGCCCTGCTCGCAGCCCTCGAGCGTGGCGCGGATGCCCTCCAGCTGGCGAGGACGCAGACCGGTGCGGGGGTCGCCCGCTGGACCGTCGGACACCTCGGGCTGGCCGAGGCGGTCGTCCTCGCTCGTCGGGGCGACCGCGCCGCAGCGGCGGAGGCGTTCGCGGCGGCGGATCGAGCGCTGCTCGCACCCGTCCCGATGCCCCACTTCCGGCACCTGGCCCGGCGACTGGTCGCCGAGGCTGCGATCTCCGACGGCTGGGGTGAACCGACCCGCTGGCTCCTCGACGACCTGACCCACTTCGAGCGCATGGGCCACGACCGGGTCGCCGCGGCCTGCCGTGCGCTGCTGCGCCGTGCCGGCGCCCCTGTCCCACGCCGTACGCCAGGACCCGACGTGCCCGACGCGCTCCGCTCCCGCGGAGTCACCAGTCGGGAGGTGGAGGTCCTCGCCCTGGTCGGCCAGGGGTTGTCGAACCGCGAGATCGCGGCCCGGCTCGTGCTCTCACCCCGCACCGTGGAGAAGCACCTGGAGCGGCTGATGGCCAAGACCGGGACCCACAGCCGCAGCGCACTCGTCGCCCGGGCGGCTCGATCCGCCTGGTGAGAGCGGCTCCCGCGCCGGGCCGCGGTGCGCGCCCGGGAAGGCGACCCCGACGCCACGGAGCGGGAACGGCGCCGGGCGCAGGACGCGCCGGAACCGCCCTCGCACCCGTGGGACTACGTACGTAGCGCCCGACCGGGAGATACGTGGTCCACCCGTCGTGCAGCGGGTCGGCCCGCGGGAGGGTCGCCTCGTCCCACTCCCACCGCCTGCGCGGAGGCAAGCCATGACCGACCTGCTCGAGAAGGACCTCGACCACGACCTGCCGGGCTTCCGGGGGGAGGTCGTGAGCCCCGGCTCACCGGACTACGAGCGCGCCCGCCGGGTGTGGAACCTCGCGATCGACCGCCGGCCCCGGATGGTCGCTCGCTGCACGGGGGCCGCCGACGTGATCGCTGCCGTGCGCCACGCACGCGAGCGCGGCCTGCCGCTCGCGGTGCGCGGAGGAGGCCACAGCATCCCGGGGTTCTCGACGTGCGACGACGGGATCGTGGTCGACCTGTCGGGGATGAAGGGCATCAGGGTCGACCCGCGGTCGCGCACGGCCACCGCACAGCCCGGGCTCACCTGGGCCGAGTTCGACGCCGAGACCCAGGCGTTCGGACTGGCGACCCCCGGAGGGGAGGTGTCGGACACCGGGATCGCCGGCCTGACCCTCGGCGGCGGCATCGGCTGGCTGTCCCGCAGGTTCGGGCTGAGCTGCGACAACCTCCTGGCCGCTGATCTCGTCACGGCCGATGGCCGGCTGCTGCAGGTCGGTCCCGACGAGCACCCCGACCTGTTCTGGGCCCTGCGCGGTGGAGGCGGCAACTTCGGCATCGTGACCGAGTTCCGCTTCCGCCTGCACCCGGTCGGGCCGCTGGTGGCCGGTCCGCTGATGTACCCCGAGGACCAGGCGCCCGCGGTGCTGCGGGCGCTGCAGGACCTCGCTCTGGACACACCGCGCGAGTTCGCCCTGGTGACAGCGCTGGCGACGATGCCACCGCTGCCCGAGGTGCCGCAGCCGCTGCAGGGCCGGCGGACCCTGGTGGTCATCCCGTGCTGGGTCGGATCGCGGAGCGAGGGTGAGGCGTTCCTCCACGGGGTCCGGGGGATCGGCCGGCCGGTGGTCGACGGCGTGGGGATCACGGGCTACGTCGCGCTGCAGCGCTCCGCCGACGCGATGAACCCGCCCGGGTTGCACAACTACGTCCGATCCGACCTCCTCGGACGGCTCGACGACGCAGCGATCGACCGCCTGGTCGAGCAGTGGGCGGGCGTCAGCTCACCGCGCAGCGTCATCCTGCTGCGGCTCCTGGGTGGAGCGATCAGTGACGTCGACCCACGCGCCACCGCCTTCGCCAACCGCGGTAGCCGCTGGCTGGTCACCGTCTCCTCCTCCTGGGAAGGCGGTCCCGGCGACGCCCACCGTCGCTGGGCGCGTGACACGTGGACTGCCCTGCGTCCAGCCGCCGCCAGCACCTACGTCAACCACCTGGACGGCGACGAGGGCCGTGCTCGCATCACGGAGGCGTACGGCGGCACCGCTGGGTACCAGCGGCTCGCAGCAGTCAAGGCCGCCTACGACTCGGACAACGTCTTCCGCCTCAACCAGAACATCGAGCCGCTGACGTCCGCCTCGACCTGAGGGGTCAGCCAGACCGCCTCCACGGAGGCCGCGGCCTGGGTGCTCCCCGAGGTGCGGCGACGGCCGGCGAGCTCCCCGCTCGCCGGCCGTCGCCGTCCCCGCGCCCGGCGCGTCGATGAGTTCCGGCGCGCACGCCGGTCTGCCCGCTGACCGCACCAGGACACGAGGAGACGCCATGGCCACCCGGCTCAACCCCTACCTGGACTTCTCCGGCAACGCCCGCGAGGCGATGGAGTTCTACCGCTCCGTCCTCGGCGGCGAGCTCCAGGTGATGACCTTCGGGGACGTCGGCGGCGGCGGGGGCGAGTACCCCGACGACGGCGTGATGCACGCCTTCCTGCGCACCGCCGACGGGCTGGAGCTCATGGCCTCCGACGGCCACGACCCCGACGCCACCGGCCCGGACCGGGTGTCGCTGTCGCTCTCCGGGGACGACGCGCAGACCCTCCCCCGCTGGTTCCAGGCGCTGGCCGAGGGCGGCGTCGTCGACGTCCCGCTGGAGGAGCAGGTGTGGGGCGACACGTTCGGGCAGGTCACCGACCGCTTCGGCGTTCGGTGGCTGGTCAACGTCGCCACCCCAGCCGCCTGACCCGCCGGACCCGGCTGCCGGCCGCCCGGGCCGGCAGCCGGTGATCCGTCGGCCGACGCGAGTGCGTCCCGGTACCGTTTGGCCACGATGCGCATCGATCCGGCCGGGTGGCCGTTCATCACCGTCCCCCTGGCTCCCGCGGCCCTGTCCTCCCTCGCCGGGCGGCTGTCCGGCCGGCGAGGGCTCCGGTTCGCCGCCTGGCCGTTCCTGGCCCTGTCGGCCTACATGGCCCTGTTCTTCCGCGACCCCGATCGCCGGTGCGACGTCGAGCCGCCGGCCGAGGACGACGTCCTGTCCCCCGCCGACGGCGTGGTGATGGTCGCGGGCGAGCCCCAGGAGGGCGTCGCGCCCGAGGGGGACTGGCAGCAGGTGAGCGTCTTCCTCTCCGTGGTCGACGTGCACGTCAACCGCTCGCCGTACCACGGCGAGGTCGTGGAGAGCTCCTACCGCAAGGGCAGCTTCCTGGCCGCCTACCGCAAGGAGTCCGCGCACCTCAACGAGCGCAGCGAGCTGTGGCTGCGCGACACCACCGGCCCCAGCCCACGCACCGTGGTCTTCCGGCAGCTCGTCGGCGCCCTCGCGCGGCGCATCGTGACCCGCACCGGCGTCGGCCAGCACCTGGCCACCGGCGAGCGGATGGGGCTGATGAAGTTCGGCTCGCGGATGGACGTCTTCGTCCCCCGCGAGTGCACGATCACCGTCCGCAAGGGGCAGCGGGTGCGCGGCGGCGAGACCGTCATCGCCCGCTGGCCCGCAGCCGGCTGAGGAGGCGGCCATGCCCAGCTCCGCGTCCGGCGCGCGCCCGCCGCAGACCCGGCGCACGGCCACCGTCGAGTTCGTCCGGGGGTCGGTCCGCGGGAGCCGCCGGCGGGCCCTGGCCACCCTGCCCAGCCTGTTCACCCTGGCCAACATGATGTGCGGCTTCGCCGCGATCCTGGTGTCCATCCGGGGGCAGTACACGCTGGCCGCCGTCCTGGTGGGGCTGTCGGTGGTCTTCGACATCACCGACGGCGCGGTCGCCCGGCTGGTCGGCGCGGTCACCCCGTTCGGCCTGCAGTTCGACTCGCTGGCCGACCTGGTCTCCTTCGGGCTGGCCCCGGCACTGCTGGCGTTCACGCTGTTCTCCGAGGGCCGCGACGAGTGGGACCCCCTGGGCTGGGTCGCCTGCTTCCTCTGGGTCGCGTGCGCGGCCATCCGGCTGGCGCGGTTCAACACGACGATCGACCCCACGGCCGACAAGCGGTACTTCACCGGCATGCCCAGCCCCGGGGCCGCCGGCGTCGTGCTGGCCTCGGTGTTCGCCTTCGGCGACCAGATGCAGGGCCGCGACCGGCTGTGGGTGCTGCTCATCGTCGCCGTCCCGGCGCTGCTCATGGTGAGCACCATCCGGTTCCGCTCGTTCCGCTCGCTGGTCAGCCCGAAGAGCGGCCGGCCCTACGGGCTGGTCGTCGCGGCGCTGGCCGTCGTCGTCGGCTTCGCCCTCGTCCCGGTGATCACCGGCTGCGTGCTCGCCTACGGTTACCTGCTGGCCCCGGTGCTCGTGCCGGCGCTCTCGCCCCTCGCCCGGCTGGTGCCGGCCCGCGTCAAGGAGCTGCTCACATGAGCGTCCGCCCGATCCGCCCCGACGACGTGCCCGCCGTGGTCGGGCTGGTCCGCGAACTGGCCGAGTACGAGGAGGCCGCGCACGAGGTCCGGCTGACCGAGGAGCAGCTGACCGCCGCGCTCTTCGGCGACTCCCCGAAGCTGTTCGGCCACGTCGCGGACGTCGGCGGCGAGGTCGTCGGCATGGCCCTGTGGTTCCTGAACTTCTCGACGTGGCGCGGCACCCACGGCATCTACCTCGAGGACCTCTACGTGCAGCCGCAGCACCGGGGCAGCGGGCTGGGCCGCGAGCTGCTGCGCACGCTCGCCGAGCTGTGCGTGCAGCGCGGCCACGACCGCCTGGAGTGGTCGGTGCTGGACTGGAACACCCCCTCGATCGACTTCTACAAGGCCGCCGGAGCGGTGCCGATGGACGAGTGGACGGTCTTCCGGCTCACCGACGAGGCCCTGACCACGTTCGCCGGCGACCGCCGCGAGCGGGCATGAGCACCGACCGGAAGCCGCCGGAGTGCTGGCTCACCGACATGGACGGCGTCCTGGTGCACGAGGGCCAGGCGCTGCCCGGCGCCGCGGAGTTCCTGCAGCGGCTGGTCGAGCTGGGGCGCCGGTTCCTGGTGCTCACCAACAACTCCATCTTCACGCCGCGCGACCTCGCCGCCCGACTGGCCCGGTCGGGGCTGCAGGTGCCCGAGGAGTCGATCTGGACCTCGGCGCTGGCGACGGCGGACTTCCTCTCCAGCCAGCTGCCCGGCGGCTCGGCGTACGTCATCGGCGAGGCGGGTCTGACCACGGCGCTCTACGAGGCCGGCTACACCCTGACCGACACCGACCCCGACTACGTCGTCCTCGGTGAGACGCGCACCTACTCGTTCGAGGCGATCACCCGGGCGATCCGGCTGGTCGGCTCGGGGGCGCGGTTCATCGCGACCAACCCCGACGTCACCGGTCCCTCGCCCGAGGGGCCGCTGCCGGCGACCGGCTCGGTCGCGGCGATGATCACCCGGGCGACCGGCGCCGAGCCCTACTTCGTCGGCAAGCCCAACCCGATGATGTTCCGCAGCGCGATGAACCGGATCTCCGCGCACTCGGAGTCGACGGTGATGATCGGCGACCGGATGGACACCGACGTGGTCGCCGGCATCGAGGCGGGGCTGGACACGATCCTGGTGCTCACGGGTTCGACGCGCGCGACCGACGTGGCGCGCTTCCCGTTCCGTCCCGGCCGGGTGCTCGACTCGATCGCCGACGTCGTCGAGCTCGTCTGAGGCGCCCCGTCACGGCCCCACCCGGACGCGGGGTCCTCCCTCAGCGATCCCCGGAGAAGGCCAGGCGCGCCTCGGGGGTGGCCAGCAGGTACAGCACGACGGCGGCCAGCACCAGGACCGGGACGCCGACCAGCGGCCCGCCCCACTCGAACGCCGAGTAGTAGCCCAGCAGCGCGAACAGCAGCTGCAGCACGACCACCGGGCCGCGGGCCCAGCTCGACACCCGCCACAGCCCCACCGCGGCGGCCGCCAGGAGCGCGGCGAACAGCCCCACGTAGACGACCTCGGCGACCGCCCGCCCGACGCTGTCGGGGGTGGAGGTGAAGGTCAGCAGGAGCAGCCACACGGCGACCCCGGCCAGCAGCACGGCCTCCAGGCCGACCACCAGCGCCGCTCGCCGCACCGCGGGCGGTGCCTGCGACCGGGGCCGGGCGGGCCGCGCCGCGGACGGCTCGGCGGCACCGCCCAGCAGCCGCTCCGAGTGCCGGCGCTCCCGCGGGGGCCGGGCTCCTGGCTGCTCCGTCACGGCCGCGAGGGTACGCGCCGGACGCCTCCGGACCGGTCCGGGCCGCACCTGCCGGGCCTCGACTCCCGGCCTCGTTAGCCTGACCGTCATGCGCGCGCTCGTGGTGGCCAACCCCGCGGCGACGACGACCTCCCGCACGATGCGCGACGACGTGCTCGCCGCCCTGGCCGGCGAGCTCAAGGTGGACCTCGCCGAGACCACCCACCGCGGTCACGGCAGCGAGCTGGCCCGGGCGGCCGGGGCCGACGGCGTGGACGTCGTCGTGGCCCTCGGCGGTGACGGCACCGTCAACGAGGTCGTCAACGGGCTGCTGCACGCCGGCCCCGGCCCGGGGGTGCCGACCCTCGCGGTTGTGCCCGGCGGGTCCACGAACGTCTTCTCGCGGGCGCTGGGGCGCTCCCGCGACCCGCTCACGGCGACCACCGAGATCCTGGAGTCGCTGCGCGCGGGCCGGACCCGGCGGGTCTCCCTGGGGACGGCGAGCGCGCGCGGCACGACGACGGCGACGATCGCCCTCCCCGACCCCGGGGCCGCCCAGGCTGCCGCGGACGCCGGTGCCGCCGCCTCCCCCGGGTGGACCGACCCCCGGTGGTTCGTCTTCAGCGCCGGGCTCGGGTTCGACGCCGACGTCATCGGGCGGGTGGAGGCGCAGCGGGCGCGGGGACGGCGCTCCACCGGGGCCCTGTACGTGGTCGAGGCGACGACGGCGTTCGTGCTGGGCCACGAGCGCCGGGACCCGCCCATGACGCTCGAGCTGCCCGGGGAACCGTCGCTGGACGGGCTGTTCCTGTGCCTGGTGTCCAACGTGGCGCCGTGGACCTACCTGGGGCGGCGGCCGGTGAACCCCAGCCCGGAGGCGTCCTTCGACGCCGGGTTGGACGTCTTCGCCATGGGGCGCATGGGGGTGTTCCGGATGCTCCACCACGTGCGGCAGGTGTTCGCCCGCCGCCCCGATGCGCGCGGCCGAGGGGTGCACCGCCGGCACGACCTGCAGACCGTCATCCTCACGGCGGTGCGCCCGCAGGGCTGGCAACTGGACGGCGACCACCTCGGCACCGCGACGGGGCTGCGCGTGTGCAGCGTCCCCGCCGCCCTGCGCGTGGTGGCCTGACGCCGCCGGGAGCATCGCAGCGAGCGCCGGCGAGCGAGGAGCGGACCGGCGGCGTCAGGTCACCCATGGACGTGGTGGCCTGACCCCGGCGCAGACGGCGTCGGAGGGCGACGGCCGAGCGGCGCCACGGACCGCCGGGGCGGCCCGGTCCCGCAGCGGGGTCAGGGGCGATCCGCACCACATCGACGAGGAACTGCCCGTTCTCGCAATTGCGGTTCCGACCTGCAGCTTTGTGCACGTCGGACGGGCGATGTCAATGCCTCGCGTCGCGGGGACGTGCGGTCGAGTGGCGCACCTAGCACGCCCGTGGTGAGCTTGCTCACGAGGGGTCGACCGAAGCCTCCGATTTGCTTGACAGGCATCTTCCTCGTGAAAACATCGCGAGAGGAAAGCAACCTGTCGGTAACAAATGCACTGAGTCGCTGTGCCATGGCGCTGGCCAACCCGGTGCCGGCCTGCGGAACGGTCCGAGGCCGGCGACTGATGCACCACACCGTAGACGACATCGAGGAGATCACCGCCATGGACTGGCGCCACCGCGCGCTCTGCCGAGACGAGGACCCGGAGCTGTTCTTCCCCATCGGGACGACCGGTCCGGCTCTCGTGCAGATCGAGCAGGCCAAGGGTGTGTGCCGGCGCTGCCCGGTCGTGGAGTCCTGCCTGGACTGGGCCCTGCGCTCGGGTCAGGACTCCGGCGTCTGGGGTGGGCTGTCCGAGGACGAGCGGCGCGCGCTCAAGCGGCGCCAGGCTCGCACCCGGGTGCGCACCGCCTGAGCCCACCGCGATCCGGCTCCCGGGCCCCCCGCCCGGCACCGCCGCACTGAACCGCCACGAGGCCGGTCCGGGATGCCCGGGCCGGCCTCGTGGCGTTGTCGACGTCGTCCCCGGTGGTCACCTCCGCAGGCGGCCGGCACCGGGGAGGGTGAGCACCACCTCGGTCCCCGGTTCGCCGGTGGACGGGGCACCCATGCTCAGCCCACCGCCGAGCTCACTGGTGACCAGCGTCCGCACGATCTGCAGCCCCAGGCCCTCGCTGGCGGTCACGTCGAAGCCCTCGGGCAGGCCCTGCCCGTCGTCCCGCACGCGGACGACCAGGTCCTCCCCGTCGCGCTCGGCGACCAGCTCGATGCTGCCCGGGCTGCCGTCCGGGAAGGCGTGCTCGGCGGCGTTGTGCAGCAGCTCGGTGACCGCCAGGACCAGCGGGGTGGCCGCGACGGCCGGCAGCTCGCCGAACTGGCCCAGCCTGCGGGTCCGCGCCGCGGGGCCCACCGAGGTCAGGTCGCCCAGCATCGGCAGCACCTGGTCGAGGACGTCGTCGACGTCCACGACGTCCTCACGGCTGCCGGCCAGGGTCTCGTGCACCACCGCGATCGACGCCACCCGCCGCACCGACTCCTCCAGCGCTTCCCGGGCGGCCGGCTCGGTCATCCGCCGCGCCTGCAGCCGCAGCAGCGCTGCGACCGTCTGCAGGTTGTTCTTCACCCGGTGGTGGATCTCGCGGATGGTGGCGTCCTTGGTGAGCAGCGCCCGGTCCCGGCGGCGGACGTCGGTCACGTCGCGCACCAGCACCAGCGCCCCCTCCTCGCCGCCGGGGGCCTGCAGCGGGAGCGCCCGCACCAGCAGGGTGGCCGCCAGCCCCTCGACGTCCATCGGGTCGGGGAACCGGCCACCCACCGCGGCCCGGATCCCCGCGGCCACCGCCTCGCCGGCCACCCGGTCGGCCGCCGCGTCGCGCGTCAGCCGCGCGAGGTCGGCGCCGACGACGTCCCCGGTCACCCCCATGCGCCGGTAGGCCGACAGCGCGTTGGGGCTGGCGTAGGCGGCGCGCCCGGCCCCGTCGAGCCGCACCAGGCCGTCACCGACCCGGGGGCTCATCTCGGCGTCCAGGATCTTCTGCGGGGGGAACGTACCGGCCGAGACCATCAGGCAGAGGTCGGCGGCGATGTCGAGGTAGGTCAGCTCCAGGGTGGACGGCGACCGGGTGACGGCCAGGTTGGTGTCACGGGCCAGGACGGCGACGACGACGCCGTCGTGCCGCACCGGGATCACCTCCCGCCGCCGCGGCGTGGAGCCCGACCAGTCCGGTTCCCCCTCGGTGACCGGGCGGCCCTCGCGGTGGGCCACCTCGAACGGCTCCGCGGCCGGCCCCTGCACCTCCGAGCCCACCAGGTCCTCGGGCTGGCTGGTCGGCGCGGTCAGCGGCCGCACCTGGGCGACGCACCACCAGGCGCCGGTGGGCAGCGGCACCCACAGTGTGAGGTCGGCGAAGGAGAGGTCGGCCAGGAGCTGCCAGTCGGCCACCAGCCGGCGCGCGTGGTCGACCTGGGCGGGGGCGGACGCCGAGCCCCGGGTGAGGCGTTCGGAGAGGCTGTTCATGGTGTCCCCGAGCGTAGAGACAGGCCCGCCCACCCCACCGTGGAAGGGACGCCTGCTCGAGGGCCGCACCTAGGCTCGGGGGCGTGGTCTCCCCCGCCGACGCGTCGTCCCTGTCCATCGAGCCGGCGCGTCCCGAGGACTTCCCCCGCATCGCCGAGCTGACCGTGCGCGTGTACGTCGACGGCGACCTGGCGCCGCCGGAGTACGTGCCGACCCTGGCCGACGTCGAGGGGCGGGCGTCGCACGCGGAGCTGCTCGTGGCCCGCGACCCGGGCGGGCGGGTGCTGGGCAGCGTGGCGCTGGTGCTCTCCGGCGACTTCGGCGAGGTGGTCGAGTCCGACGACGAGGCCGCGTTCCGCATGCTCGTCGTCGACCCGGCCGAGCGGGGACGGGGCATCGGCGCACGGCTGGTGACCGGCTGCCTGGAGCGGGCTCGAGCGGCCGGCAAGCGACGGATGGTGCTCTCCACGGACCCGCGGATGACCGCGGCCCACCGGCTCTACGAACGGCTGGGCTTCACCCGGCTCCCGGAGCGGGACTGGTCGCCCCTCCCGGGGGTCGACCTGAGGGTCTACGCCCGCGATGTCTGACGGGGGACGCTCTCGCAGGGCCCCGCTCAGCGGCTGACGGCACCGGACGGCCTCCGCCCCCGGTCCGCTCCTCGGTCGCCGGCGCTCCCTGCGATGCTCCCGGCGGCGTCAGCCGTCGACGGTGGCGATGAGGTCGCCCTCCTGGAGCACCTCGCCCTCCACGACGTGCAGCTCGCGCACCGTGCCCCCGCGCTCGGCGAGGACGGGGATCTCCATCTTCATCGACTCGAGGATCACCAGGGTGTCGCCGGCCGCGACCTGGCTGCCGGGTTGGACGAGCACCTTCCAGACGCTCGACACCATCTCGGCGTGGATCTCCTCGACCGCCACCTGCACCTCCCGCGCTGACCTGCGGACCATCCAAGCACGGAGCCGGAGGGGCATCGGCGCCGTCCTCGGCGCCCCGGGACGCGGGGAGGTCGCCGGTCAGGCCCCGGGGCGGGGGTGGCCGGTGGCCAGCCGGTCCAGCACCGGGCAGATCTCGGCGCCGTCGTGCGGCACGCCGGTCTCCGGCAGCCCGGTGAGCAGGTCACTCGCGGCCCGGGCGGCGGTCGCGGTGTCGGGCGCGCCGGCGCTGACGGTGGCCAGCAGCGCGTCGTACCAGCCGTCGAGCCGGTCACCGGGCTCGTAGCCGCTGACCGCCACCACCTCGACGTCCGCGCCGCGCCGGCGCGGGCCGGACTGCGGCAACCGGCCGGTGACCCGGCCGGCCGTGCCCGGCGGCAGGGTCGACCGCAGCTGGACGGCGACCGCCTTGCGCGGTGCCCGTCCCGGGGGCGGGTCGGAGGCGGCCCGGCCTCCGGCGGCGCTGCGCAGCGCGAGCTCGACGGCGTCCACCCCGTGCGCGCGCTCCAGCACGGCCATGTCGAGGGAGAACCCGGCGGCCACCTCGGCGAGCTCGCCGTCGGGTGCGATCCCGACGGTCACCAGGCCGCGCCAGCCCACCTCGGCCAGCCGCTTGGCGGCGGCGGGCAGCTCGACCGGCTCGTCCGGCGTCCAGGAGACGCGGGCGATGCCGGCGGCCCGGTCGCGGCAGACCGGCGTGGTGACGTGCAGCCCCCCGTCGGTGACCCAGGCGAGGAAGCCGCGCTCGCTGGCCGGCTCGACCCCGTCACCGCCCAGCCGCTCCAGCACCGCGGCCGACGGCCCCACCCAGGTGAGACCGGCGGCGACGACCGCCCCGGCGAGCCGGGCGTTGCCGGCCAGCGCCGGAGGCACCGGCAGGACGGCGGTGACCCCGCTGCGCCGGGCCGCCTCCACGATCCGGTCGACGGCCAGGTAGGACTCCGCGGCGGGCGCCGGTCCGAGCAGGATCGCGTCGTCGGCCAGCCGGACGTGCCGGGCCGAGCGGTCGGCCTCGGAGTGGACGGCGACCGTCTTGACGTCCAGGCGCGAGCAGGCAGCCATCACCGCACAGGCCGCAGGGCCCCGCCCCGCCACGAGGACGCTCTCGATACCCACCTGTGCCACCGTGCCGACCCTTCCCAGTGCGCGCTGCTGCCCTGCCCCAGCCTGACCCGCGACGGGGCTGCCCCGCCACAGGGGGGTGGCGGGCGGCGTCGTGAGAGGCTGGAGGGGTCAGCTTGACGGGTCTGCCGGTCCGCGTTCCCGCGGCCCCGGCGCCCGCAGGGATCCAGGGGCCCGCGACCGGGCCCGCAGCAGCGACGAGGAGAGGAGGGCAGCGATGTCCAAGCGTGGACGCAAGCGGCGCTCCCGCAAGGGGAACAAGGCCAACCACGGCAAGCGGCCCAACGCGTGACGACCGCCCCGGGAGCACCGAACGAGCGCCAGCGAGTGAGGACCGGACCGGGGCGCCGAGTCACGCCGATGGACACCGCCTGAGCCAGGCCCCGGGACGGGCCGGCACAGACGACGACAGCGCCCCACCGCCCGGAGGCGGTGGGGCGCTGTCGTGACGTCAGGCGGTGGGGTGCTCCTGCGTCCGCTCCACGGTCAGCTTCTCGACGCTGACCTGGGTGCCGTCCTCCTCGAAGGAGACGGTCGTCAGCTGGAACTTGATCCGGTCCCGCAGCCCCGGCGGCGGGGCGTCGCCCCCGCACCGGCGGCGGACCAGCGCCTTGAACTCCTGCTCGATGCCGAACTGGCGCAGGCAGGGCGAACAGTCCTCGAGGTGCTCGGCGATGACGTCACGCCGCGCCTCGTCGGTCTCGTGGTCGAGGAACTCGAACACGTGGGACAGGACGTCGTCGCACGAGTTGATCTCGATCGGCTCGCCGGCCTGCGGGGCGTCGTTGCCCATCAGTGGCTCGCCTCCTCACCGGCTCCGGCGCGGACGAAGCCGCGCTCGCGTGCGTAGTCGGCCAGCAGCTTCTGCAGCCCGCGTCGACCGCGGTGCAGGCGGGACATCACCGTGCCGATGGGCGTGCCCATGATCTCGGCGATCTCCTTGTAGGCGAAGCCCTCGACGTCGGCGAGGTACACCGCCAGCCGGAAGTCCTCGGGCAGCTGCTGCAGGGCCTCCTTGATGTCGGAGTCCGGCAGGTGGTCCAGTGCCTCGATCTCGGCCGACCGCAGGCCGCTGGAGCTGTGCTCCTCGGCGGCGTAGAGCTGCCAGTCCTGCACCTGGTCGGTGGGATACTGCTGCGGCTGGCGCTGCTTCTTGCGGTAGCTGTTGATGTAGGTGTTCGTCAGGATCCGGTACAGCCAGGCCTTGAGGTTGGTGCCCTCGGCGAACTGGTGGAACGCCGAGTAGGCCTTGACGAAGGTCTCCTGGACGAGGTCCTCGGCGTCGGCCGGGTTGCGGGTCATCCGCAGGGCCGCCGGGTAGAGCTGGTCGAGGTAGGGCAGGGCGTCGCGCTCGAACCGGGCGTCACGTTCGGCGCGGGTCTCGGCCACCTCGGTCCGGCTGCCGCCCTCCCGGGCCTCGGGCACCTCCACGGGCGCGGTGGCGGCGTGCTCGTCCGACTCCACCTGGGGCGTCTGGTCCGCGGACTCCTCGGGCACCGACCGTCCTCTCTGCGGTCCCCGGATGCGGGTTGCCGCCTCGGCCGATCCTAGCCGCGTGGCGTCGGGGCGGCCCGGGGGGCGCCGGTGCGCGACCCGCTGGCGGGCGCTGGTGGAGAGGGTGCTGCTCACGGCCTGTCCAACCGCACCGGAGCGGGGCTCCATTCCCTCCGCGGCCGGGATCACGGTCGACCTGGCTAGGCTGCGGCGCCGTGGCGGCGACCCCCGCGGTGCGGGCCCTGGAGAAGGCCCGCGTGGCACACACCCTGCACCCCTACGACCCCGAGCACCCCTCCGACCAGGGGCACGGCGAGGCGGCGGTCGCCGCACTCGGCGCCGACCCGCGGCAGGTGTTCAAGACTCTGGTCACCCGCGTCGACGGCACGCTCACCGTCGCCGTCGTCCCGGTGAGCGGCAGCCTGGACCTCAAGGCCCTGGCCGCCGCCGCCGGTGGCCGCAAGGCGGCCATGGCCGAGCCCGCCGACGCCGAGCGGACGACGGGCTACGTGCTGGGCGGGATCAGCCCGCTGGGCCAGCGCAAGGCCCTGCCCACGGTCGTGGACGAGTCCGCGCTGGAGTTCCCGACGGTGATGGTCAGCGCCGGCCGCCGCGGGCTGCAGGTGGAGCTGGCCCCGGCCGACCTCGTCCGGCTGACCCGGGCGCGCACGGCGCGCATCGGCCGCTGACCTGCACGCGGAGGCCCCGACCGGCACCCCGGTCGGCACTCGGCCGACGATCAGCCGACACCCGGCCGACGATCATGGAACTGCGGCACCGACACGCCGGCCGTCAGCGGCGTGTCGGCTCCGCAGTTCCATGATCACCGCCGGCAGGGGCGCCCCGTCGTCTGCGGAGGACGTCGTCCGAGCTCGCGGCGGCGAACTGCGCGGGGCCGGCTACGAGCCCGGGCTCGTGTAGGTGGTGAGCAGCTGGTCGACCGGCGCGTGGTCGTCGGTGAGCACGTCGGCGCCCCCGATGAAGGCCGTCAGCTGCTCTCCCCCGGCAACCTCCCATGCGAGGTCCTGCTCGCGCAGCGCGGCGTCGATCGCGTCGGCCGGCAGCGGACGCCGGGAGGCGACCGCGACGACGTTGCCGCCGTCGTCCCCGGCCAGCACGGGCGCGCGGGCGAGCAGGAGCACGTGCGGGAAGACCTCGCGCAGCGTGGCCAGCTCGGCCTTGACGAAGCCCAGAGGCGGACGGTCGATGAGGTTGGCGACGTACACGCCGTCGTCGGTGAGGGCGTCGTCCACCAGCTGCAGGGCCTCGACGGTGGTCAACTGCCACGGCACCGACAGGCCGCCGAAGGCATCGCCGACGACGACGTCGCGCTCCCCCGGCGTCTCGTCGGCCAGGCCGACGCGGGCGTCGGCCACGCGCACCCGCAGCGCGTCGGACTCCTGCAGACCCAGCTGCTCGCGGTCCATGTCGACCACGCCGGGGTCGACCTCGAGCACCAGGCTCTCGGTGCCCGGCCGCGTCTCGGCCAGGTACCGCGGCAGGGTCAGGCCGCCGCCGCCGAGGTGCAGCGCGGACAGCGGCCGGCCCTCGGGCGAGGCCCCCTCGATAACCGCGGCGATCGCCCGCACGTACGCGAACTCCAGGTGGGTCGGGTCGGCGACGTCGACGTAGGAGTGCCGCAGCGTGTCCAGCACCAGCACGCGGCCGGTCTCCCGTTCCGGATCGGCGACCACGCGCGCGCAGTGGTACGCGGTCTCGGACTGGCAGGGCGACGGTGCCACGGCGGCCAGCAGCGACCCGACGACGGCGAGCAGCAGCAGCGCGACAGGCACCCGCCCCGCCCCTCCGGAGGACCGCCGGCGCAGCAGGACCCCGACGGCCACGCCGACCGCCACCGTGACCAGGCCGGTGCCGACGAGGATGCCGCTGGTCGGGAACACCGCGACCAGCAGGAACCCGGTGACGAACGTGGCCGCGATGCCGCCGAGCGTGCCGATGCCCGACAGCCGGCCGACCACCGAGCCGGTCTCCTCCAGGCTGGCCAGCTGCAGCTTGACCACCATGGGCGGCACCGCGGACAGCAGCGCCGCCGGCACGACGACGGCGACCGCGGCCAGCAGCAGCACGCTGCCCGCCTCCGGCCCGGTCAGCCACGACCCGGCGAAGCGCACCAGCGGCAGGACGGCGACGACGAGCGCGCCCCCGGCGACCAGGAGCGGGGCGATCATCCGGCGCGGGTCGGTGCGGTCGGCGGCCGCGCCGCCCGACCACGCGCCGAGGGCGATCGCGGCCAGCGCGAAGCCGATGACGGCGGTGTTGGTCTGCAGGGTGATCCCGACGTAGGGCGCGATCAGCCGGAGCCCGGCGATCTCCAGCACCAGCACGGCGCCGGAGCTCAGGAACGTGACGACCGCGGCCACCCACGTGGGCAGCGCACCCGCCGGGGCCGCGCGCTCCACCGGCGGCGGCAGGGTCTCCTCGGTGCCCGCCACCTCAGAAGAGGGCGGGCTGGTCGGCCGGCGGGCTGACCGTGTCCACCCGGGCCTCGAGCTCCGGGCCGTTGTTGTGCACGTTGTTCACGGCCGTGCCGACCGGCCGCAGCTCCAGGCCCTCGACCAGCTCCGGCGGGGTCGGCGCGGCCAGGGCGTCGACGTCGTCCCGCGCGGGGTCGAGCCAGTCGGCCCAGCGCTCCCGCGGCAGGACCAGGGGCATCCGCTCGTGGATCTCGGTCAGCGCCCCGACGGCGGGCTCGGTGACGATCGTGCAGGTGTAGAGGCGGTCCTCGCCCTTCCCCCACACCTCCCACAGCCCGGCGAAGGCGAGCACCGAGCCGTCCTGCGGGGTGATGTAGTACGGCTGCTTGCCCGGCTTGTCCAGCCGCTTGGCCCACTCGTACCAGCCGTCGGCGGGCACCAGGCAGCGGCGGGAGCGGGCCGCGGAGCGGAACGCCGGCTTCTCGGTCAGCGACTCCACGCGCGCGTTGAGCATCCGGTTGCCGACCGAGACGTCCTTGGCCCAGGAGGGCACCAGCCCCCAGCGGACGGCGCGCAGCTCGCGGTGCCCCTCCCCGGTGGGCCGGCCCTCGGGGTCGCGCTCCTTCTTGTGCCGCACGACGTAGACGTCCTTGGTCGGGGCGACGTTGTAGTCGGCCGGCAGCGCGGACTGCCCCTCGGCGCGGACCGCCTCGAACTCGAGGACGAGGTCCTCGGGACGGCGGCTGGCGGCGTAGCGGCCACACACGGCGGCACTCCTCCCTGCGGGCGGACGGCGGGCGGCGGCCCGGCGGACCGTGATCACGAGCCTAGAGCGCCCCTCCGACATCCGCCGTCCCCTGCGCGTGCCCCGGGGGGCGAGGGGTAGGACGGGGAGCGGACACAACCGGACACCGCGACGGAGGACACAGGGCAGTGACCACCACCGAGACCGCCCCGGCCGGCAAGACCGCCAGCAGCACCGGCGACCGGCCGTACGCGACCGTCAACCCGGCCACCGGGCAGACCGAGAAGGAGTTCCCCTTCCTCGACAGCACCGAGGTCGACGGGGTCGTCGAGCGGGCCCACGCCGCCTTCCAGGAGTGGCGCCGCCGGCCCGTCGAGGAGCGCGCCGCCGTCGTCGGCCGGATCGGCGAGCTGGTGCGCGAGCGCCGCGACGAGCTCGGCGCCCTCGTCACCCGCGAGATGGGCAAGCCCGTCCGCGAGGCCACCGGGGAGGCCATGCTGGTCGCCGGCATCTTCGGCTACTACGCCGAGAACGGCCCGCGCTTCCTGGAGCCCCGGCCGATCGACGTCATGGACGGCGAGGCGATCGTCGTCAACGAGCCGACCGGCGTCCTGCTGGCCATCGAGCCGTGGAACTTCCCGCTGTACCAGGTGGCCCGCGTCGCGGCGCCCAACCTGGTGCTGGGCAACGCGATCCTGCTCAAGCACGCGGAGAACAACCCGCAGACCGCGCTCGCCCTCGAGCAGCTGTTCCACGACGCCGGCGTCCCCGAGGGCGTCTACACCAACCTGTTCCTGCGCATCTCCGACGTCGAGAAGGTCATCGCGCACCCGCACGTGGCCGGCGTGACGCTGACCGGCAGCGACCGGGCCGGTAGCGCCGTGGCCTCGCTCGCGGGCAAGTACCTGAAGAAGTCGGTGCTCGAGCTCGGCGGCAGCGACCCGTTCATCGTGCTCGACGCCCCCGAGGTGCAGCAGACGGTGAAGGCCGCGGCGATGTCGCGGACGATGAACGCCGGCCAGGCGTGCATCGCCGCCAAGCGGTTCATCGTCATGGACGACGTCTACGACGAGTTCGTCAGCGGCCTCGCCGAGGTCTTCCGGGGCCTGCAGCCGGGCGACCCGAACGAGCCCTCCACCCGGCTGGGCCCGCTGTCCTCCGAGCGCGCCGCCGCCGACCTCACCGCGCAGGTGCAGGACGCCGTCGACAAGGGCGCGACGGTGCTCGCCGGCGGCGGCCGCCCCGACCGCGAGGGGGCGTACGTGCACGCCACCCTGCTGGCCGACGTCACCCCGGAGATGCGGGCCTACCGCGAGGAGCTGTTCGGCCCGGTGGGTGTGGTGTACCGGGTCTCCAGCGAGGAGGAGGCGGTGCGGCTGGCCAACGACACCCCGTACGGGCTGTCGGCCACCGTCTTCAGCAGCGACGTCGAGCGCGCCCGGGAGGTCGCCGACCAGGTCGAGTCCGGCATGGTCTGGATCAACTCGCCGTCGGGCACCTCGCCGGAGCTGCCCTTCGGCGGTGTGAAGAACTCCGGTTACGGCCGGGAGCTCTCCGAGCTGGGCATGTTCGAGTTCGCCAACCGCCGCCTGGTGCGTGTGGCGGGGGCGAAGAAGGCCAAGCCGGCGGACGCGGCCGCCGCCGGCTGAGCACTCCCCTCCCCTGTCGCGCCGGCCGGAGGGTCGGCGCGACAGGGCAGGATGGACCCATGAGCCAGGTCTGGACGACGCCGCACCGCAGCACGCCGGTGGACGCCGTCGTGGCCCTGCCCGGCTCCAAGTCGCTGACCGCCCGCGCGCTCGTGCTCGCGGCGCTGGCCGACGGGCCCAGCCGCCTGGTGCGCCCGCTGCGGGCCCGTGACACCGACCTCATGGCCGCGGCACTGCGGTCGCTCGGCGTCGGGGTGACGCCCGACGGCGACGACTGGCTGGTCACCCCCGGGGAGCTGCGCGGCCCGGCCGAGGTCGACGCCGGACTGGCCGGGACGGTGCTGCGGTTCCTGCCCCCGGTCGCCGCCCTGGCCTCCGGTCCCGTGCAGCTCGACGGCGACCCCCGGCTGCGCGAGCGCCCCAACGCCGGGCTCGTCACCGCGCTGCGCGACCTGGGTGTCGAGGTGGACGACGGTGGCCGCGGCCGGGCCCCGTTCACGGTGCACGGCACCGGGCGGGTGCGCGGCGGCGCGGTGACCGTGGACGCGAGCGAGTCCTCGCAGATCGTCTCGGGTCTGCTGCTGGCCGCCGCCCGCTTCGACGAGGGCATCGACCTCGCCCTGGCCGGCGGGGTGCCCTCGATGCCGCACGTGGAGATGACCGTCGAGTCGCTGCGGGAGCACGGCGTCGGGGTGACCGCCACCGACCGGGGCTGGCGGGTGGCCCCCGGCCCGATCGCCGCCCGCGACGAGGTGCTGGAGCCCGACCTGTCCAACGCCGCCCCCTTCCTCGCGGCGGCGCTGGTGACCGGCGGTCGGGTCACCGTCCGCGACTGGCCCTCGGCGACCACGCAGCCCGGCGGGCAGCTGGACCGCCTGCTGACCTCGATGGGCGCGTCGGTCGCGCGGGTCGACGACGGGCTGCAGGTCACCGGTTCGGGCACGGTGCGGCCGCTGGTCGCCGACCTGGGTGCGGTCGGCGAGCTGACCCCGGTGCTGGCCGCGCTGTGCGCGCTCGCCGACGGGCCCTCACGGTTGACCGGTGTCGCGCACCTGCGCGGTCACGAGACGGACCGGTTGCAGGCCCTCGACGAGGTGCTCACCGCCGTGGGGGCGACCGTTGAGCAGCTGCCCGACGGGCTGGCCATCACCCCCGGTCCCCGTCGTCCGGCCCGGCTGGACTCCTACGCCGACCACCGCATGGTCATGGCCGCCGCCGTCCTCGGGTTGGCGATCGAGGGCGTCGCGGTCGCCGACCCGGGTGCGGTGACCAAGACGCTGCCCGACTTCGTGCAGCGGTGGACGTCGATGCTGGAGGTCGAGCGCTGAGCCGCCGGAGCGGGGGGCGGCGCCGGCCCGGGGTCGCGCCGTGAGCCGCCGCAACGACCGCCGGATGGACGAGGACGACGTCCGGGTCCGGCCCAACCGGCGCGGGTCCCGGCCACGTACCCGCACCCGCCCGGCGCACTCCGACGCCGTCCCGGGCCTGGTGGTCGCGGTCGACCGCGGCCGCATGACGGTGCGCGTCGAGGGGCCCGACGGCGCGCCGGTCGAGGTCACCGCGATGCGGGCCCGCGAGCTCGGCCGGCACGGGGTGGTCGTCGGCGACCGGGTCCGGGTCGTCGGCGACACCAGCGGCCGGCCCGACACCCTCGCCCGCATCGTCGTCATCGAGGAGCGGACGACGTCGCTGCGGCGCACCGCCGACGACACCGACCCGACCGAGCGGGTGGTGGTGGCCAACGCCGACCAGCTGGTGATCGTGACCGCGGTCGCCGACCCCGACCCCGCGCTGGGCTTCCTCGACCGGTGCGTGGTCGCGGCGTACGCGGGCGGCCTCGAGCCGCTGCTGTGCCTGACCAAGACCGACCTGGCCAGCCCCCAGCCGCTGCTCGACCGCTATGCCGGTCTGGAGGTGGACGCCGTCCCGATGTCGCGGGAGACGCCGCTGGACGAGCTGCTCGCCCGCCTGGAGGGCCGGATGAGCGTGCTGGTGGGCCAGTCCGGTGTCGGCAAGTCGACCCTGGTCAACCGCCTCGTGCCCGACGCCGACCGGGCGACCGGCGAGGTCACCAAGGTGGGCAAGGGCCGGCACACCTCGTCGTCTGCGGTGCTGCTGGACCTGCCCGGTGGCGGCACGGTCATCGACACCCCGGGCATCCGCTCGTTCGGCCTGGCGCACGTCACCGCGGAGGACGTGGTCGCCGCGTTCGACGACGTCGCCGAGGCCGCCGTCGACTGCCCGCCGGGGTGCGGGCACACCGCCGACGACCCCGACTGCGCGCTGGACGCCTGGGCCGACGCCGGCCCCCCGGCCCGCCGCGAGCGGCTGGAGAGCCTGCGCCGGCTGCTCGACGCCGTCGGCCAGCTCGGCCCCGGCTACTGAGAGGACGCGCTGCCCCCACCGCTCGCAGGCTCGCCGCGGGACCCTGCAGGGGGCCGTCAGGGGAACAGCGCGTCGTCCATCGGCTCGTCGACGGCCTCGATCCGCAGGTCCAGCCCGGGGGCCAGGCTCTCCGGGTCGTCGATCCACACGCAGACACCGGTGCCCACGTCGAGCCGCACGCGGTACCGCTCGGGGTACTCGGCCAGAACCGCGTCCACACCGCCTGCAGCGGCCTCCCCCTCGTCGACGTGCCGCGAGCGGAGCAGCGTGCAGCAGGTGCAGCGCGGGTCGTACGCCGGCGTCGTCGCGACCAGCGCCTCCCACGCCGGCCGGCCGCCGTGCTCGACCTCGGTCACGGCGTCGATCTCGGTGCCGGGGAGGTCCGCCGTCCCGCTGTCGGGATCGCGGCCGTCGGCGAGCTCGACCGGGTCGAGCATCGCGACCCAGTCGTAGCTCTGGTACATCGGCGCGTCGTAGGAGAGGTCCTCGGGGCGGCGCGCGACCAGCCCGTCGGGCCGGTACACCGGCGGTGGACCGTCGGCCGGCCAGGGCAGCGTGACGGTGCGGCCGCCGTCCGACATGAGGACGCCGACCCGCTGGGGCTGCTCCCGCACCACCTGCAGGAGCCGCCCGTCGAGGGTCTCCACCCGGACGACGTCGGGGCGGCGCACCCGGGCCCGCAGGGTCTCCGGCCGCCACGGGTTGCCCGGCCACCGCACGGTGAACCGCAGCGTCGACCAGCGCCACGGCGAGGACCGGGCGAGGGCGCGGAAGGCGTCGGCGTCGGGCACCGGGCGAGTCTGCGCGCCGACCACCCGCGCCGACCAGCGAGTTCTCCCGCCCCCCGACCGCCCGGCAACGATCATGAAGCCCGGGAACCGACCCGCCGTCCCTGGGCGGCGCGCACCGTCCCGGACTTCATGATCGTCGGGGTGAGGGGATCTCAGACGTCGACCCAGCCGCCGGTGCGCCAGTAGAGGCCCGCCTCGCGGGAGAGCAGCCCCTCGTCGACCAGGTACCGGCGCAGCGCGGCGGTGTCGGGGTGCCAGACCGCCAGCAGCGCGTTCACCTCGCGCTCGGGGTAGCGGACGCCGACCTCGAACACCCGCACCAGGTGCTCGAGCACGATCCGGCGCTTGCTCTGCTGGGCGGGGACGGAGACCAGCCGGCCGTCGCGGACGAACGCGGACAGGACGGCGTCCTCGGCCGGGTCGTCGGAGAGCGGCGCGGGCGGCGGCGCGGCCTCCGCGGCGGCGCGCGCGGCGGCCCCGAACCGGTCGGTCAGCAGCTCCAGCTCGTGCCGGTCGCGGCGCACCAGGCCGGTGCGGGCCAGCCGGCGGGCGGCGAGGGCGACGTCCTTGAGCGGGAGCCCGGAGGCCTGCGCGACCTCCTCGATCGTGCCGGCGCCGAGGGCGAGGGCGGCGACCACCTTGAGGCGGGCCGGGTCGGCCAGCAGCCCGGCGATCGTCGCGGCGTCCACACCTGCGACGGTATGCCGCGGCCCGGCCGTGGGTAGGCCCGGGACATGGTGAGCCCCATCGACATCCAGAAGGCCCTCAAGGGCATGGACTACCCGGCGACGAAGGACCAGATCCTCGAGCACGCCAAGGGCGGCGACAAGGACGTGCTGGACGCGCTCTCGAAGATCGAGGACCGCGAGTACGAGGGCCCCAGCGGCGTCAGCTCCGCGGTGTTCGACTGAGCGCCCGCTAGGTTCGGTGCCCATGACACCGGGCCGGGACTACACGGGGGACATGCACCTCGCGCACGTGCTCGCCGACCAGGCCGACTCGATCAGCATGGACCGGTTCCGCGCGCTGGACCTGCAGGTCGACACCAAGCCGGACCTGACGCCGGTCACCGACGCCGACCGCGCGGTCGAGGAGCAGCTGCGGATCACGCTGGCCCGGGCGCGCACCCGCGACGCCGTCCTCGGCGAGGAGATGGGCGTGACCGGCCACGGGCCGCGCCGCTGGGTGCTCGACCCGATCGACGGGACGAAGAACTTCGTCCGCGGCGTGCCGGTGTGGGCCACCCTCATCGCGCTGTTCGACGGCGACGAGCCGGTGGTGGGGCTGGTGTCGGCCCCGGCGCTGAACCGCCGCTGGTGGGCGGCCAAGGGCGTGGGCGCCTGGACCGGCCGGCGGCTGGAGTCGGCGACGCGCTGCACCGTGTCCCAGGTGGGCGCGCTGGGCGACGCGAGCCTGAGCTACTCGAGCCTGTCGGGCTGGGAGGAGCGCGGGCTGCTCGACGGCTTCCTCGGCCTGAGCCGGGCGATGTGGCGGACCCGCGCCTACGGCGACTTCTGGAGCTACGTGCTGCTCGCCGAGGGAGCGGTCGACGTCGCCTGTGAGCCGGAGGTCTCGCTGTGGGACCTCGCCGCGCTCGACGTCATCGTGCGGGAGGCCGGTGGCCGGTTCACCGACCTCTCGGGCGCCCCCGGTCCGGCCGGTGGCAGCGCCCTGGCCACCAACGGCGTGCTGCACGACGCGGCGCTGCACCTGCTCCAGCCGCGCACCTGAGCCCCCGGCCGGCCCCGCGGGGCCGGCCGGCGACCTTCGTCAGTGGCCGGTGCCCCAGCCGCGGTCCTCGGTGCCGCGTCCCCGGCCGCTCTGGAAGCGGCGGCGGGCCTCGTCGATCTTCGCCCGGGTCCTCGGGTCCTTGGCGAACTGCTGCGCCTTCGCGGTCGCCTGCGCGATGACCTGCCGGCCCTGGGGGGTGTTGGCGAACTGGGTGAGCTTGGTGAACAGCGACGCCATGTCGCGATCTCCTCCTCGTGATCGGCGCGGGACTCGCCACCTCAACGACCTCCGTGCGGGAGCCGTTCCCTCCGCTCCTTCCCCCGCGTCGCCGGGACGACACCGGAGGTGACCGGCGGGACGCCGGTCACCTCGGGCCGTGTGCGAAGCCGCCGGTGCGGCCGTTGCGGTCGGCCAGCAGCCCGGCCAGGGTGCTGACCGCGATCTCGGCGGGCGTGCGGGAGCCGATGTCGAGCCCGATCGGCCGGTGCACGCGGGCGCCCTCCTCCGGCGGGACGCCGAGGGCGGCCAGCGCCGCGACGTGCGGGCCCTCGTGCCGGGGGTTGCCCATCACGCCGACCCACCGCACCGGCCGGGCCAGCGCGTCGCGCAGCACCTCGCCGAGCTCGGGGCGGTGGTGGTCGGTCACGACGACGTCCGCGCCGGCCAGGTCGCCGTCCAGCTCGGCGAGGGTCGTGACGGCACCCCCGCGGGCCGGGTCGGGGTCGAGGACCACGGTGCGGAAGCCCAGCTCCGGCGCCCACCGCGCGAGGACCTCGGCCACCGGCGAGGCGAAGACGGCGACGAGGGTGCGACCGGTGACCTCCGGGGACGGCGCCCCGTGGGCCACGCCGCAGTTCGGGTCCACGCTCATCGCGCACGCTCGGGGCTGTCGCCGTAGGTGTAGGACGCGTCGGCGTACCGGCCGCCCTGGGCCACCCCGGGTGGGGCGATCGCTGACAACCGGGCCAGCTCGTCGGCGGACAGCTCGACGGCGGCCGCGCCGGCGTTCTCCTCCAGGTGGGCCCGCCGCTTCGTGCCGGGGATCGGGACGACGTCCTCGCCCTGGGCCAGCACCCACGCCAGCGCCAGCTGTCCCGCGGTGCAGCCCTTCTCCTCCGCCAGTTCTCGCACGGCGTCGACCAGCCGCAGGTTGGCGGCGAAGGCGTCCCCGGTGAAGCGCGGGTGGCCGCGCCGGAAGTCGTCCTCGGCGAAGTCCTCGGGGCTGGTGATCGCCCCGGTGAGGAAGCCCCGGCCGAGCGGGCTGAACGGCACGAGCCCGATCCCGTGCTCGCGGGCGACGGCGAGCACCGTGTCCTCACCCGCCCCACCACCCCCGGCCACCTCGAGGTCGCGGGTCCACAGCGACCACTCGCTCTGCAGCGCGGCGATCGGGTGGACGGCGACCGCGCGACGGATCGACGCGGCCGACGCCTCCGACAGCCCCAGGTACCGGACCGTGCCCTGCTGCACCAGCTCGGCCATGGCGCCGACGGTGTCCTCGATGGGCACCCGCGGGTCGACCCGGTGCTGGTAGTAGAGGTCGATCACGTCGACCCCGAGCCGGCGCAGGCTCGCCTCGGCGCACGCCCGCACGTTCTCCGGCCGCCCGTCGATCTCCATCCCGCCGTCCCGGCGGCGCAGCGAGAACTTGGTCGCCAGCTGCACCTCGGCGCGTCGGCCGGCGATCGCCTCACCGACCAGCTCCTCGTTGTGCCCGTCGCCGTACACGTCGGAGGTGTCGAGGAAGGTGACGCCGAGGTCGAGCGCGCGGTGGATGGTCGCGAGGGACTCGCCGCGGTCGGCGGCGCCGTAGCTCTGGCTCATCCCCATGCAGCCGAGGCCGAGCGTGGAGACGACCAGGCCGTCGCGGCCGAGCGTGCGGGTACCGACGGGGGGAGGAGAGGTCACCCCCGCATCCTCGCCTCGCCCCGCCCGGCACCGCCACCGCCGGCCGGCGGCGTCCTCCCTCAGCCCGGCGGCCGCAGGAGCACCGGCAGCTGTTCCAGGCCGTGGACGATGACGCTGCGCCGGTGGCGCAGGTCCTCCGGGGGCACGGCCAGGCGCAGGCCGGGGAACCGGTCGAGCAGCGACCGCAGGGCGACCTCCCCCTCGAGCCGCGCGAGCGGGGCACCCAGGCAGAAGTGCAGTCCGTGACCGAAGGCGAGGTGCCCTCCGGGATCGCGGTCGGGGTCGAGCAGCTCGGGCCGGTCGAAGCGGCCCGGGTCACGGTTGGCCGCGCCCACCGACAGCGTGACCACCGCGCCGGCGGGGATGGTGGTGCCCGAGTACTCGACGTCCTCGGCGGCGAAGCGCATCGGGGCGTTGTGCACGGGGCCGTCCCAGCGCAGGAACTCCTCGACCGCGGCGGGGATCCGCTGCGGGTCGGCGAGCAGGTGCTCGCGGAGCGCCTCGTCGGTGGCGACCCCCAGCACCGCGTTGCCGATGAGGTTGGCCGTGGTCTCGTGGCCGGCGATGAGCAGCAGCACGCCCATCGCGACGACCTCCTCGGTGCTGAGCTGGTCGCCGGCCTCGGACACCTCGACGAGGGCCGAGATCAGGGCGTCGTCCGGGGTGCGCCGCTTGGTCTCGACGAGGGCGTAGAGGTACTCCGCCAGCCCCGCGGTGGCCTGCTGCTCGTCGACGTCGTCGTGGTCGTCGACCAGCGCGCGCGACCAGGTGCCGAAGGCGTCGCGGTCGGTGTCGGGCACCCCGAGCAGCTCGCAGATGACGGCCATGGGCAGCGGCACCGCGTAGGCGGCGAGCAGGTCGACCGGCTCCCCGTCGGGCACGGCGTCGAGCAGGCCGGCGGCCAGCGCCTCGATGCGCGGGCGCAGCTCGGCGGTGCGCCGCGGGGTGAAGGCCCGGGAGACCAGGCGCCGCAGGCGGGTGTGGTCGGGCGGGTCGAGCAGGATCATCATCGAGCCGAAGGGCCCCGGCAGACGGGGGGCCTGCGCGCGGACCTCCGGGGGCAGGGTCGCGCGGTGGTCCTTGACCAGGCGGGGGTCGGTGAAGGCCGCGCGGACGTCGTCGTACCGGGTGATCATCCACGTGGTGCCGCCCCGGGGCAGCGCCACCTCGCGCACCGGGGCCTGCTCGCGCAGCCGCTCGTAGGCGGGGTACGGATCACGCCAGAAGGAGCCCTCGAAGACCGAGTCGTCGACCGCGGTCACCTCGCGCTGCCCTGCCTCAGCCGGCTCATCGCCCCAGCGTCGGGGCCGGGGGCCCGGGCGGCAAGGCGGGGCCCGCGTGTCGGCGTCGTGGTCAGCGGCGCGACAGGCCGTCGATGCGGGCGACCTCGTCCTCGCTCAGGGCGAAGCCCCCGATCGCGAGGTTGGCGCGGATCCGCTCCGGCGTGGCCGACTTGGGGATGACGACGACGCCGTGCTCGACGTGCCAGCGCAGCACCACCTGTGCCGGGGTGACGCCGTGCGCGTCGGCGACCTCGCGCAGCACCGCGTCCCCGAGGTCGGTGTTCTTGAACGGGCTGTAGCCCTCCAGGACCACCCCGCGCTCCCGGTGCCCGGCCTCGACCTGCGCGTCGTACTTCGCCGGTGCCCAGCTGACCTGGTTCACCTGCGGCGTCACGCCGGTCGCCTGCGTCAGCCGGTCGACCTGCTCGAGCGAGTAGTTGCTGACCCCGATCGCCCGGGCCCGCCCGGCCTCGCGGGCGGCGACGAAGCGCTCCCACACGTCCTCGCCCGCGCCGCCGGGCGGCCAGTGGACCAGCCACAGGTCGACGGCGTCCACGCCGAGTGCGGCCAGCGACGCCGACAGGGTCTGGTCGGCGCGGCCGGCCTCCCGCGGCGGCAGCTTGGTGGTCACGAAGACCTCGTCCCGGTCGAGGCCGGAGTCGCGCAGCGCGCGCCCGACCTCGGCCTCGTTGCGGTACATGGTCGCGGTGTCCAGGTGCCGGTAGCCGGCGTCCAGGGCGGTGCGGACGGCGTCGTAGCAGGTGGATCCGGTCATCTGCCAGGTGCCGAAGCCCAGCAGCGGCATGCTGCCGCCGCCGGGGAGCGGCGCGGCGGGGACGGTCTCGGTCATGCCACGCCCGTGCCCGACACCGCGCGGGACGACACCCGGCGCGGGCCGGTCCCGTCTGGTGGGATGGACGGCGACGGGCCGGCGACCGACCGGCCGAGGAGGGCCTCCCGTGCAGTACGCCGAGTCCGTCGTCGACCTGGTCGGCAACACCCCGCTGGTGCGGCTGACCTCGGTCACCCGCGACCTGGGTCCCGACGCGCCGCTGGTGCTGGCCAAGGTCGAGTACCTCAACCCCGGCGGGTCGGTGAAGGACCGGATCGCCGTCCGCATGGTCGACGCCGCCGAGGCCAGCGGCGCGCTCCGGCCGGGCGGGACCATCGTGGAGCCGACCAGCGGCAACACCGGCATCGGCCTGGCCCTGGTCGCCCAGCAGCGCGGCTACCGCTGCGTCTTCGTCTGCCCGGACAAGGTCGGCCAGGAGAAGATCAACGTGCTCAAGGCGTACGGCGCCGAGGTGCACGTGTGCCCCACCGCCGTCGACCCGGCCGACCCGCGCTCCTACTACTCGCTGTCCGACCGGCTGGCCCGCGAGCTGCCCGGCGGCTGGAAGCCCGACCAGTACTCCAACCCGGCCAACCCGCAGTCGCACTACGAGACCACCGGCCCGGAGATCTGGGCGCAGACCGAGGGGCGGGTCACCTGCTTCGTCACCGGCGTCGGCACCGGCGGGACGATCAGCGGCACCGGCCGCCACCTCAAGGAGGCCTCCGGGGGGCGGGTGCGGGTGGTCGGCGCCGACCCCGAGGGCTCGGTCTACTCCGGGGGCACCGGCCGGCCCTACCTGGTCGAGGGCGTCGGGGAGGACTTCTGGCCGTCGGCCTACGACCCCTCGGTCGCCGACGAGATCATCGCCGTCAGCGACGCCGACTCCTTCGCCATGACCCGCCGGCTGGCCCGCGAGGAGGGGATGCTCGTCGGCGGCTCGTGCGGGATGGCCGTGGTCGCTGCGCTGCGCGCCGCCGCGCGCCTGACGGCGGACGACGTCGTCGTCGTCCTGCTGCCCGACGGCGGCCGCGGGTACCTGAACAAGATCTTCAACGACGAGTGGATGGCCGACTACGGCTTCCTCGAGGAGACCGGCGGGGAGAGCGTCGGCGAACTGCTCGTCACGAAGTCCGGCGCCACCCCGCAGCTGGTGCACACCCACCCCAACGAGACGGTGCGCGAGGCGATCGACATCCTGCGCGAGTACGGCGTCAGCCAGCTGCCGGTGGTGCGGGCCGAGCCCCCCGTCACCGCCGGCGAGGTGGTCGGGTCGGTGTCGGAGAAGGTGCTGCTGGACGCGCTGTTCGCCGGGCGGGCGAACCTGTCCGACCGGGTCGAGCGGCACATGTCCGCGCCGCTGCCGATCATCGGGTCCGGCGAGCCGGTGAGCGCCGCCGTCGCCGCCCTCGGCGAGGCCGACGCGCTGCTCGTGCACGAGGACGGCAAACCGGCCGGCGTCGTCACCCGCCAGGACGTGCTCGGCCACCTGGCCGGCCTCGCGCCTACGGTGGCGCCGTGAGCTCCTCCCCGCGGCTGCCCGGCTTCAACACCCGCGCCATCCACGCCGGGCAGGACCCGGACCCCGCCACCGGCGCGGTCATCGTCCCGGTGCACCTCACGACGACCTACAAGCAGGACGGCGTCGGCGGGCTGCGCGGCGGCTACGAGTACAGCCGCAGCGGCAACCCCACCCGGACGGCGCTGCAGGAGGCGCTCGCCGCCCTCGAGCAGGGCCGGCACGGGATGGCCTTCGCCTCGGGGCTGGCCGCCGAGGACACCCTGCTGCGCACGGTCTGCGAGCCGGGCAGCCACGTCGTGCTCGGCGGCGACGCCTACGGCGGCACGTTCCGGCTGATCTCGAAGGTGGCCGCGCGCTGGGGCCTGGAGCACACGCCGGCCGACCTCAACGACGTCGACGCGCTCCGGGCGGCGATCCGGCCGACGACGCGGGTGGTCTGGTGCGAGACGCCCACCAACCCGCTGCTCAACATCGCCGACATCGCCCTGGTGGCCGAGGTCGCGCACGAGGCCGGCGCGCTGCTGGTCGTCGACAACACCTTCGCCTCGCCCTACCTGCAGCAGCCGCTGACCCTGGGCGCGGACGTCGTCGTGCACTCGACGACCAAGTACCTGGGCGGGCACTCCGACGTCGTCGGCGGCGCCCTCGTGGTCGGGGACGACGCCGACCTGGCCGAGCGGCTGGCCTTCTCCCACAACGCGATGGGCGCCGTGGCCGGCCCGTTCGACTCCTGGCTGGTGCTGCGCGGCCTCAAGACCCTCGGCGTCCGGATGGACCGGCACCAGGCCAACGCCGCCCGCATCGCCGAGTTCCTCCTCGGCTCCCCCGCCGTGACCTCGGTCCTCTACCCCGGGCTGCCCGACCACCCCGGCCACGACATCGCCGCGAAGCAGATGTCCGGCTCGGGCGGGATGCTGTCGTTCCGGCTGGCCGGCGGGGAGGACGCGGCGCTGCGGGTGTGCGAACGGGCGCGGGTGTTCACCCTCGCGGAGTCCCTCGGGGGTGTGGAGTCGCTCATCGAGCACCCGGCGCGGATGACCCACGCCAGCGCCGCCGGCTCGCCGCTGGAGGTGCCCGGCGACCTCGTGCGCCTGTCGGTCGGCATCGAGGACGTCGAGGACCTGCTGGCCGACCTGGAGCAGGCCCTGGCCCCCTGACCTCCGGGTCACACCGCGGGCGCGCGACGCCGGATCACCTCGGTGCGGTGAGGATGCGCGGCCCCTCGTCGGTCACCGCGACGGTGTGCTCGACGTGGGCGGCCCGGCTGCCGTCGGCGCTGCGCAGCGTCCAGCCGTCGGCGTCGACCTTGTAGTCGTCGCTCCCGCCGGCGAGGAACCACGGCTCGATGGCGATGACCAGCCCAGGACGCAGCGGGACCCCGCGACCGGGGCGGCCCTCGTTGGGCACCGACGGCGCCTCGTGCAACGACCGCCCGACGCCGTGGCCGCCCTGGTCGGTGTTGATGCCGACTCCCCCGGCCCGGCCGACGGCGCCGATCGCCGCGGAGATGTCACCGACCCGGTTGCCGACGACGGCCGCGGCGATCCCCGCCTCGAGCGCCCGCTCGGTGGTGGCGACCAGTTCCAGGTCCTCGGGGCGGGGCGTGCCCACCGGGAAAGTCGTCGCGGCGTCGCCGACCCAGCCGTCGAGGGTGGCGCCGGCGTCCACGCTGAGCAGGTCGCCGTCGGACAGGACGTCGGGCGTCGGGATGCCGTGCAGCGCGACGTCGTTGACCGACAGGCACACCACGCCGGGGAACGGCGGCGTCGTCGGCAGGGGCGCGTAGCCGAGGAACGGGGACGTGGCACCGGCGTCGGCCAGCACGTCGCGGGCCACGGCGTCGAGCTGGCTGAGCCGCACGCCCGGGGCCGCGGCCGCACGCACCGCGGCCAGCATGTCGGCCACCACCGCTCCCGCGGCGCGCATCGCGTCCAGCTCGCCCGGGGTCCGGAGTTCGATCACGCCGTCATCCTGTCGCGCGGTGCCGGCCGACCGGCCACCGGATCCGCCCGCCGGCGAGCCTCAGCCCTGCGGACGGTCGACCAGGTCGGCGTAGTCGGGGTGCCGGTCGACCCAGGCGGCGATGAACGAGCACCGGGGGACGGCCCGCAGGCCCCGCGCCCGGACGTCGTCGAGCGCACCCCGGGCCAGGGTGCTGCCGACGCCGTTGCCCTCCTGGGCGGGGTCGACCTCGGTGTGGGTGAACACGACCCGGTCCCCCTCGCGCTCGTACGCGGCCAGGCCCAGGACCCGGTCGCCGTCGCGGACCTCGTAACGACCTGCCCCGGGCACGTCCCGGACGGTGAGCTCCATGCGACCGGCAACCCCGTACGCCGCGGCCCTGTTCCTCACTCGGTCAGGGACAGGGCCGTGGTCGGGCACTGGGCGACGGCGTCCCGGACGGCGGCCTCGTCCTCCGCGCCCGGCTCCGGCCGCAGCACCGCCACCACGCCGTCGTCCCCGACCTCGAAGACCTCCGGCGCCAGGACCTCACACTGGCCGGAACCGATGCAGCGCTCGCGGTCCACGACGACGCGCATCAGGCGACCCCGGACAGCCGGGCCGGCAGCCGCTTGACCCCGTTGACGAAGGAGGAGCGCAGCCGGTCCGGCGGGCCGGTGACCTCCAGGTCGGGCAACTGGTCGAACAGGGCGCGGAAGGTCACCGCGATCTCCCGGCGGGCCAGGTGCGCGCCCAGGCAGAAGTGCGGGCCGCGCGAGCCGAAGCCGACGTGCGGGTTCGGGTCGCGGGCGAGGTCGAAGACCTCCGGGTCGCGGAAGACGGCGGGGTCCCGGTTGGCCGCGGCGTAGAACAGCAGGAACTTGTCCCCGGCGGAGAACCGGTGGCCGTTGACCTCACCGTCCCGGGTGGCGGTCCGCCGCATCCAGGTGACCGGGCTCGCCCAGCGCACGACCTCCTCGACGGCGGTGCGGTCCAGCCCCGGGTCGGCTCTCCAGCGGGCCCGCTGCTCCGGGTGCTCGGCGAGGGCGAGGACGCCCTGGGAGATGGCGGTGCGGGTCGTCTCGTTGCCGGCGACCAGCAGCAGGATGAAGAACGACGCGATCTCCTGGTGGGTGAGCCGCTCCCCGTCGACCTCGGTGGTGACCAGGGCCGTGGTGAGGTCCTCGCGCGGCTCGGCCAGCCGCTCGGCGGCCAGGCGCTCCATGAGCGCGGCCAGCTCGATCCCGGCCTGGAGGACGGCGGTCATCGGGTCGTCCTGGTCCTCGACCAGCTCCGGGTCCCCGCCGGAGAGGATGACGTTCGAGTGGGCCAGGACCATGGGCCGGTCGGCGTCGGGGATCCCCATCATGTCGCAGATGACCCGCAGCGGGATCGGCGCCGCGACGTCGGCGACGACGTCGATCCGCCCGTCGTTCGCCTCCGCCGTCCGCCGTGTCCGCGCCAGGACGTCGTCGACCACGGCGCGCACCGAGTCCACGGTCCGCTCGAGCATCCGCGGCGTGAAGGTCTTCGACACGATCCGCCGGATCTTGGCGTGCCGCGGGTCGTCCATGCTGATCAGCGAGCCGTAGAACTCGTTGAGCTCGGCCGGGATGTCCTGGATGGACACCGCCCCCTCCCCCGAGCAGAAGACCGCCGGCTGGGAGCTGATCGCCTCGACGTCGGCGTACCGGGTCACCGCCCAGTAGCCGGGGCCGGTCGGCAGCATCGGGATCTCGGGCTCGGCGAAGAAGGCGAACGGCCGATCGCGCCGGAGCGCGGCGAAGGTGGCGTACCGCTCGGCCGCCGGGCGCAGCCACCAGTCCCGGTCGGAGAGGTCCAGGCTGTCCAGGTCGATGCTGTCCGGGTCGACGGTGCCCGGTGCGGTGGCCTCGACGGTCACGGGTCCTCCCCCTGCGAACGGTCAGCGTTGACCGGTCACGCTAGAGAGGGGGTGGCATGACGCACAACACAGCTGGCGCGGAGCCCGGGAACGGCGGAAGGCCCGGTCACCGTGGTGACCGGGCCCTCCGTGGTGGTAGCGGGGACAGGATTCGAACCTGTGACCTCTGGGTTATGAGCCCAGCGAGCTACCGAGCTGCTCCACCCCGCGTCGCACCCCCACCATACACGTCGCCCGGAGAGCCGCCGCCGGGCCCCCGGCACCCGCGCGCGCCTCACCCGATGCACTCGCGTGGCAACCTACAGTCGCGACCGTGGCGGAGGTGGCGACGAGCAGCTTCGTCGGCGACCCGCAGCCGGTGGAGGTCTTCCACGCCGGCGTCTGGTTCCCCGGCGAGCTCCTGGGCTGGCGGTTCGACGAGGCCGGGACCTGCCGGGTGCGCGTCCGCTGCGTGGTCGGCGGCCTGCGGCACACCGCCTGGACCGACCTGGCACACCTGCGCCTGCCGTCGATCACGGACGCCGACGTCCCGCCCCCTGCCGACGGTGCAGGCACTCCCCCGGTCGACGCCCCGCAGCCCCGGCGGCCCGCCGCGGACGGCGACACCGCACGGCACCCGCTGCTGCCCGCGTGGGACCGGCACGAGCACGGCGCCGACCTCCCCCGGCCGCGGCGCTCCGGGCTCGTGGAGTGGCTGAGCGCCACCTGACCGGCTCGCGGGACCGCGCCGCGACGGACCCGTCAGGCCGAGTGCGGGGATCGTGGACGGCTGCACGGCGCCGGCGTCCCGCCTGGAGGGCGGACCCGGTGATCCTGCCGATGCGAACAGCGACGAGCCGTCCCTGGGTTCGTTGCACAGACGACCGCCGACACCCAGGGGAACGCCGTGCAGATCGCCATCCTCCTGTTCGAGCACCTCACCGCACTCGACGCCGCCGGCCCCTACGAGGTGCTCAGCCGCATGCCTGGGGCGCAGACGGTCTTCGTCGGAGAGCGACCGGGCCCCGTCAGCACCGACGTGGGCAGCCTCGCCCTGCACGTGGACGCCGCGCTGACGGAGGTCCCGGCACCGGACGTCGTCCTGGTGCCCGGCGGGTTCGGCCAGACCGCCCTCATGTCCGACGGACCGGTGCACGACTGGCTGCGCGCCGCCGACCGCACGAGCACGTGGACCACGTCGGTGTGCACGGGGTCCCTGGTCCTGGCCGCCGCTGGTCTGCTGGCCGGGCGGTGCGCGACGACGCACTGGCTGGCCGCCGACCAGTTGGCCGGCTGGGGCGCGGTCCGGGCCGACGCACGGGTCGTCGTCGACGGCAGGTACGTCACCGCGGCCGGGGTCTCCGCCGGCATCGACATGGGCCTGACCCTGGTCGAGCGGATCGCCGGGGACGCCACGGCCCAGGCCGTCCAGCTCGGCATCGAGTACGACCCCCAGCCGCCGCACACCGCCGACTCCCCCCGGACGGCGCCGGCGCCGGTCGTCGACCTGGTCCGCTCCCTGGAGGGGACGATCCTCCGCGGCGAGTGAGCCCTCCGGCAGCGGGCCTCGACGAGCCACCCGCCTCCGCAGGACAGGGCGACGGGGCCACACAGCACGGAACCCCGGCCCTCTGACGAGGACCGGGGTTCCGGGTGGTAGCGGGGGCAGGATTCGAACCTGCGACCTCTGGGTTATGAGCCCAGCGAGCTACCGAGCTGCTCCACCCCGCGTCGGTGAGACCACTGTACCCCGCCGTCGGCCGGGTGTGCACCCGACCCCGGGGTGGGCCCCACCACAGGGCGGGACGGGCGTGGACCCCGTCCCGCCCCGCGGGTCACCCGCCGCCGCCGGCCGCGGCCTGAGCGGCCTCGTAGGCGTCGACGGCGGCCTGCAGGTCCTCCAGCGCCTGACCCTGGGCGGCGAAGTCACCGGAGCGCTGCGCGTTCTCCAGGGCCTGCAGCGCGGAGTTGATCCCGTCCACGGCCGACTGGAGCTCCGGCGTGTCCGCCGTCCCGCCGTCCGCCGGAGGTGCCGGCGTGGTCGTCGGCGAGGGGCTGGGTGACGGCGAGGGGCTCGGCGTCGTGGGCTCCTCCGCCGTCTCGTCGCTGTCGGCTGCCGCCTCCCCCGCCCCGGCGCCGAAGACCTGGTCCAGCGCCTCGGCGAGGGTGTTGGCGTAGCCGACCCGGCCGCCGTAGTTGACCAGCACCTTGCGCAGCAGCGGGAAGGAGTTGTCCCCGGTGCCCTCGACGTAGAGCGGCTGCACGTAGAGCAGGCCGTCGCCGCCGATGGGCAGGGTCAGCAGGTTGCCGAAGACCGCCCGCGACTCCTGGCTGTTGAACAGCGTCACGTCCGGCCGGACCTGGTCGTTGGTGTTGAACGACTGCTGCACCTGCTGCGGGCCGCGGAAGGGCGTGTTGCCCGGCAGCCGCAGCACCTGGATCTCCCCGTAGGTCGCCGGGTCGCTGGACGCGGAGATGAACGAGGAGAGGTTCTCCCGGCGGAAGGCGTTGAGCGCGCTGGTGAGCTGGAAGCTCGCGCGCTCGTCACCGGGCCGCTGGGCCAGGATGTAGTACGGCGGCTGCGCCTCCTGGGTGTCCTGCGTCGGGTCGGCGGGCACCTGCCAGCGGTCGTTCTGGTTGTAGAAGTCGACCGGGTCGCTGACGTGGTACCGGGTCAGCACGTCCCGCTGCAGCTTGAACAGGTCCTCCGGGTAGCGCACGTGGCTGACCAGCTCGTCCGACATCCGGTCGCGCGGCTCGACGACGCCGGGGAAGGCCTTCATGTAGGTCTTCAGAACCGGGTCGTCGACGTCCCACTGGTAGAGGGTGACGGTGCCGTCGTAGGCGTCCACCGTGGCCTTGACCGAGTTGCGGATGTAGTTGAACTGCTCGTTGGGCAGGGCCGTCGTCCCGGTGCCGGTGAGCGCGTCCGAGGCGGCCTCGCCCAGCTCCATCGACTCGGAGTACGGGTAGGAGTCCGAGGTGGTGTAGCCGTCGAGGATCCACTGGATCCGCCCGCCGATCACCGCCGGGTACGGGTCGCCGTCGACCTCGAGGAACGGCGCGGCCTTCTCGACGCGGTCCCGCGGGTCGCGGACGTAGAGCACCTTCGAGGCGTCGTTGACCGCGCTGGAGAGCAGGAAGTTGCGCTCCCGGTAGTAGATCGCGAAGGTCAGCTGCCGGAAGAAGCTGCCGATCGCGACGCCACCCTCGCCGTCGTAGGTGTTGTTGATCTGGCCCTCGTCCGACCCGTCCTCGGGCTGGTCGAACTCGCGCGGCGTGGCCCCCTCCGGCGCGCCGACGACCGAGTAGTTGTCGCTGCCGATCAGCTCGCCGTAGTAGATCCGCGGCTGCTCGACGTCGATGTTGCCGACCGTGGGCAGGTCACGGGTCGTGAAGTTGGGCTCGCCGCCCTCCTGACCGGCCACGACCTGGTTGGCCGGCGCCGCCACGAACCCGTTGCCGTGGGTGTAGACGGTGTGCCGGTTGATCCAGGTGTCCTGGTTCTCCGACAGCGCGTCGCTGTTGAGCTCGCGCGCGGCGACGACGTAGTCGCGGGTCTCGCCGTCGATCGTGTACCGGTCGATGTCGAGCTTCTCCGGGAAGCCGTACACGTTGCGGATCTGCTGGCGGGCCGTGAACGTGTCGGACAGGACGTTGGGGTCCAGCAGGCGGGCGTTCGGGATGGTCTCGGTGTCGTTGCGCAGCTCGGCCTGCGCCGCCGCGGTGTCGACCGACTCCCCCGTGCTGTCCTGCGCGTAGTCGATGTACTCGACGTCGGTGAGGTCGTAGGCGTCGCGCGTGGAGGCGATCGCCCGCTCGATGTAGTCCGACTCCCGCTGGTCGGCACTGGGCCGGACGACGAACTGCTGCACGATCGCCGGGTAGGCCACGCCGATCACCAGGCTGGACAGCAGCAGCAGCACCAGCGCTGCGGCCGGCAGCCGGAAGTTGCGGACGGCGACGTTGGCGAAGAAGGCGATCGCGCAGACCGCCGCGGCGAACACCAGGATCGTCTTGGCCGGGAGGAGCGCGTTGACGTCGGTGTAGCTGGCGCCGTTGAACAGCTCGCCGCGGTCGGAGTAGACCAGCCCGTAGCGGTCGAGCCAGTAGGCCACCGCCTTGAGCGCCACGAACAGCCCGAGCAGCACCGACAGCTGCACCATCGCCGCCGACGTCAACTTCTGCCCCGGTGTCTGCAGCCGCAGCCCGCCGAACACGTAGTGGGTGAGCAGCGAGCCGATCAGCGCCAGCAGCACGATGGCGAAGCCGAAGCCGAGCAGCAGGCGGTAGAAGGGGTAGTCGAAGACGAAGAACGACAGGTCCAGCCCGAACTGCGGGTCGGTCCGGCCGAAGTCGGTCGCGTTGCGGAAGGTCAGCCAGGTCTCCCAGTTGCCCTGGGCGGTGAACCCGGCGAACAGGCCGAGCACGACGGCCACCGCGGTCAGCACCAGGGTCCGGCGCGGCTCCAGCGACTGCCGGTAGCGCTCGAGGTTCTGCTGCTCGAGCGACATCGGCCGGAACGTGGGCCGGAACCGGTAGGCGAGGTAGATGGCCAGCGCCGTCAGGCCGCCGGTGGCCACGCCGGCCACCGCGAACAGCAGCGCACGGGTCTGCAGCTCGGTCCAGAAGACCTCGGTGTAGTCCGTCTCGTCGAACCACAGGTAGTCGACGTAGACGTTCGTCAGGGTCCCGATGGCCGTGAACAGCACCAGCAGCACGGCGATGGCCCCGATGACCACCTTCGCGCGCCGCGACAGCGTCGGCACGGACACGGGGGGCCGCATGGCCACGAGCGGTCTCCTTCAGTTGCAGTCGTGGCGGGCGGCCACGGACGTCCCCGGCCGCGGACGGTCGGGCCGGCCCGGAACGGGCGTCCCGGCGCCGTTCCGGTCAACCCAGATCAACGCGTGGGACCGCGCCGGGTTCCCCCGGTCGCCCGCTGTCGCCAACAGCTTCCCCCACCGGGGGCCCGATGTGTCGCCGGGGCGTCCTCAGCAGGGTTCCGGTGTCCGTCCGGCGCGGACGTCGGCCAGCGCGGCGAGGGCGTCGTCGAGGGTGGCCACCCGGGCGGTGACGAGCCCCTCCTGCGGCGCGGCGAGGGCGTCGGCGCAGTTGTCGGCGGGCACGAGGAACACCTCGGCGCCGATGTCCGCGGCGGCGACCATCTTCAACTGGATGCCGCCGATCGGTCCGACGTCACCGTCGGCGTCGATGGTGCCGGTCCCGGCCACCAGGGCCCCGCCGGTCAGGTCGGTGTCCCCGACCAGGTCGAGGATCCCGAGGGTGAGCATCAGCCCGGCCGACGGGCCGCCGACGTCCTCGACCCGGATGTCGATGTCGAAGGGCGCCGACGGCTGCTCGCGGACCAGCACGCCCAGCAGCGACCCCTCGTCGTCCTCCGCGGCCCGGGTCGTGACGGTCACGGTCTCGGCCTGCCCGAGGCGGATGAGGCCGACGGTGACGGTGGACCCGCCGGGGATCGAGGCGAGGACGTCGTCGAGCGTCTGCATGTCCGGGGTGGCCCGGCCGTCGACGCTGTCGATGGCGTCGCCCTCCTGCAGCAGTCCGTCGGACGGCGAGTCCTCGGTCAGGCCCCGCACGACCACCTTCACCGGGTAGCCCAGCTGCGAGAGCGCCGCGGCCTCGGCGGCCTCCTCGGAGGTGAGGAAGGCCTGCCGGTTGGCCTCGCGGGTCTCCTCCTCGGAGCGGTCGGAGGGGTACACCGCCTCCTCCGGGACGACGCTCACCTCGTCGTCGAACCACCCCTGCACCGCCTCGACCAGGCTCAGCCCGGCGCGGCTCACACCCACGGTGGTGAGCGTCAGCTCCCCCTCGACGTCGTTGCGCTCGCGGCCCTCGACGCTGATGACCGGCTCGCCGTCGATCTCGCCGAGGGTGTTGAAGGTGGGCCCGGGCACCTGCGCGACGTAGGGCACGGGCACGGCGGCACCGAGCACGCCGAAGACCACGAGCAGCACGACACCGACGCTGAGGACGGCGATCCGACGGGTCACGACCGGCGAGCTTATGTGGCCGGGCTGAACGGAGCCGGGGCCTCGGCGGTTCCGCCTTGCGCTGCGGGCGGACGGACCCTCTCGGCAGAGATCACCCGTCTACCGTGGGGGCATGAGCGATCTCCCGTTCGGCTTCGGCCTCCCCGATCGCGACCCCGAGCGCCGCGACCAGCCCGGATCCGGCGGCGGCATGCCACCCGGGTCCGGCGGGGGCGACGACCCGTTCGGGTTCGGGGCTCTCTTCGGCGGCGGCGCCGGCGGCGCGGGCACCCCCGAGGACCTCCTCGGCAAGATGCCGCTGTTCGCCGAGCTGCAGAAGCTCATGAACTGGTCGGGCGGGCCGGTCAACTGGGACCTCGCCCGTCAGGGGGCCATCAGCACGCTGGCCACCGGCTCCCAGCCGACGTCCGAGGCCGAGCGGGCCGCCGTCGCCGACGCGCTGCGGCTGGCCGACCTCTGGCTGGACCAGGTGACCGAGCTGCCCTCCGGCGTGGACCGTGCACTGGCGTGGTCCCGGGTGGAGTGGGTCGAGCAGACCCTCCCCGCGTGGAGCGAGCTCATCGACCCGCTGGCCGAGCGGGTGGTCGGCGCGATGACCAGCGCGCTGCCCGCCGAGGCGGCGGCGATGGCCGGGCCGCTGGCCGGGATCATGGGCCGGATGGGCGGGCTGATGTTCGGCGCCCAGGTCGGCCAGGCGCTGGGACGGCTCTCCGGTGAGGTCCTCACCAGCACCGAGGTCGGCATCCCCCTGGCCCCCGCGGGCGCCGGCGTCCTCCTGCCGCAGAACGTGGCCGAGTTCGCCGCGGGCCTGGACCGCCCGGCCGAGGAGGTGCGGCTGTTCCTGGCGCTGCGCGAGGCGGCGTCGCAGCGGTTGTTCGTGCACGTGCCGTGGCTGCGCCAGCAGCTGCACGACGCGGTGCACGCCTACGCCCGCGGGATCGAGGTCGACCGGGAGGCCATCGAGCGCGGCATCAACGAGGCCATGGGGTCCATGGGCGGCATCGACCCGTCCAACCCCGAGAGCATCCAGCAGCTGCTGAGCAGCGGCCTGCTCGAGCCGGAGGAGACCCCGGAGCAGCAGATGGCGCTGCGCCGGCTGGAGACGCTCCTGGCGCTGGTCGAGGGCTGGGTCGACGCCGTCGTCGCGGCGGCCGCCGGCGAGCGCCTCCCCGGCCACGGCGCGCTGGCCGAGACGATGCGCCGCCGCCGCGCCTCCGGCGGCCCGGCCGAGCAGACCTTCGCCACGCTGGTCGGGCTGCAGCTGCGGCCGCGGCGGCTGCGGGACGCGGCCACCGTCTGGGGCGCCATGGCGCAGCGGTACGGCAACGCCGAGCGTGACCGCCTGTGGTCCCACCCCGACCTCCTGCCGACCTCCGACGACCTCGACGAGCCCCTGGACTTCGTGGCCCGGCAGGGTGTGGACGACGAGCTGCGCGCCCTCACCGAGGACTCCGCGGAGGAGAAGCCGGCGGACGGGGACGACGCCGAGGACTGAGCCCGGCGTCGGTGGCCGGGGACCGCGACGCGCGGTCTCCCGCTCCGTCGGGGACGGCACGCAGCCGGGTGGACCGGTCGCGGGGGTCCGGAGGACCTCCCGACCGGGACGCGGGAGTGGGCTCAGCGGCGGCCGGGGGACGGCACCTGGTCGCGGTGTCGGCCGGTGGGCCGACAGTGTCATCGCGGGCGTCCGGAGGACCTCCCGACCGGGACACGGGCAGCGGCGCACCCGGGCCCCCTGCAGGGTCCCCCCGCGAGCGTGCGAGCGGTGGGGGCAGGGGGTCCTCTCTCAGTCGACCAGGTCGTCCTCGCCGCCGTCGGCCGGTTCCGCGCCGTCGGCGTGCGAGAGCTCCACGCCCTCGAGGAACCCGCGGGCGCGCTCGGCCTTCGGGTAGCGGGCCACGAGGGCCCAGAACCGCGCGTCGTGGCTGGGCTCGATCAGGTGCGCCAGCTCGTGCACCAGCACGTAGTCGACGACGTACTCCGGCATCGCCCGCAGCCGGCTCGACAGCCGGATGGTCCCGTCCGCCGGGGTGCACGACCCCCAGCGTCGCTGCTGGTTGTCCACCCAGCGGACGCTGGCCGGCTGCGGCACGCCGTCGAGGTGAGCCGACGACAGCGCCCGGGCGCGGGCCATCAGCTCGTCGTCCCCACCGAGGGACCGGCGGCGGCGCTCCTCGCGGGTCTGCAGCTTGGCGACCATCTGCGCCACCCAGCGACGCTCCTCGGCCGGGCTGAACGCCGCCGGGATGAGCACGACCGTCCGGCCGGACTCCCGGTAGGCGGTCACCGTCCGGCGGCGCCGCGCGCTGCGGCGGACCTCCACGTCCCCGGGCAGCACCGTCGCCGAGGCACTCCGGTCCGACCGGCTCGCGGGGACGGCGCGAGAGCCCCGGGCCTCCTGCGGAGGCGAGACCGGGACCGGGCGGTGCGGGGTGTCGGGAGGCGTTCCGGGCACGCAGGCACCGTAGTCACCGCCGCGCGGCCGCGCCGCACCACCGGGCCGACCGCGGGCGCATGTCGCACGGACGGTGGACACGAGGGCGCCCGTCCCGGGGACGGGTGCCCCGTCGAGCCGCCGTCCACAGCCCTGTGGACGCGTTCCCGCAGGTCGGAGCGGCCCTCGCCACCTCGCGCGGGCACCGGTGCACGGCCCCGTCCCCCGTTCGCGCACAGGGACACGCCGCAGCGTCCCCACGCGCTCCACAGCTCTGTCCACAGGCTGTGGGTGACGGGTTCCCCGTCGCCCCGAGTGGGCGCGCTCGTCACGGGTAGCGTTCCGGAGGACGGCGCCCGGGACGGGCACCGAGCAGGCCTGGAGAAGAGGAGGCACCGTGGCGGAGAGCTACAACGGCTACTGCGTGAAGTGCAAGGAGAAGCGGGACTTCGACGGCGAGGTCAAGGTCAGCGAGTCCGGCCGCCGCATGGCGCAGGGCACCTGCCCCGTCTGCGGCACCAAGATGAACCGGATCCTCGGCAAGGCCTGAGTTCGCCCGGCTCCCCACGGCGGCACCCGCACGGCGGGTGCCGCCGTCGTCGTCTCCGGCACCTGTGGACCCCGTCGGCGTCTGTGGACGAGGCGGGCACCCCCGGCCGCGCGGCTGCGAACCTGCCGGTGTGGACGACACCGCACACCCGCTCCTCCCCCCGGACGTCCCCCTCCTGCGGCTGGCGGGGTCCGGCGGCCGCGACACGCTCCGGGTGGGCGGGGCCGACTCCGGCGACGGGTTGCTCGTGACACCCGGTGCGGACGACCTCGCCGCCCTGCTGCGCGGGCTGGACGGGCGGCGCACCCAGCGGGGTGTCCTGACCGACGCCGCCCGTGCGGGGCACGACCCCGCCGCGGTCTCCACCCTGCTCGACGGGCTGCGGGCGACCGGCCTGCTGGTCGACGTCGACGCCACTGACCTGCTGGCCTCGGACGCCGGCCCGGCCGCCGCGGCTCGGACGCGATCGGAGCTCCCCTCGGCTGCGACCCGCGAGCAGCGGCGGGGGTCACCGTGGCGCGCCCGCCGCGGAGCGTCCGTGGTCGTCGAGGGGGCGACGCGGGTCGGGGTGCCGCTGGCCGCCCTCCTGGCCGCGAGCGGCGTGGGCCGGGTCAGCGTCCGGGACGCCGGTCCGGTCACCGCCGGAGACGCCGTCGTCGGAGGGCTGGACGCCGCGGACGAGGGGCGCGAGCGTGCGCTGGCCGCCGCCGACGCCGTCCGCCGCGCCAGCCCCCTGGCCGACGTGCGCCCGCTGCCCGCCGGCGCGCCCGGTGACCTGGTCGTCCTCACCCGCCCGTGGGCCGCCTCCGACCCGCTGGTCGCAGGCCTCCAGCGCCGTGGCGTGCCCCACCTGGTGGCCACCGTCCGTGGGCAGACCGGGGTGGTCGGCCCCCTCGTGGTGCCCGGTGCCACCAGCTGCCTGCGCTGTGCCGACCTGCACCGGCGGGACGCCGACCCGCGGTGGCCCGCGCTCGCCGCCCAGCTCACCGCGTCGCCGGCGCCCCCCAGCGGCGCGACCGTCACCTGCCTGATGACGGCGGTCACCGCGGCCGTGCAGGTGCTCGCCTACCTCGACGGCAGCGGCGCCCCCGTCACCCTCGGGGCGACGGTGGAGCTGCACCTCCCCGACCTGGTCCCCCGGCTGCGCCGCTGGCCGGCGCACCCCGACTGCGGGTGCCCCGCGGGTTCCCTCGGCCCCGATGGAGGGACATGAGCCCCCTCCTCCAGCGCTGCACCCACCCATCGGGTGACAATGGCGGGCAGAGTGCGCCGGCGAGCCCACACGGGGGCCTGGTGCCGCCGCGACTGCGGCCTGACGACGGCCAGCGAGGAGACCGCGTGACCGAGACCGGACGGGGCATCCCACGGGGCTCGGTCTCACGGACCGCACGGTTGGCCTCCCTCCCCCTGGGGGGGGGGGGGGGGGGGGGGCGGGGCCGGGGCTCGCGCCGGGCCGGGCGGCCCGGCCCCGCCCCCCCCCCCCCCCCCCCCCCCCCCCCCCCCCCCCCCCCCCCCCCCCCCCCCCCCCCACCCTCGGCATCGGCAAGCGGCTGTCCGGCCGGCCCGCCGACGCCGTCACCGCCGAGTTGCAGCAACGCACCGCCGAGCAGCTGTTCGCCGTCCTGGGCCAGCTCAAGGGCGGGGCGATGAAGCTCGGCCAGACGCTGTCGGTGTTCGAGGCCGCGGTCCCCGAGGAGGTCGCCGCGCCCTACCGCGAGGCGCTGGTGAAGCTGCAGGAGGAGGCGCCGCCGATGGCGGCGCGCACGGTCCACGGGGTCCTCGCCCAGCAGCTCGGCGGGAAGTGGCGGGAGCGCTTCCGGCACTTCGACGACGCCCCCGCGGCCGCGGCCAGCATCGGTCAGGTGCACCGCGGCACCTGGCGGGACGGGCGCGACGTCGCGGTGAAGATCCAGTACCCGGGTGCGGCCACCGCGCTGATGGCCGACCTCAACCAGCTCTCCCGCTTCGCCCGGCTGTTCGCCGCGCTCTTCCCGGGGATGGACGTCAAGCCGCTCATCGCCGAGCTCAAGGCCCGGGTCGTCGAGGAGCTCGACTACGGGCTGGAGGCCGATGCCCAGCGGGCCTTCGCCGCGGCCTACGTCGACGACGAGCAGATCGTCGTCCCCCGGGTCGTGGCCAGCGCGCCCAAGGTGATCGTCTCGGAGTGGCTGGAGGGGACGCCGCTGTCGCGGATCATCGCCTCGGGCACGCGGGAGCAGCGCGACCGCGCCGGCCTGCTGATGTCCGTGCTGCACTTCTCCGGGCCCCAGCGGGCCGGGCTGCTGCACGCCGACCCGCACCCGGGCAACTTCCGCCTGCTCGCCGACGGGCGGCTCGGGGTCATCGACTTCGGCGCGACCGCCCGCCTCCCCGACGGCCACCCCGAGCCGATCGGCCGGCTGGTGCGCTGGGCCCTCGAGGGCCGCGCCGACGACGTCCTGGCCGACCTGCGCGCGGAGGGCTTCGTGCGGCCCGGGGTCGAGGTCGACGCGCAGGGGGTGCTGGACTACCTGCGGCCGCTGCTGGAGCCGATCGAGAGCCACCACTTCCAGTTCACGCGGGCCTGGATGCAGGAGCAGGCCGCCCGCATCGCCGACCCGCGCAGCGAGGCCAGCCGGCTCGGCCGGATGCTCAACCTGCCCCCGGCCTACCTGCTCATCCACCGGGTGACGATCGGCTCGATCGGCGTGCTGTGCCAGCTGGACTCCGCGGGCGACTTCCGCAGCGTCATCGAGGAGTGGCTGCCCGGCTTCACCGGCTGAGGGTCACGGGTCCAGCCGCGCCTCGAGGTCGCGCAGGTGCTCCCGCGCGCACGCGGGGCACAGCGCGGTCGGCGGCGCGGGCTCCCGCGGGCCGGCGACGCCGGTCGCCCGGGGCGGGGTGCTCAGCGACCAGCCGCTCGGGACGTCGGCCGCGGTGCCGCTCCGGCCGCACCGGGCACAGGTCAGCTCGTCGTCCACTCCCCCAGCCTGCCCGCCGGGAGGGGCCGGGCACAGGAGGGCGGCCGGTCCCGGACGCACCGGGAGCGTCCGGGACCGGCCGCGGATCGGGCGGGGGCACGCGGCCCCCGCGGGAGGGACCGCCGTCAGCGGACGGCGGCGCTGGCGCGCGCGGCACGCCGCGTCGCCTGCTCGGCGCGACGGGCCCAGCGGCGGGCGGCGCGCAGCCGGTGGGCGCGCGCGGCGGTGTCGGCCTCGGCGCGCAGTTCGCGCAGTCGGTCGACGGCGAGGTCGTACTCGATGGTGTGCACCTTCAGTCCTCGGAGGTCTCGGGGAGCCCACCGGTCGGCGGGCCGGGATGGGTGGGTGGTGGTCGGGTCGGTCGGGGTCACGCGACCGCGACCTTGCGGGGGCGTCCGCGTGGCCGCTTCCGCGGGATGACCACGCCGCGCTCGAAGATCTCGCCGCCCCAGACGCCCCACGGCTCGCCGCGGTCGAGCGCACCGGCCAGGCAGGCGTCCCGGACCGGGCAGTTCGCGCAGAGCGTCTTGGCCTGCTCGAGCTGGGCCGGGCTCTCGGCGAACCACAGGTCCGGGTCGGTCCGGCACGGCAGCGGGAGCCGCACCGGAGCCGGGGTCGCCGGCCGTCGGGGAAGGGAGCCGCCGGTCCGGGGGAGCCCGGGTCGGCGGTGGGACGTCGGGCGGTCGATCGCCTGCTGCACTGCCGCTCCTCCTCGTACTCGTCGTCGTCAGCCGGCGGGGACCCGCCGACCGGGAGTCGGGGCCGGGTGCCGCGATGCCGAATGAGAGAGGCCGCGGAGCCCGGTGTTCGGGTTCCGCGGCCTCGAGGAGGACCGGTCGAGCGCTAGCTCAGTGGTCTCCTCGAGGAGGGGATCCCGAGGGTGGTGCCGTCGTTCTGCTCGTCCTGGATGACGTCGATGCCGGTGCCGAACTCATCGGTCGCACGGAGGGCGCCGAGGCCACGGCCGGAGGGCACGAGGTCGAACTGCGGAGCGCCGGGGACGTCGATGCCGGGGACCGGGGTCGCGACGGCGGGCACGCAGGTGGGCACGCCGGCGACGGCGGCGGTCAGGGGCAGGGCGCGGAGACGCTGGGCGGCGGACGGCGCCGTGTGGCCGGCCGGACGCACGGCGAGGCTCCCCGGGCCGGAGACCCCGGCGGGGGCGTCGGTCCACATCGTGGTGATCATCGGTCCCCCTCCTCTCCGGGGTCGGATCCCGGCCTGCCGGCCGGTCTCGGGCTTGGTGCGGCCCGGGGCGGTGCCCCGAGCGCGAGAAGGACAGTAGGGGCCCACCGCGAGGAGGGTCAACGCAATTAACCCCGCCGTGTCGGAGTGACCCAGGTCACCCGTTCGCCGTAACGGACGGCGACCTCTCAGGCGCTGACGGTGGCCAGCACGTCCTCGCCGTAGAGCTCGAGCTTGCGCGCGCCGATCCCAGGCAGGGCGGCCAGCTCGCGCAGCGTGGCCGGGCGGGACTCGGCGATGGCCTGCAGGGTCGCGTCGGTGAAGACCACGTAGGCGGGGACCGACGCGGACGCGGCGGCCTCGCTGCGCCAGGCCCGGAGCCGCTCGAACAGCTCCCCCGCCTCGCCCTCGAGGACGACCTTGGCGCGCTTCTGCCGCCGCGGGGGCGGCGCGGCCGTGGGGGTGGACTCCGGGACCAGCCCGGTGAGGAACCGGCTGCGCGGCCGCGACCGGCGGCCGCCCGGGTTGCGGGCCAGCGACCACGACAGCGTCAACTGCTCACGGGCCCGGGTCACGGCGACGTAGAGCAGCCGCCGTTCCTCCTCCACCGCCTCGGGTCGGGACAGCGACTGGGCGATCGGCACCACGCCGTCCACGAGGCCGACGACGAACACCGCATCCCACTCCAGGCCCTTGGCCGCGTGCATCGAGGCCAGGGTGACGCCCTGCACCGTGGGCGCGTGCTGCGCGTCGGCCCGCGCGGCCAGGTGGGTGACGAAGCCGGCGAGGTCCATCGTCGGGTCCTCGGCCACCAGGTCGACGGCGAGGTCGACCAGCGCGGCGAGGGACTGCCAGCGGTCGCGCGCGGCGCCGCCCGGCGGGGGCCGGTGCTCGGCCCAGCCGGTGGAGGCCAGCACGTCCCGCACGGTGGGCACCAGCGCGCCGGGCTCGATCCCGCCGGCCGCGGCGCCGCGCAGCAGCAGCACGGCCTCCCGCACCTCGGGCCGCTCGAAGAACCGCTCCCCGCCCTTGAGCACGTAGGGCACGCCCGCGGCGCTCAGCGCGTTCTCGTAGACCTCGGACTGGGCGTTGATCCGGAACAGCACGGCGATCTCGGCCGCCGGCATCCCCGCCTCGACGAGGGCGCGGCAGGCCTGCGCGACGGCGGCGGCCTCGGTCGGCTCGTCGGGGTGCTCGAAGAAGCGCGGCGCCGGACCCTCCGCGCGCTGGCCCAGCAACCGCAGGCCCGGCAGCCCCTTGCGCCGCGGTGCCTGCCCGATCAGCTTGTTGGCCAGCGCCACGACCTGCGGGGTGGAGCGGTAGTCCCGCTCCAGCTTGACCACCTCGGCGTCGGGGTAGCGGTCGGCGAAGCCGAGCAGGTAGTCGGGGTCGGCGCCGGTGAAGCTGTAGATCGTCTGGTTGGGGTCCCCGACGACGCACACGTCGGCCCGGCCACCGAGCCAGGCGTCGAGCAGCCGCTGCTGCAGCGGGTTGACGTCCTGGTACTCGTCGACGACGAAGTGCCGGTACTGGCCGCGCACCTGACGCGCCACGTCCGGGTGCTCCTCCAGTGCGTAGGCGGTGACGAGCAGGAGGTCCTCGAAGTCGAGGACGCCGTCGCGCTGCTTGGCCGACTCGTAGCTGGCGTAGACCGAGGCGACGGCGGCCGGCTCGAACGGCGGCTCGCGACCGGCGGCCTGCGCGCGGGCCGGGTAGTCGTCGGGGGTGGCCAGGGTGGTCTTGGCCCACTCGATCTCGCTGGCGAGGTCGCGCAGGCTCGTGCGGTCGGAGGAGAGGCGGCCCCGGGAGGCCGCGGTGGCGACCAGCCGCAGCTTGTTCTCCACCAGCCCCGGCATCGGCCCGCCCAGGACCCGCGGGGCGAAGTACCGCAGCTGACGCATCGCCGCGGCGTGGAACGTGCGCGCCTGCACGCCACCGACCCCGAGCCCGGCGAGGCGGCCGCGCAGCTCCCCGGCGGCGCGCGCGGTGAAGGTGACGGCCAGCACCTGCTCGGGCGCGAAGGCGCCCGTGTGCACCCCGTAGGCGATGCGGTGGGTGATGGTGCGCGTCTTCCCCGTGCCGGCACCGGCGAGGATGCAGACCGGCCCGGAGACGGCCTGGGCGGCCGCGCGCTGCTCGTCGTCCAGCTGCGCGAGCACCGCCTCCGCGCCCCGCACGACGCCGGGCGCTCCGGCGATCTGCGACATCCGGCCCCCCGTCTCTCCTCGATGGCCGTCCCCATCCTCCCAGCCGCTACCGACGCTGGAGGGAAGCATCCCCGGGCGCGCGGCGTTGACCCCCGGCGGTGGCCGGACTCCGCCGCGCCGCCCCACCGATCCCTGGGAGGACCCCCTCGATGAGTGCAGCGACCGCCGCCGTGACCATGTACACCACCACCTGGTGCGGCTACTGCGTGCGGCTGAAGAAGCTGATGCAGCGCGAGGGGATCGACTACGCCGAGGTCGACATCGAGCGCGACCCGGCCGCCGCCGACATCGTCATGCAGGCCAACGGCGGCAACCGCACGGTGCCGACGCTGGTGTTCGCCGACGGCAGCGCGCTGACCAACCCCAGCATCGACGAGGTCAAGAGCCAGCTCGCCCAGGCCGCTGAGGCGTGACGGCGAGTGTTCCCCCCGACTCGGTGCGCAAGGAGGCATGATCGTCGGCCGAGGGCTGTGACCACGGCCCCCTGACGTCCCGGCCACGAGACCGGGCCCGCCCCTCCGGAGGACGCCGTCGTGAGTTCGAGCGTCGAGCACGCAGCCGCCGCGGCCGCCTGCCCGGACGACGCACTCGGGTCGGAGGGACCCGCGGTCGTGGTCGCCCGCACCGGTCGGGGCTGGTCGGTCCTCGCCCCCGGCCGGGCGGCGGACGTGGGCGACCTGGTCGAGGGCATGTCGCTCGCCGACCTCGTCGCCGAGGAACTGGGCGCCCTGGTCGAGCCGGACCGGACCGCCCGGCGTGCCGCCCGCGGCCCGGTCGGGCAGACCGAGTCCGACGCCGACCCGCGCGACGCCCGCCTGGCCGCGCTCGAGCGGACCGTCGCCCAGCTCGAGCACGCGCTCGCGGCCCGGGTGTCCACCGAGCGCGCGATCGGCGTCCTGGCCGAGCGGCACGGCACCAGTCCCCGCTGCGCCTTCGAGCGGCTGCGCGGCAGCGCGCGGAACCAGGGGCGCCCGGTCGCCGACCTCGCCCGCGAGGTGCTCGAGGACCTCGAGACGCGCGCGGAGGAGCTCGCCCCGGCCGAGTCCGCGCCGCCTGCACCCCGGACCCTCGCCGCCTCCGACGGCCGGCGCACCCGGGCACGCGGCGAGCGGAGGGCCGCGGAGGAGCGGTCCTGACCCGTCCGGAGCCGCTGACCCCGACGGCGCTCGCCGACCGCCTGGCGGGGCTGCTCGGGGACCTGCCGCCCGAACCGGGGGCGACCGCGCTGCGGGTCGCCGTGGACGGGCCCGACGTCGCCGCGCCCGAGACCCTGGCCCGCGCGGTGGCCGAGCGGCTGCCGGCGCTGGGACGACCGGCCGCCGTCGTCCCGGCCGGTGGGTTCCTGCGCCCGGCCTCGCTGCGGTTCGAGCACGGCCGCACCGACCCCGACGCCCGCTACACCGACTGGCTCGACGCCGGGGCGCTGACCCGCGAGGTCCTGGAGCCCGTCGGCCCCGGCGGCTCGGGGCGGTACCTGCCGGTGCTGTGGGACGTCGTCCGCGACCGCGCCGCCCGGGCCCGCCCCGAACCGATGCCGCCGGGCGGCGTGCTGCTCGTGCCGGGTCCCCTGCTGCAGGGGTTGGGGCTCGCGTTCGACGTCGTCGTCCACCTGCGGGTGGCCCCACCGGCTCGTCGCCGGCGCACGCCCGCGGAGCAGGCCTGGGAGCTGCCCGCCTTCGACCGCTACGACGCCGAGGTGGACCCGGTGGCCCTCGCCGACGCCGTCGTCCTGGCCGACTCCCCCGACCACCCGGCACTGGTGCTCCAGGGCCGCCTCGCCTGACGACGGCCGTGATCGGCGTCCTGGTCGTCGCCGCCCCTCAGCCCAGCTCGCCGGCCACCCAGCGGTCGATGATGTGCCGGGCGATGGAGACCGCCGGTGGCAGTGCCCGCGGGCCGGCGCCGGAGCGCAGCTCCTCGCGGGTGAACCAGCGGGCCTCCTCGATCTCGGTGGGGTCCAGCCGCAGGGTCGGGTCCCCCTCGACGCGCGCGGTGTAGCCGAGCATCAGCGACTGCGGGAACGGCCAGGGCTGGCTGCCCACGTACCGGATGTCGGTGACCTGGACGCCGACCTCCTCGGCGACCTCGCGGGCGACGGCCGCCTCGGCGGACTCCCCCGGCTCGACGAACCCGGCGAGGATGGAGAACCGGCCGGGCGGCCAGACCGCCTGCCGGCCGAGCACGCACCGGTCGCCGCCGTCGTGGACCAGCATGATCACGGCCGGGTCGGTGCGCGGGAACAGCTCCGCACCGGTCACCGGGTCCCGCCGCACCCAGCCGGCCCGCTCGACGGTCGTCTCGGCCCCGGACAGCGGGCTGAACCGGTGCCGCTCGTGCCACTCGAGGATCCCGATCGCCTCGGCGAGCAGGCCCGCGTCGAGGTCGTCGAGGTCGGCGCCGAGCTCGCGCAGCCCGCTCCAGCCGTCGACCGGCCGCCCGCCGACGGCGAGCCGCCGGTCGCCGCGGACGGCGGCGTAGTGGACCCCGTCGGCCTCGCCGAGGTAGACCGCCCCGTCGGGCAGCTGCGTGCGCTCCTCCCAGAGGAGCCGGGGACGGCCGTCGTCCTCCCGGACCGGCACGGTGCGTCGCTCGTCGACGGTCAGCACCCGGACCGGGCGGCCCCCGGTGGGATCGGGCAGGGACCGCGCGAGGTGGCTGCGGTCGTGCGCGGAACGGGAGAGGACCGGCACCGGCCCCGGCGGGGACGGCCGGCTCTCCGGCCAGGAGCCGCGCGCGGGGTCGTGCAGGGGCGGGTTGTCCGCCGGCGTGCTGCCGCCGGCCGGGACGGTCACGCCGGCACCTCCGCCGAGGCGCGGACGTCGACCGGCCCGAGCGCCCGCAGCCCGTCGGTGACCCGCTCGGCGTCGCCGACCACCACCGCGGTCAGCGCGGCGGGCTGCAGGTAGCGGCGGGCCGCGGCCTGCACCTCCTCGACGGTCACCTCGGCCAGCGCCCGCTGGTGCTCGGCCAGCCAGCCCGGCGGGAGCCCGGCGCCGACCAGGGCCGACAGCGTGCTGGCCAGCCCGGCGTGCGTGGCCGTGGACAGCGCCATGCTGCCCAGCACGTACCGCCGGGCGCCGTCCAGCTCCTCGGGCGTGACCGGGGTGAGCGCCATCCGGCCCAGCTCGTAGAGGATCTCCAGCATCGCCGGCGCGGTGACCTCGGTGGCGACGTCGGCCTCGACCAGGAAAGACGACGCCGCGGCCAGGTGGTCGACCGAGCTGCGCGGGCTGTAGCTGTAGCCCCGCCGCTCGCGGATGTTCTCGACCAGCCGCGAGGAGAAGTAGCCGCCGTAGACCATGTTGGCCAGCCGGACGGCAGCCAGGTCGGGCTCGGTGCGGCTGGGGGCGGGTCCGCCGAGCCGGAGGTTGGACTGCACCGCGCCGGGGCGGTCGACCACCTCGAGGTGGCCGGGCACCAGCTGCGGCGCGGGCGGAGCGCTCACCGCCGTCCCCTCGCCGGTCCAGCCGGCCAGGGCCTCCCACGCCGCCTCGATCGCGGCCGCCGGGTCGAGGTCGCCGACGAGCACCAGCGTGCTGCCGGCGGGCAGCACCCGCTCGCGGTGCAGCTTGCGCAGCGCCTGGCTGCGCACCGCGGCGACCGCCTCGGTGGTGGGCAGCTGCTCGGCGTAGGGGTGGGTGCCGTACCGGCGGGCGGCCAGGGCGGTGCGCGCGATGACCCCGGGCTGCGACCGGGCGATGGAGATGCGCTCGCCGACGCGAGCGCGCTCTGCCTCGACCTGGTCGGCGGGGAACGTGGCGCTGGTGAGCACCTCGGCGAGCACACCGAGGACGGGGGCCAGGCCCTCGGACAGCAGCGTGGTCGAGAACAGCAGCCGGTCGGGGTCGGCCGAGACCGACAGCTCCCCGCCGTGGGCCTGGAAGAGCTGCGCGATGCCGGTGGCGTCGTGGGCCTCGGTGCCGAGCAGGACCGCGCCGGAGAGCACCGCCGTGCGCGCGGTGTGCGCGGCCGCGGTCCGCGCCGTCGGGGCGGCGAAGGGCACGCGCAGCCGCAGCTCGACCAGCGGGACGCCGGGTCGCGGGACGACGACCAGCCGCAGGCCGCTGGGCAGGGTGGCCTCGCTGACCGGCAGCTCGGGCTGCGGGCGGGGCTCGCCCAGCGGTGGGATCAGGTCCGGGGCACTCACCGACGTCCTCCCGTCGCGCGCAGTTCGAGGACGGCGGCGGTGCCGGGGTCCAGCCCGCGGGCGGCGACCTGCACCTGCTCGGGGGTGACCGCGGCGAGCCGGGCGGCGAGCTCGCCGGCCAGCTCGGCGCGACCGTGGATCAGCTCGGCCGTGCCGAACGCCAGCGTGCGGCCGAGCACGGAGTCGGCCTGGCGCAGCAGCTGTGCCTCGGCGCGGGCCTGCACGCGCGCGAGCTCCTCGGCGCCGACGCCCTCGTCGGCGATCTTGCCGATCTCCTCGTGCACCGCGGCCAGCACCTTCTCGACGGTGACCGACGCCGGGTGGTGGACCTGGGTGGTCAACAGCGTGGCGTCCCGGACCTCGAAGGGGTCGCCGAACAGGCCGACGTAGCTGCTCTGCGCGACGGCCAGCTGGTCGTCGTGCACGAGCCGGCGCTCCAGGCGGGAGGCGTCGCTCTCGCTGAGCAGCTCCGCGAGGAGGACGGTGCCCAGGTAGGTGTCGAGGTCGCCGACCGGGTCGGGGACCCGCCAGCCGACGGCCACCGCCGGGGTCGGTGCCAGGCGGTCCTCCACCACGCTCGAGCGCACCGTCGTCGGGGACGGCTCGCCGGTGGCGACCGTCGGCGGCACGTCGCGCGCCTCGATGGGGCCGAACCAGCGGCGCACCAGCCGCTCGGTCTCCTCGACCTCGAGGTCGCCGCCGATGCACACGACCGCGTTGCCCGGCGCGTAGTAGCGGTGGAAGAAGTCGGTGGCGTCCTCGACCGTGGAGGACTCGAGGTCGACGAAGGACCCGTAGCCGTCGTGGGTGTTGGCGAAGCTCTCGAAGGCGATCTGGGGCAGCTGCAGCCACGGGAAGGCGCCGTACGGCCGGTTGAGGACGTTGACCCGGATCTCCTCCTTCACCACGTCGATCTGGTTGCGGAGGTTCTCCTCGGTGATCGCCGGCGCCGCCATCCGGTCGGCCTCGAGGAAGATGGCGCGCTCGAGCGCCTCGGTGGGCAGCGCCTCGTAGTAGTTGGTGAAGTCCTGGTGGGTCGAGCCGTTGAAGGTGCCGCCCGCGGCCTGGACCAGGCGGGCGTGCTCCATCTTCGGCACGTTGGCCGAGCCCTGGAACATGAGGTGCTCGAAGAGGTGGGCGAAGCCGGTGCGGCCTTGCGGCTCGTTGCGCATCCCGACGTCGTAGGAGACGGTCACGGCGACCACCGGCACGCTGCGGTCGGGCGCGAGCACGACCCGCAGGCCGTTCTCCAGTCGGAATCGCTCCACCGGGTGCCGGAGGGTGAGGTCGGCCCCAGCTGCTGTCACGTCCCGACAGTAGCCGGACCCGGCGGCTAGGCGCCGTGGTGGACCTGGCCGCGGTGGACCGGTCGCGGGGCCCGGAGGGTCCCCGACCGGGACGCGGGGATCGGCTCCACTCGAGCCGGCGACGGCACCTGGCCGCGCTGCGGTCCGGAGGACCGCGGTGTCACAGCACCTCGACGCCGTCGATGACCCGGTCGATGACGCCGTACAGCTCCGCGTGCGTGTTCGGGATCGAGACGTAGAGCAGCGCCGGCGCCGGACGGCCGACGTCGAGCAGCAGCAGTGCCGCCCGCTCCCCGGTGGCGTCGTAGCCCTCCACGTCCCACGACAGGTCGAACTCGAACAGGTGCGCCGGCGCGCCGTCGACGGTGCGGCCCTCGTCGCGCAGGACCCGCCGCTCGTTGGGCGCCGGGTAGTAGTTGGTGCGCACGCTGTCGGCGACCTGGGCGAGCGTCGACTGCAGGCTCCCCGGCCCGGCGTAGCCGAACTGCTCGACCAGCGGGCCGGAGGTGCACTGGGCGATGAAGGTGCCGCCGTCGGGCGTGAGGTCCTGGGTCGTGAGGAACTGCCCCGCGACCGACGCCGTCTCGACGACCGGGCCCTGGTTGTACTCGTACCAGCCGTCGCCGAGGAAGGGGTAGGCGATGCCGGCGGCCTCGTCGACGATCCGCACCGTGCCCGGCGGGAAGGTCGGACCGGTGGCCACCGGAGGGCCGCCGGCCTGCCCGCCCTCGTCGGCCGCGCGGTCCGACGGCCGGCCGACGAGGAAGCCGATCAGCACGACGAGCACCACGCCGAGCACGGAGAGCCCGACGACCCACCCGGTGCGCCCGCGGCGCGGGGACGCCGGCGGGACCGGCGCGGACGGCGGGGTGGCCGGGACGTGCACCGGCGGCGCCTGGACGGCGACACCGGGTCCGGCGGGGGTGGTCACGTCCGACCAGGCCGTCCCGCTCCACCAGCGCACCATCCCCGGGGCGCCGTCCGGGTCGGGGTACCACCCCGCCGGGGCCCCTCCTGCCTGCCCTCCTCCGCTCACGTCTGCACCCTAGGACCGGCGGACGGGTGTCCCGGTCACCGGCGGTCCGCCGCGTCGGCCCACCACCAGCGCAGCGTGGACAGCCCGTCATCGCCGCCGCCGCGCAGCTCGACGAGCGCGAGGGTGCCCAGGTCGTCCCACGTCCAGCGCAGCTCGGCGTCGCCGTCGGCGTCCACGGAGCAGGCGAGGCGGCCGACGGGCCGGTCGTCGGAGTCGCGCAGCCGCACCCACCCGTGCGCGTCCTCGTCGCTGCCGCACTCGAACTCGTCGTCCAGCTCGCGGAGGCCGGCGTCCTGCACGTGCGCGGCGAACGCGGCGGCCGCGCCGTCCCCGGCGAAGACGGTGTAGGTCCCGGCCGGGGCGCCGTCGTCGTCGAGGTCGCCCGCGGGGCAGCTCAGCTGCCGCAGCCGGGTCCCGGCCGGCTCCACGACGGTGCACCGCGCGGCGTCGACCCCCTCGGGGAGGGTCACCACGAGCAGCCGCTCGGCGGCTCCCGCGGCGTCGTCGGCGGCTCCGTCGGCCCGCCGGTCGGTCGCCACCAGCAGGCCGGCGAGGACGAGCACCGCGACGAGGGAGGCGACCGCGACCACCCACGGGAGCCACGCCGTCCAGCGCCGGGAGCTCCTGCCCACCTCCTCCACGACGCCCGACGGGGTGGGCGGGGGCCAGGTCGTCAGCGGCGCCGCGGCGAGCTCCCGGCGGGTGACCACGCGGCCGCCGTCCCCCGCACCGACCGCGGTGGGTGCGGCGTCCGTGCGGGGCACCGGGACGCCGCTGGACGCGAGGGCGGTGCGGGCCGCGGCCGCCAGCTCGCCTGCGGTCTGCCACCGCTGGGCGGGGTCCTTGGCCAGCCCGCGGAGCACCACCTCGTCGAGCGCCCGCGGCACCCCGGGCCGCAGCGAGGACGGCGCCGGCGGCGGCGCGTGCAGGTGGGCGGCCATCAGGCCGACCGGGTCGCCCGCGGCGAACGGCCGGCGCCCGGTGAGCAGCTCGAACAGCACGCACGCCAGGGAGTAGACGTCCGCGCGGGCGTCCGGCGGCACGGCGGCGAAGCGCTCGGGCGCCATGTACTCGGTGCTGCCGACCGCGGTCCCGGTGGCGGTGAGCGCGGCGCCGGGACCGTCGTCCGCGCCCCGGGCGATGCCGAAGTCGGCGAGGTAGGCGAAGTCCTCCCCCGCCACGGACGCGGCGAGGTCCCGGCCGTCGGAGCGGGCGACCAGCAGCACGTTGGACGGCTTGACGTCGCGGTGCACCAGCCCGCCGGCGTGGGCGGCGTCCAGCGCGCGGGCGACCTGGCCGACCAGGTCGACGGCGCGTGCGGGGTCCAGCGGGCCGGCGCGACGCAACAGCGAGTCGAGGTCCTCGCCCTCCACCAGCCGCATGTCGAGGAACAGCTGCCCGTCGATCTCCCCGTACCGGTGGATCGGGATGACGTGCGGCTCGTTGAGGCGGGCGGCGATGCGCGCCTCCCGGCGGAACCGGTCGCGGAAGCCCTCGTCCTGCGCCCACTCCGGGTGCAGCACCTTGAGCGCGACGTCCCGCTCGTGCTCGGCGTCGTGCGCGCGCAGGACCTGGCCCATGCCGCCCCGCCCGAGCACCCCGAGCACCCGGTACGGGCCGAAGCGCTCCCCGTCCGGCGGCGCGGTCACCGGGCCGGGAACTCCACGGTCGCCAGCTCGCGCCACAGGTGCGCCGCCGCCTCCGCACCGCGGTACAGCATCGGCAGCAGCACACGCTCGTTGGGCGAGTGGATGCGGTCGGTGGGCAGGCCGGCGCCGAGGAACAGCAGCGGCGCGCCGAGGACGTCGACCAGGTCGGCCTCGGGCCCGCTGCCGCCCTCGCGGGTGAACAGCACGTCGGCGGGGTCGCGGTCGTTGGCCTGCCCGATGGCGGCCAGCAGGGCGGCCATCGCCGGGGAGTCCAGGTCGCTGGCGCAGGGCGAGACGCCGCCGGCCGGGACGTGCACGTCGGCCTCGATGCCCTCGGGCGTGTTGGCCGCGACCCAGGCGCGGACCTGCTCAGCGAGGTCGGCGGGCCGCTGGTCGGCGACCAGCCGGAAGGTGATCTTGGCGTGCGCCGCCGCCGGGATGATCGTCTTGTGACCGGGGCCGGTGTAGCCGCCCCACATGCCGTTGACCTCGGCGGTCGGCCGGGCACCGATCCGCTCGAGCGTGCTGAACCCCTCCTCGCCGGCGGCCACGCGGGAGGCCGCCGGGCCGGCCAGCCAGGCCTGCTCGTCGAAGGGCACCCGGGCCATGAGCTCGCGCTCGCGATCGGTCAGCGGCCGCACCCGGTCGTAGAAGCCGGGCAGGGTGACCCGGCCCCGCTCGTCGTGCAGGCTGGCGATCAGCGTCGCCATGGCGTGCAGGGGGTTGGGGACCCCGCCGCCGAACGAACCGGAGTGCAGGTCGACCGCCGGACCCCTCAGCGTGACCTCGGCGTCGGCCAGCCCGCGCATCGCCACGACGGCGCTGGGGACGTCGGGTGCGGCCATACCGGTGTCGCTCACCACGACGACGTCGCAGGCCAGCCGGTCGGCCCGCTCGCGCAGCAGGTCGGCGAAGTGCGGGGAACCGGACTCCTCCTCGCCCTCGACCAGCAGCTTCACGGTGACCGCGGGCGTCTGGCGGCCGGTGGCGGCCAGGTGTGCCCGGATGCCCACCAGGTGCATCGCGACGTTGCCCTTGTCGTCGATGGCGCCGCGGGCGTGCAGCTCCGGGCCGTCCGGGCCCTCCACGCGGGTCGGCTCGAACGGCGGGTGCTCCCACAGCTCCAGCGGGTCCACGGGCTGGACGTCGTGGTGGCCGTAGACCAGGGCCACCGGGGCGCCCTCGTCCGCGGACGGCCACTCGGCGAACACCGCCGGCGCGCCCGGGGTCGGCCAGATCTCCACGGTGGGGAATCCGGTGCGGCGCAACGCCTCGGCCAGCCACTCGGCGCTGGCGGCGACGCTGGGCGCGTGGGCCGGGTCGGCGGAGATCGACGGGATCCGCAACCAGGCGTCGAGGTCGGCGTGCAGGTCGTCGAGGTGCGCGGTCACGTAGTCGCGTTCGGGGCTGCCCACGGCCTCCGACCGTAGCGGCGGGCGCGCGGGACGCCGTCCCCGGCCAGGGCATGTCCGGCGGACCCGTGCCGAGGCTGGAGGCCCGTCGGACATGCCCTAACGTCGGCGGCATGCCCGGAGCCCTGCTGCAGGTGGACGTCGGCGACCTCACCTTCGACGTCCGGGCTGATGGCCCCGACGACGGCAGGCCGGTGGTGCTGCTGCACGGCTTCCCGGAGACGTCGGGGTCCTGGGCGGCGGTCACCCCGCTGCTCACCGAGGCGGGGCTGCGGACCTACGCCGTGGACCAGCTCGGCTACTCCCCCGGCGCCCGCCCGGCGGAGGTGGAGGCCTACGCGCTGACGAACCTGGCGCAGGTGACCGCCGACCTGATGACCGCGATGGACGTCCCGCGGGCCGACGTCGTGGGTCACGACTGGGGCGCGAACGTGGCGTGGGCGCTGGCGGCCTGGCACCCCGACCGGCTGCGCTCGCTGACCGCCGTGTCCGTGCCGCACCCGGGCGCGTTCACCGCCGCGTGGCGCTCGGACCCCGAGCAGCAGGAGCGCTCGGCCTACGTCCGGCTGTTCTGGCAGCAGGGCAAGGCCGAGGAGGTGCTGCTGGCCGACGGCGCCCGGCGGCTGCGGCGGATGTTCGGCGACGCCGTCCCCGCGGAGGCCGTCGACGAGTACGTGGCGGTGCTGTCGGCGCCGGGGGCGCTGACCGCCGCGCTCAACTGGTACCGGGCGATGAGCTCGAGCACGCCGGTGGACCCGGTGGCCGTGCCGACCACGTACGTGTGGAGCGACGGCGACGTGGCGGTCGGCCGCACCGCCGCGGAGGGCTGCGCCGAGCAGGTCACCGGCGACTACCGGTTCGTCGAGCTCGCCGGCGTCAGCCACTGGATCCCCGAGCAGGCCCCGGAGGCGCTCGCCACCGCGATCCTGGACCGCGTCGCGTCGTCGTGAGTGTGCGGCTCCGTGTCCCCACGGACGAGGACGCCGCTGCGTGGGCCGATCTCTTCGACGACGCCGAGGTCATGCGCCACGTCGGGACCGGTGAGCTGCGCGACCGCGCCTGGTACGCCGGGTTCGTCCACCGCCAGCAGGAGCTGGCCGAGTCCACGGGGCTGTGCCTGTCCACGGTGCTCGCCGACGGTGGGGTGGCCGGCTTCACCGGCGTCCAGCCGTGGGCTCAGGCGTGGGGCCCGGTCGGCGAGCCGGAGATCGGCTGGCGGCTCGGGCGCCGGTTCTGGGGCCGCGGCTCGGCGACGGCGGCGGCACGGATCGTCCTCGACCGGGCGCGTGAGCTGGGGGTCCCGCACGTCGTCGCGCTGGTCCACACCGGGAACGCGGCGTCCCTGGCGGTCGCCCGGAAGCTCGGCATGACCGAGGAGGCGGTCCTGCGGGCACCCTCCGGCGCCACCGTCCTGCAGTACGGCACGCCCCTGACGCGATGACGGTGACTCCAGCCGCCGCCTGGTCACTCGGTCAGCGGGCGGTGCCGGACACCAGGGCGAGCAGGCCGGCCTCGTCGAGCAGGTCGACCGGCCGGACGGTCACCCCGGCCGCGACGTGGTGGAACCCGGCGCTGACCCGCTCCACGGGGACGCCGGTCAGCCGAGACCAGCCCAGCCGGTACGCGGCCAGCTGGACACCGGCCGCGGCCAGCTCCGCGCCCGAGGGCGGCGGCCCGGTCTTCCAGTCGACCACCTCGTAGCCGCCGTCGGCGTCGGCGAACACCGCGTCGATCCGGCCGCGCAGGGTCAGCGGGCCCAGCGGCGTCTCGAACGGCACCTCGACCTCGACCGGCTGCCGGTCCGCCCACTCGCTGGCCAGGAACGCCGCCTGCAGGTCGGCCAGCGCGCTGTCGGGGGCGGCGAACTCGTCACCGGAGCCGGGCAGCTCGTCGAGGTCGACCAGGCGGGCGGCGCCGAAGCGCTCCTCCAGCCACGCGTGGAACGCCGTCCCCCGCCGGGCCAGCGGCGCGGGTGCCGCCGGCATCGGCCGGCGCAGCCGGCGGGCCAGCTCCGCGGGGTCGCGGCGCAGGGTCACCAGCGCCGACACCGACAGGTGCGAGGGCAGCGGGACGTCGACGGTGGGGCTCGCGGCCACCGCGCGCTCACGCAGCAGCAGGTCGGCGTCGCGCACCCACTGGTCGACCAGCGGGTCGGGGTCACCGAGCCGGGTGTCGGGGTCCAGCGGGTGCGGCGCCGACCCGGTGATCAGCTCGGCGGCGGCGGTCAGCGCGCGGCGCCGTCCCGGTGCGAGGGGGTCGGCCGGCCACACACCGACCGGCCACTCGGCCAGCGCCGGGTTCTCCGCACCCTCCTCGGGGGCCTCCGCCCACTGCACGACGGTGCCCGCGCCGGCCTCGCAGGCCTCGCGGACGGTGTGCAGCAGGGACGACGGCCCGCACGGGTTGACCCCGTCGCGCCACCAGCTGCCCGAACAGAGCAGCAGGTGGCGGGCGCGGGTGACGGCGACGTAACCGAGCCGGATCTCCTCGCCGGTGCCGAACTCCTTCCAGTCCTCGACGTAGCGCTCGAGCGCCTGCTTCACCACGGCCTGGTCGCCGGAGCCGGGCACCGGGAGGCGCAGCCGGGGCAGCTCCTCGCGGTCGACGGTGCGCAGGTCGACCGGCACCGCCCCGGGGTCCTTGATCCAGGAGTCGCTCGCGCCGGGCTTGGCGGGGAACTGGTCGACGGTCATGCCGGGCACGGCGACGACGTCCCACTCCAGGCCCTTGGCCGAGTGCCCGGTCAGCAGCTGCACCGCCTCGGGGTTGACCGCCACCTCGCCCGGTTCCAGCCCCCGCTCGCGGTCCTCGGCGTCCCGGAGGTACCCGAGGAAGGCCGGCAGGGAGGGCAGCTCGGCCAGCTCGGTGAACTGCGCCGCCACGGTGTGCAGGGCGTCGAGGTGGGCGCGGGCGCCGGCCGGGCTGACCTCCGGGGCGCTGGCCAGCTCGGTCTCCAGGCCGAGGGTGCGGGCCACCTCGTCGACCAGGTCGGGCAGCGACTCGCCCAGCCGGGTGCGCAGCTGGCCCAGCTCCGCGCCGAGCCGCCGCAGCCGCCGGTACCCCTCGGCGGAGTAGTCCTCCGGGTCGCCGAGGTCGTCGAGCGCCTCCACGATGCTGCCCCGCTCCTGCGGCGGCTCGGGCGTGCCGGGCTCGGGCGCCTCGCGGTGCGGCCGCCGGGAGTGCACCAGGGTGCGGGCCCGGGCCTCCAGCGCGGCGAGGTCGCGCGGGCCGATCCGCCACCGGGCGCCGGTGAGCAGCCGCCCGAGCGCGTCCCCGGCGGTGGGGTCGACGAGGACGGTGAGGGTGGCGACGACGTCGGAGACCTCGGGCACCTCGAGCAGGCCGCCCAGGCCCACGACCTCCACCGGCAGGCCCCGCTCGCGCAGCGCGGCGGCGATCCCGGGCAGCTGCTTGCGGGTCCGGGCCAGGACGGCGACCGTCGGGGGGCGTCCGTCGGCGCCGCGGGGGACCACCGGGTCGGTGCCGTGCCAGCAGGCGGCGAGCCGGTCGGCCAGCGCCGCGGTCTCCTCCGCGACGGTGTCGTAGAGGCCCACGGTCACCGCACCACGGCCGGCAGTGGGCGCGGGCGCGAGGTCGGGCAGCGGCACCTCCGGCGGCGGCAGCATCGCCGACACCGCGTTGGCGACGGCGAGCACGGCCTCGTCGTTGCGCCAGCTGGTGGCCAGGGTCAGCCGCTCGGCCCTCCGCCCGCGGACCCCGGGGAAGGTGCGGGCGAAGCGCTCGATGGTGCCCGCCGAGGCGCCGCGCCAGCCGTAGATCGACTGGCGGGGGTCACCGACGGCGAGGACGGGGTGGCCGGTCTCCCGGCCGAAGAGCGCCTCCAGCATCCGCAGCTGGCCGACGCTGGTGTCCTGGTACTCGTCGAGCAGCACGACCTTCCAGCGCGCCCGCTCGCGGCGGCCGACCTCCGGGGCGGAGACGGCGATGCGGGCGGCGGCGGAGACCTGGTCGGCGTAGTCGATCGAGCCCATGGCCCGCTTGCGGGCCTCGAACGCCTCCACCAGCGGCAGCAGCGCGACCCGCGCCCGCTGCCGGGCGAGCAGCTCCTGGACCTCCTTGTACGGCCCCTTCTTGCGCGGGGCGTCCGGGTAGCCGGCGACCTGCGCCTCCAGCCGGGCGGTCCAGGCGCGCAGGGCGGCGGGCGTCACGTCGTGCTCACCCATCTCCGCGGCCAGGGCCAGCACGTCCTCCACCGTGGTGAGCAGGGAGAGCTGGACGTCGTCCATGTCGCCGGTGTAGGCGGCGACGACCTGGGCTGCCTGCCCCCAGCACATGGCGGGGCCGAGGACCCCGGCGCCGGGTTCCACGCCGATCCGCAGGCCGTGCTCGGCGACCAGGGCGGCGGCGTAGCCGTGGTAGGTGGCGACGGTCGGCTGGGCGATGTCCAGCCGCTCCTCGAGGTCGGGCTCGGTGTCCGGGTGGCGGGCCAGGGCACCCAGCCGCATCCGGATGCGCTCGCCGAGCTCGCTGGCGGCCTTGCGGGTGAAGGTGAGGCCGAGGATCGCCTCGGGCTCGACGACCCGGTTGGCGACCAGCCAGGAGACCCGGGCGGCCATCGTCTCGGTCTTGCCCGACCCGGCGCCGGCGACCACCACGAGCGGCCGGTCGGCCGGTGCAGCGACGACGCGGGCCTGCTCCGGGGACGGCGCGTAGGCCAGCCCGCAGCGCTCGGCGACCTCGGCTGGGGTGAGCTGCCGTCGTGGCTGTGGCTCCGGGTCGGCGTCGACGCCGAGCAGGTCGTCGAAGGACAGCTGCTCCGAGGTCATGCCCGGCCCCCCGCGGGGACGGGGACCGCCGGCGCAGCGTTCCCGCGGCGTCGGCTCACGCGGTCACCTGCCGGCCGCGCTCGTGCATCGGGCAGCTGCGGCGGGCGGGGCAGCGCTGGCAGTGCGTGCCGGTGCGCACCTCGAAGGCGCCCGCGCCCATGCCCTCGCCGACCGCGGTGACGAGCTCGCCGGCGGGGGTCTGCTCCACCGGGACGTCGGTGGGCAGCGGCTCCTGGTGCTGTTCCTTGGCCTTGGCGCCGGTGCCGACCTGGAGCAGCGCGGCGCCGCCGGGAACGGTGCCGTAGGCCGCGAAGGCGCCGGCGGCGACGGCCACCTGGTAGGCGGCCAGCTGCCCGTGCTCCTCGACGTTCTTCGCCGCGGTCCTGCCCGTCTTGAGGTCGACGACCACCAGCCGCCCCTCGGCGTCGCGCTCGAGCCGGTCGACCTGCCCGCGCAGCCGCGCCCGGCCGACGACGACGTCGAAGTCCTCCTCGGCGGCGACCAGCTGGCGCCGGTTGGCCGCGTGCCAGCGCAGGAACCGGTCGAGCATCTGCTGGGCCGTGGCGCGCTGGCGCTGGTCGGACCACCCGGGCCCGAGGTCGAGCGTGTCGAGCTCGGCGGCCAGGGCGTCCGGCGCCTCGGCCGGCGGCAGCCCCTCGGCGACCCGCTGGGCGACGGCGTGCACCGCCGAGCCGACGGTGCGGGTGGCGTCCGGCGAGGCCTCGGCCCCCACCGCGCCGAGCACCCAGCGCAGCGGGCAGCGCTGGAAGGTCTCGATCGCGGAGGGCCGCACGCGGACGGGAGCCTCGGCCGGCACCAGCGGCGCGTCGTCGGACAGCGGCGAGAGCCCCCACCACTGCGCAGGGGCTGCCCCGGGCACGCCCTCCTCGGCCAGCCGGCGCAGCACCGCCGCGGCCGCCGACCGGCGGGCGGCAGGGGTGTGCGGGTCGGTCACCGCCCGGCGCAGGTCGGCGACGAGCGCGGGGAGGGTCAGGGAGCGGGGCAGGTCGGTGAGCGGGCGGCCGTCGTCGGGCGGCGGGGCGACCAGGTCGAGGAAGCGGGAGGCGGTCGCACCGGCCTCGGCGCCGTCGAGCGCGCCCTGCACGGCGGTCACCACCAGCCGGCGCCGGGCCCGCGTGCAGGCGACGTAGAACAGCCGCCGCTCCTCGGCCAGGGTGAGCGCCCGGCGGTCGACCCGGGCGCCGTCCACACCCGCGGCGCGCTCGACGAGCTCCTCGGTGCCGAGCAGCGAGAGCCGCTCCCGCAGGTCGGGCCAGACGCCCTCCTGCACGCCGGAGACGCAGACGAGGTCCCACTCCAGGCCCTTCGAGGCGTGCGCCGTGAGCAGCCGGACCGTCTCGTCGTTGGCGGCGCGCGCCGCGCCGGTGTCGCCCGGCAGCTCCTGGGCGGCGAGGTGGTCGACAAAGGCACGGACGTCGGCCGAGGGCAGCCGGTCGACGAAGCCCGCGGCGGCGTCGAAGAGGGCCACCACGGCGTCGAGGTCGCGGTCGGCCACCGCCCCCGCGGCCCCGCCGGCGGCGCTGGCCCGCGCCCAGCGGCCGGCCAGCCCGCTGCGCTGCCACATCGCCCACAGCACGTCCTCGGCGCTGCCGCCGGCGGCCAGCGCCACCCGCCCCGCAGCGAGGACCCCGGCGACCCGGTGCGCCGGGCGGGCCACGTGCTCGGGCAGCGACTCGAGCAGCAGCTCGTCGCTCACCGCGGTGGCCAGCGGCGCACCCCGCTCGGCGGCGTCGACGCCCTGCTGGGCCAGCGCGATGCGGACCGCCCGGCGCAGCCGGCGCAGGTCCAGCACCGTCGCCCCGCCCAGCGGCGAGGCCAGCAGCGCCTCGGCCGCGGGCTCGTCGAGGCCGGGGGGCGTCCCGTCGGAGCCGGGCAGCAGCGCGTCGAGCGCGCCGAGGAACGGGGCGACCGCCGGCTGGGCGGCCAGCGGCAGGTCGTCGGCGGAGATGGCCGACGGGACGCCGGCCGACGTCAGCGCCCGCCGCAGCGGACCGAGCGCCACCGCGGTGCGGACGACGACGGCCATCTGCGACCACGGGACGCCGTCGAGCAGGTGCGCGCGGCGCAGGACGTCGGCCACGTAGGCGGCCTCGACGGCGGCCGAGCCGAAGACGTGCACCTCCGCGGCGCCGTCGGGGGTGCCCTCGGCCGGCTGCAGCCGCCGGTGCTGGGCCGGGCCCGGCAGTCCCTCGGCCACCTTGCGGCTGATCCGCAGCAGCTCCGCCCCCGAGCGGCGGCACACCCCCAGCGACACCTGCTGGGCGGGGCGCCCGTCAGCGTGCCGGAACCGGTCCGGGAACTCGGCGATGCCCCGCGGCTCGGCGCCGCGGAAGGCGTAGATGGCCTGGTCGGGGTCGCCCACGGCGACCAGGTCACCGCCCCCGCCGGCCAGCAGCTCCAGCAGTTCCACCTGCGCGGGGTCGGTGTCCTGGTACTCGTCGACGAACAGCCAGCTGGCGCGGGCGCGCTCCTGGCGCAGCAGCTCGGGGTCGGCGGCCAGCTCGGCGATCGCCTCGCGCACCAGCTCGGCGGGGTCGAAGCCCGCGGCGTCACCCCGGCCGGCGGTGGCGAACGCCGTCACGGCCTCGTACTGCTCGGCGAACGCGGCGGCGTGCACCCAGGCCTCGTGCCCGAGCTCGCGGCCCCAGGCGGCCAGCACGTCGGACCCGATGCCGCGCTCCGTGGCCCGCAGCAGGAGCTCCCGCAGCTCGGTGCGGAACCCGGCCGTGGCCAGGGCCGGGGCGAGGGACGCCGGCCAGCGGACCGCCCCCTGCTCCTCGACGTCACCGCGCAGCAGTTGCGCGAGGACGGCGTCCTGTTCCGCCGCGGTGAGCAGCCGGGGTGGGAGGTCGCCGCGCAGCATGGCGGCCCGGCGCAGGACCCCGTAGGCGTAGGAGTGGAAGGTGCGGGCCAGCGGCTCCCGGATGGTGCGCGCCACCCGGGCGGTGATGCGGGTCCGCAGCTCGGCGGCGGCCTTGCGGCTGAAGGTGAGGACGAGGATCTGCTCGGGGTCCACCCCGCGGTCGATCCGGGCGGCGACGGCCTCGACGATCGTCGTCGTCTTGCCGGTGCCCGGGCCGGCGAGCACCAGCAGCGGCCCGCCGGGGTGGTCGACGACCGCCTGCTGCGTGGGGTCCAGCCGGGGCGGCGCCACCGGTGCCGGGTCGCTCTGCACGAGCCGGTAGACCGGCGCACCCTCTGCCCCCCGCAGTGCCACCACCCTTCGATGACACCACGGGCGGCCGACAGGTCGGGAACGGGTGTGGCTGGTGGGGTGGGAGTCAGGGCCAGCCGACGGCGGCGAGGTCGACGCGGCCGTCGCGCACGGGCACGCCCTCGGTGGCGAGGAGTTCCAGCTGCCGCACCCGGACCGGCTCGGCGACCGACCCGTCGGCGCGCACCACGCGGTACCACGGCACCGCGCCCCCGCCCTGCGACAGCGCCCGGGCCACCCGCCGCGGCCCGACCCCGACCAGCCGGCCGATGGCGCCGTAGGTGCTCACCCTGCCCGGCGGGATCTGCTCGACGGCGTCGAACACCGCCTCGTCGACGTCCTCCGGGTGCGCGGAGGCGCCCGGGGACGGGCGTCCTCCGGGCGGCTCCGGCGGGGTCACAGCTGGTAGTTGCTGTTCTGCGTCCACCAGCTGTACAGCGCCGCGAGGTCGGCCTGCGTCGTACCGGGCGCACTGACCAGGCCCTCGACCAACGCGTCGTTGTCGGTCCAGACGATGTTCACCACGCCCTCCTCGGCGCTGATCCAGCACGCGGCCAGACCGGAGTTGCCCTCGAACGTCCAGCTCTGGATCCCGGGAGCGGTGCTGCAGTCCTGACCCTCCGGCTGTTCGGCCACACCGAGGTCGGAGACGTCGTTGAAGAAGACCGTCTCCAGCGTCTGCTGGTCCTCGTACTGCCAGAAGGCGCCGGCCGCCGCGCCGGGCTGGGTGGCGCTCGAGCCGCACGTGGCGTGCGCGATGTCGCCGTCGGTGCCCGGTGCCTCCTCGGTGCAGCCGGTCATGTCCGCCGGGAGGATCGCGAGGAGGTCGCCCCCCGCCGGGACCGGCGCGCTGGACGACGGACTGCTCGGCGAGGACCGCGGGGGCGACGAGCTGCTCGACGCGGAGGTGGTCGCGGAACTCGTGCTCTCGGCGGCCGGCGTCGGGTCGTCGTCCTGACGGAGGCTGAGGAAGAGGACGGCGCCGATGGCGAGGACCGCCACGAGCCCGGCGACCAGTCCGATGACCAGGCCGCGACTGCCCTTGCCCTGCCCCGGCTGACCGGGTGGCCCGTAGGGCCCCGGCTGGCCGTAGGGCCCCGGCTGGCCGTAGGGCCCGGGCTGGCCGTACTGGACCGGCTGGCCGTAGGGCCCCGGCTGACCGTACTGACCGGGCGGTGGCCCGTAGGGGCCCGGTTGACCGGGCTGGCCCGGCTGTCCGGGCTGCCCGTGGGGGCCCGGCTGACCCGGCTGACCGTAGGGGCCGCCCTGCGGCGCGCCACCCTGACCACCGGGACCACCCTGGGGCTGACCCCAGCCTCCTTGTCCGGGCTGCTGGGGACCGGGCGGGCCGTAGGGACCCTGACCCGGTGGCGGCGTGCTCATGCGGGGACCTCCTGCTGGTGGGAGAGCGCCCGCAGCTTAGAGGCCGCCGATCCCGGGAGAGGGCCGTCGCGTCCTCCGCGGGTCAGCCCCGCCGGCCGTACCGCGCCAGCAACCGGGTCTGCGGGTCGGCGGTGGCCGGCACGTCCAGCGGTGGGTCGATCAGCCCGGGGACACCGTCCTCGGGCAGCCGGTCGGCGACCACGAGGCCGGCGGTGACCAGCACCGGGTCGAGCTCGGTGTCCCCGCCGGTGGCCCGGGCGAGGTCCCACGAGTGGACCGTCAGGTCGGCGGTCATCTCCTCGATGTAGTGCGCGGCGAGCAGGGGCCCGCGGGCCAGGTGCACCGTGCGCAGCAGCGCGTGGTCCTCGGCGAAGGCGGCCAGGGCGGCATCGGCGGCGCTCTCCCAGCCGGTGAGCGGGTCGTCGCCGAGCAGGTCCGGCGTCTCGTCGGGGAACCGCCCGTCGACCAGGTCGAACGGCTCTCCGGCGAGCAGCGGCGGCGCCCACAGCGCCTCGTTGACCAGGTGGGCCACGAGGTCGGCGACCGTCCACCCGGGCAGGGACGGGTCCTCCCACTGCCCCGGCTCCACCGCGTCGACCCGGTCGGTGAACGAGGCCTGTGCCCGCTGGAAGAGCTCGATCAGTTCCGACGGCGAGATCTCTGACACGAGGTCAGTAGACAGCGCGAGGGCCCGGGCCGCTCCCGCGAGGAGCGACCCGGGCCCTGGTGAGGTGATGGAGCGGCCACCCGTCAGGGGCCCACGCCGAGCCTGCGAGGCGTGGGGGGAAGGGTGGTCCTTCTTCAGTAGGTGGGCAGCGTCTTGTCGATCCGCGTCGCCCACGCCGTCACGCCACCCTGGACGTGCACGGCGTCGGAGAAGCCGGCGTTCTTCAGGGCCGCGAGCACCTCGGCGGAGCGGACGCCGGTCTTGCAGTGCAGCACGATCGGCTTGTCCTGCGGCAGCTCGGACAGCGCCCGCCCGGAGAGGATCTCGTCCTTGGGCAGCAGCCTGGCGCCCGGGATCGAGACGATCTCGTACTCGTTGGGCTCCCGGACGTCGATCAGCTCGAAGTCCTTGCCGGCGTCCATCATGTCCTTGAGCTCGTCGACGGTGATCGTCGAGCCGGCGGCCGCCTCCTGGGCCTCGACCGACACGACACCGCAGAAGGTCTCGTAGTCGATGAGCCCGGTGATCGGCTCGGCCTCCGGGTCCTTGCGGACCTTGATGGTCCGGAAGGTCATCTCCAGGGCGTCGTAGACCATGAGCCGGCCGAGCAGCGTCTCGCCGATACCGGTGATCAGCTTGACCGCCTCGGTCGCCTGGATGGCGCCGATGGTCGCGCACAGGACGCCGAGCACGCCACCCTCGGCGCAGCTGGGGACCATGCCGGGCGGCGGCGGCACGGGGTACAGGTCGCGGTAGTTGGGCCCGTGCTCGTTCCAGAAGACCGAGACCTGGCCGTCGAAGCGGTAGATCGAGCCCCACACGTAAGGCTTGCCCAGCAGCACGCAGGCGTCGTTGACCAGGTAGCGCGTGGCGAAGTTGTCGGTGCCGTCGACGATGAGGTCGTACTGGCTGAAGATCTCCATCACGTTGTCGCTGTCCAGCCGCGTCTCGTGCAGCCGGACGTCGATCAGCGGGTTGATCTCCTTGATCGAGTCCCGCGCGCTCTCGGCCTTGGACCGGCCCACGTCGGACTGGCCGTGGATGATCTGCCGCTGCAGGTTCGACTCGTCGACGACGTCGAACTCGACGATGCCCAGCGTGCCGACACCGGCCGCGGCCAGGTACATCAGCACCGGCGAGCCGAGACCGCCGGCGCCCACGGCAAGCACCTTGGCGTTCTTCAGCCGCTTCTGACCGTCCATGCCGACGTCGGGGATGATCAGGTGCCGGCTGTACCGGCGGACCTCGTCGATCGAGAGGTCGGCGGCGGGCTCCACCAGGGGTGGCAGGGACACGGGTTGCTCCTCAGTTCCTCGACAGCGACCCGCGGGGGGCCGGAGTTCGTCGGGACAACAGCCTGACACGCGGGGCTGTTCCCGCCCGCGGGTGGCGGTGTGGGCCGGAGCGCCTCCTCCCCCACCGTCCACCGTGCCGGACGACGCCCCGGGACCGGCTCACCTGGTCCCGGCGGGGCTCACGGGTGGGGCCAGGCGTTCTTGGCGCAGCCCTGCAACCCGAGGGTCTGCTGCTGCATGACCGGCGCGAGCTCCCCCGGGCCGGGGCACTGCTGGTGGCCGTTGCCCAGGGCGTGGCCGACCTCGTGGTTGACGACGTACTGACGGTAGGTCGCGACGTCGCCCTGGTAGTCCGGGACGGCGGTCTCCCACCGGGCCAGGTTGATCACCGCCCGGTCCCCGTAGCGGCAGGAGGTGTAGCCACCGGTGCCCACGCCGGGGCAGTAGACCTCCATGTTGCCGGGGCTGATCAGCGTCACCTTGAAGTCGTAGGCGCGGGCTGCGGCCTCCTCCGGCCCGACCCGCTGGAACGACATCCGGCCGCCGGCGCCCCACGAGCGCGGGTCGCCGAGCGTCGCCTCGACCGCGGCGGCGAACGCCGCGCCGTCCACGCCGATCCCGTCCTCGACCTCGACCACGAACCGCTCCAGCGGCCCGGTGCCGTAGACCCGCGAGGTGCCCGGGACCACGGTGACCGTGCCCGCCCCCTTCTGCACGAAGCCGGTCGAGGGTGCGGCCGCTCCGGTCGGGCCGGCGTCACCCTCCGCCTGTCCGGCTCCCGCGGAGGGCTCGGCCTGCGCCGACGACCCGGCCTGCTGCGACGGCTCGGCGACCGCCTGGGGTGCGGCTCGGCCGGAGGGGGCGGCGGCAGCGGAGGACGCCGCCGACCCGGCGGGCTGCGACGTCGTCCCGGTGACCGCCAGGTCGACGAGGACCAGCACGGTGGCGACGGTCAGCAGCGGGATCGCGTAGGCCCGCCAGCCCCACCGGCCCATGAACCGGCGCAGCCGGCCGCGGCGCCGGGCGGACGGGGGCGGGCGGCGGTCCGCCGGCTCCCGGCGGGCTCCCGGCGAGTCACCCGGAGCGGGCCGCGGCCGGCCCTCGGCGGCGCGCACGACACGGGGCTCGCGACCGCGGCCGGGCGGAGGCGGGACACGGTCGGCACCGCGGGCGCCCGGAGGGACGACACGGTCGCCACCGCGGCCGGGCGGCGGCCGGCGGGGCAGGCCGCGCGGCGGCTCCCCCGCGGAGGGGCGGGGCGCGCCGGGCGGCGGGAACGGGGGTCCGGGACGCCGGCCCGGCCCGCGGCCGGGAGGGGCGTCCGCGGGGCTCACCCGGTCAGGTTCTCACGAGCGGGGGGCGTCCGTGGAGAGCTTCCGATCACGGCGCGTGCCGGACCGAGCCGTCTCGGTGACGGCCCTCAGCAGGCCCGCGCGTCGGGGAGAGAGGCGGCGTCCTCGGCGGCGTCCTCGGCGGCGTCCTCGGCAAGGGCCAGGACGGCTCGGGCGGTCGGCTCGGCCGCCTCCATCATCGCCACGTGGCCGACCCCCTCCAGCAGGAGCAGACGCCCGTCCGGGACGGCGCCGGCGAGTCGCGGCGCGAGCGCGGGGTCGACCAGCCGGTCGCGGTCACCCCACACGACGAGCGTCGGCGGGCGCAGCGACCGGGCCATGCGCCAGGCGTTGGCCGCCCCGACCCGCAGGTAGGAGGTGATCAGCCCGCGCATGCTCCGGGTCAGCGCCCGCACCGCCCACGGCTGCTCGGCGCGCTCGCGCATCTCCGCCAGCGCCTGCTGCAGCCGCGCCCGGGGCACCCGGGAGGGGTCGCCGAAGCACATCTGCACCATCCCGCGGACCTGCTGCTCGGGGGTCACCCCGGCCAGCCGCCGTTCGGCGATCGACGGGACGCCGGGGAGCAGGAGCAGCAGCAGGGTGCGGCTGAACGCCGCCGGCACCCGGTACACCGGCATCGCCGGGGACACCAGCGTGAGCGTGGCGACCAGGTCCGGCCGGCGGGCGGCCACGATGAGCGACACGAGCCCGCCCAGGGAGTTGCCCAACAGGTGCACCGGCCGGCCCTGCGCCTCCCCCGGCTCGGCGGCGATCCGCTCCAGCACGTCGACGACGGCCTGCACGTGCCCGCGGATCGAGTAGGAGCTGCGCGACGGCGGGTGCGACCGGCCGAACCCGGGCAGGTCCAGCGCCCAGCCGTCGAACCGCACGGCCAGGAGCGCGGCCAGGTCGGTCCAGTTCGTCGAGGCCCCGCCCAGGCCGTGCACGTAGAGCGCGCGCTCCCGGGGAGCACCGTCCCGGGGACCGTCGGCCGGCCCCGTCCACGGCGTCCGCCGGACGAAGACCTCGCCGCCGCGCACCGACACCGGCTCCCCCGGCCACGGCGCCGGCAACGTCCCGGGATGGGGCAGCCGGGCGGTGGACAGGCGTGCGGGCGGGGCCGGGGTCGGGTCGGGGCGGGACGAGGTCACCCGCCGACGGTAGGTCAGCGCCACGGGCGGCGCGTCCACCGGTGACCCGCCGGTAACATCCGTGCGTCATGTCACTGCCGCGACCTGCACCCGAGCCCGTCCGCCGCTCGTCCCGTCTGCCGCGGGGCGCCCGGCGGCTGCAGCTGCTGCAGGCGGCGCAGGAGGTGTTCGTCGCGCAGGGCTACCACGCCGCCGCGATGGACGACATCGCCGACCGGGCGGGCGTCAGCAAGCCCGTCCTGTACCAGCACTTCCCGGGCAAGCGGGAGCTGTACCTGGCCCTCCTGGAGCAGCAGGTCACCTCGCTGACCGACCGGGTGCGCGAGGCGATGGAGGGCACCGACGACAACCGCACCCGCGTGAACGGCGCCGTCGGGGCGTACTTCGACTTCGTCAACGCCGAGGGTGCGGCCTTCCGGCTGGTCTTCGAGTCCGACCTGCGCAACGACGACGAGGTCCGGGAGCTGGCCGACCGCGGACACCTGGCCTGCGTCGAGGCGATCGCCGAGGTCATCGAGGCCGACACCGGCCTGGACCGGGAGCGCTCGCTGCTGCTCGCCTCCGGGATGACCGGCCTGGCCGAGACCAGCGCCCGCTGGTGGTTGCCGCGCAAGGGCACGGTGTCCCGCGACGAGGCGGTGTCGCTGATGACCGCGCTGTCGTGGCGCGGCATCTCCGGGTGGCCGCGACTGGAGGGCGACCCCGGCGCGCACTGAGCGCGACCGACCGTTCGCTGACGGCGCAGCTGCGCCGCAGGTCGGGGGATGTCGGCTGCACTAGCGTGGTGCGCAGCCGCGCAACTCGAGGAGGCATCCCCCGTGGAAGTCAAGATCGGTGTCCAACACTCCCCCCGGGAGCTGGTCATCGACAGCCCCAGCACCCCCGACGAGATCGCAGCCGAGGTGGCCAAGGCCATGTCCGGCGCCACCAAGGACGGCCTGCTGACGCTGGTCGACGACCGTGGCCGGCGGCTCCTGGTGCCGGTCGACCGGATCGCCTACGTGGAGATCGCCCAGGCCGACCAGCGCCGCGTCGGCTTCATCGCCGGCAGCTGACACCGGGCCCGACGGGGCGTCCCCCACGAGCGTGGGGGGCGCCCCGTCGCCTGTTCCCCGAACACCTGCAGCCCGCGCACACCGGAGGTCGCCCTGCGAGGCGTCCCGACGAGTGGGGCCGGATGCCTCCGCGAGGCGGGTCGGGACGGCGCCACGCAGACCGGGGGACGGCGCCTGGCCGCGGTGCGGTCCGGGGACCGCCACGTCATCGCGGTGTCGGCCGGAGGCCGACGATCAGGGGTTGAGCCCGAGGGTGCGCATCCGCTCGGTGTGCGCGGCCGTGATCCGCTCGATCAGCCGCCCGGTCCCGGCCAGGTCGCCGGTGCCCTCCATGATCAGCCGGGCCAGCTGGTCGCGTTCGGCGATGACCGCCTGCGACTGGGTGATCGCCTCCCCCACGAGCCGCCGTCCCCACAGCGCCAGCCGGCCGGCGACGGTCCGGCGGGCGGCGATGGCCGCCCGGACCTCGCGGACGGCGAAGTCCGCGTGCCCGGTGTCGGCGAGCACGTCGAGGATCAGCGCACGGTCCGGATCGGGCAGGAACGCGGCGATCTCCCGGTAGAAGTCGGCCGCCAGACCGTCGCCGACGTAGGCCTTGACCAGGCCCTCCAGCCACGTCCGCGGACGGGTGCTCTCGTGGAAGGCGTCGAGCGGGGCGACGAACGGCGCCATCGCCGCGGCGGGGTCGGCGCCGAGCTCGGTGAGGCGGGCGGTGAGCCGGCCGTGGTGGCCGATCTCCGCGGCGGCCATCTGCGCCAGCGCGGCCCGGCCGGACAGCGTGGGCGCCAGCCGGGCGTCCTCGGCGAGCCGGTCGAAGGCGGTCAGCTCCGCGTAGGCCAGGACCCCCAGCAGGTCGACGACGGCGCGCGGGTCGACCGCGGTCACGGGCGGCTCCTGTGCTCGGTGGAACGGGGCGCGCGTGCCCCGGACGGGTGACCCCCGGGGCTCCCGGGCAGCGCGGCGCGGAGAGGCTAACCGCTGCGCACGCTACGATGGGAATCGGCGAGCCGCTCGGTTCGCTTGTGTATCTGTGCGCTGACGACCGCTGGACGACGCCCTCCGGGGCTGTCTCCCGGGCCGAACCGACGCCCGGTCTGCTGGCCGCGTCGGCGCTGGAACTGATCCCGCGACAACCGACCGGGACAGGCGCGACGCGGCCTCCCGCCGCCGCGGCCGGTCCCCCCAGCAACCAGAGGCGAGAGCACTGACCTCCATCGACAACACCCTCCCCACCACGCCCGACACCGAGCGCGCCGAGACGGGCGCACCGGCGCCCGAGGCCCTCGAGCAGGACGTCGAGGAGCTCGGCGGCGCCCCCGTCGCCGCGGACGCGCCGCTGTTCAGCGACTTCGATGTCCACCCCGACGTGGTCGCGGCGCTGGCCGAGGTGGGCATCACCCGCACCTTCGCCATCCAGGAGCTCACCCTCCCGCTGGCGCTCGCCGGCAACGACCTCATCGGCCAGGCGCGCACCGGCACCGGCAAGACCCTCGGCTTCGGCGTCCCGCTGCTGCAGCGCGTCGTCCCCGCGGCCGAGGGCGGCGACGGCGTCCCGCAGGCGCTGGTCGTCGTCCCCACCCGCGAGCTGTGCGTGCAGGTCGCGCGCGACCTGGCCACCGCCGGCGCCAAGCGCAGCATCCGCGTGGAGGCCATCTACGGCGGCCGCGCCTACGAGCCGCAGGTCCAGGCGCTGCAGGGCGGCGTCGAGGTCGTGGTCGGCACGCCGGGCCGGCTGCTGGACCTCGCGCAGCAGGGCCACCTGATCCTCGGCAAGGTCCGCGTGCTCGTCCTGGACGAGGCCGACGAGATGCTCGACCTGGGCTTCCTGCCCGACATCGAGCGGATCCTCGGCATGGTCCCGGACAAGCGGCAGACGATGCTGTTCTCCGCGACCATGCCCGGCCCGATCGTGAACCTGGCCCGCCAGTTCATGACCCAGCCGACGCACATCCGGGCGCACGGCAACGACGAGGGCTCGACCGTCCCGCAGACGACGCAGTTCGTCTACCGCGCGCACAACCTCGACAAGCCCGAGCTGCTCGCCCGCGTGCTGCAGGCCCGCGGCCGCGGCCTGGTCATGGTGTTCTGCCGCACCAAGCGGACCGCGCAGAAGGTCGCCGACGAGCTCGTCGAGCGCGGTTTCGCCGCCGCCGCCGTGCACGGCGACCTCGGCCAGGGCGCCCGCGAGCAGGCGCTGCGGGCGTTCCGCAGCGGCAAGGTCGACGTCCTGGTCGCCACCGACGTCGCCGCCCGTGGCATCGACGTCTCCGGCGTCAGCCACGTCGTCAACTACCAGTGCCCCGAGGACGAGAAGACCTACGTGCACCGGATCGGCCGCACCGGCCGGGCCGGGCAGACCGGCGTCGCCGTCACGCTCGTCGACTGGGACGACATCCCGCGCTGGCAGCTGATCAACAAGGCGCTCGGCCTGGACTTCGAGGAGCCCCGCGAGACCTACTCCACCTCGGCGTGGGTCTACACCGACCTCGACGTGCCCGAGGGTGCCACCGGCCGGCTGCCGCGGGCCCAGCGCACCCGCGAGGGGCTGGGCGCCGAGACCCTCGAGGACCTCGGTGAGACCGGCAAGCGCACCCGCTCCGCCGGTCGGGGTCCGGCCCGCGACGACGCCGAGAAGCCGGTGGGTGGCCGGAGCAGCCGCCCGCGCCGGCGCACCCGCGGTGGCGGTGCCACCGCGGCCGCCGCTGCCGCCGCAGAGCCGGCCGCCGGCTCCGGTGCGCCCACGGCCCCGGCGGCCGGGTCCGGTGAGGGCGCCGCTGCCCAGCCGCGTCGCCGGCGTCGCCGCCGCGGGGGCGCCAACCGCGGCTCGGCCGAGCCCGCCGCCTGAGAGAGGACCCCTTGCCCCCCACCGGGGGAGGGCCCCGTCCTCACCCCTCGCACACTCGGGGCGAGCCTCGGGACGGGGCCGCGGCGGGACCCTGCACGGGGGCCGGGCGTCCGCCGCTGCGGGTGTGGGTCTGGACGGCGGCCACGCTGGCCCTCGTCGTCGTGGCCGCCCTGCTCTGGCGGGGCTCGGACGCGGCCGCCACCGAGAGCACCACTGCTGCACCGGCCGGTGTCCCCGACGGGACGCCGGCCGGCGCCGTCTCTCCGGCCTGGACCTCCCCGACGGCCACCAGCGGCGACGTCCCGCGGGCGACCGTGCACGGTGGCCGGGTCCTCGTCGGCGGCGCGCACGGGGTCCGGGCGCTCGACGTGGGCACCGGCGCGGAGGGGTGGCACTACACCCGGGCGAACGCCCGGCTGTGCGACTGGACGGCGGTCGGCAGCGTGGTGGTCGCGGTTTTCCGCACGGAGGACCGCTGCGACGAGGCCGTCGCGCTGGCGGCCGACACCGGCGTGCGCCAGTGGACGCGCAACGTCGACCTCCGGACCGACATGGTGCTGCGCAGCACCGACGGGATCGTGCTGGCCGCCGCGCCGACCGGGGTGGTCACCCTCGACCCGGTCGGGGACAACACCCGCTGGCGCCAGGCGCCCACCCCGGGCTGCCGCCTGCTGGGTGCCGACGTCGGCGAGGCGGGGGTCGTCGTCCTGCAGCGGTGCGCCGAGACGGCGGCACTGCAACTGCGGCTGTTCGACGGCTACACCGGCGAGGCCGCCTGGACCCGCGACGTCCCCGACACCGAGGCCACCCTCGTGGGCGTCGACCGGACCGTGGCCGTGGCCGGGAGCGCCGGGGTGCAACTGTTCGCCGGGGGCGACGGCGTCCCGGTCGGCTCGCCGGTGTCCGGGGCCGGCCCGGTGCTGGTCCGCGGCGCCGGCGAGGTGCTCCTGGTGCTGGCCGGCGGCACCCTCTCCGCGGTCGAGCAGGACACCGGCGCGGTGCGCTGGTCCACCCCGGCGACCGGTCTGCCCGGTGGCCCGGCCGAGGGCGGGCAGCCCGCCGCCGAGGCGGCCGTGCCGGTCCCCGAGGACGGCGCCGTCGTCCTCCGCGACCTGGTGTCCGGCGAGGAGGTGGGCCGGGCCTCGGCCACCGGGGTGCCCACCGGCGGGGTCGCCACGGTCACCGGCCCGGTCGTCGTCGTGCAGTTGGCCGACCGCGTGCTCACCTACCGCTGACCCCGGACGCCACCCCTGGCCGCGCGGGGGTATGACTGGGTCATGGTGATGCCCGGCGGCCCCGACGACAGCGCTCCCCTCTCCATCGCCCCGGACGACCTCCGGCAGCTGGCCGAGCACGACGCACACCACCGCACCTTCCGCGGGGGCGCCGGGCCGCTGACCGCGTTGGACACCGGCGGCGCCGGCGAGCGCGGCACCGTCCTCATGGTGGCCGGGTACACCGGCAGCAAGGAGGACTTCGCGCCCCTGCTGCGCCCGCTGTGCGCCGAGGGGTACCGGGTGGTCGCCATCGACCAGCGGGGCCAGTTCGAGTCCCCGGGCCCCGACGACCCGGCGCGGTACACCGTCGCGGAGCTGGCCGAGGACGTCGTGGCCGTGGCCCGGGCGCTGGCGGCCGGGGCCCGCGCGGGGCTGCACCTCGTCGGGCACAGCTTCGGCGGGCTGGTCAGCCGGGCCGCCGTCCTGGCCGAGCCGTCGCTGTTCGCGTCGCTGACCCTGCTGGGGTCGGGGCCCTCGCGACTGGTCGGGCCGCGTGCCGACCTGCTCGACCACCTGTCCCCGCTGCTGGACGCCGGCGGCGTCCCGCTGGTCAACGATACGCTCGAGCAGCTGGCCATGACCGATCCGAGGGCGCAGGCGGTGCCGGCGCCCACCCGGGCGTTCCTGACCCGCCGGTTCCTCGCCAACAGCGCCGCCGGGCTGCGCGGCATGGCCGACGCGATGACCAGCGAGCCCGACCGGGTGGCCGAGCTCGCGGCCACGGGCGTGCCGGTGCTCGTGGCGCACGGAGCCGCGGACGACGCCTGGTCGCCGGCCGTCCAGGAGGACATGGCCCGGAGGCTGGGCGCCCGGCACGCGGTCATCCCCGGGGCCATCCACTCTCCGGCCATCGAGAACCCGGCCGCCACGCTGGACGTCTTCCTCGAGTTCTGGGCGTCGGTGACCGCCCCCTCGGGAGCGCGGTCGTGACCGGCTCGGCGACCGACTGGACGCCGGAGGAGGACCTGCTCGGGTTCTTCGGCCCCGGCAGCGTGACCTGGCGGGTGCACGCCGACCCGGTGTTCTCCGTCGGCGGGCTGCGCGCGCTGCTGCTGCAGGCGCTGCACCCGGTCGCGATGGACGGCGTGGCCACCAACTCCCTCTTCCGTGACGACCCGTGGCCCCGGCTGGTCCGCACCGCCGCCTACGTCGACACCCTGACCTTCGGCACCCGGCGGGAGGCGCTGCGGGCGGTGCGGCGGGTCCGCGGCATCCACCGCCGGCTCGGTGGGGACGTCGACGGCCGCGCCTACCGGGTCGACGACCCCGACCTGCTGCTGTGGGTGCACTGCTGCGAGGTCGACTCGCTGCTCGACGTCGCGCGCCGGGCCGGGGTGGTGACCGGGGACGCCGACGCCGACCGCTACGTCGCCGAGCAGGTGACCGCCGCGGTCCTGGTGGGGTGCGCCGAGGCCGACGTGCCCCGGACGGTCGCCGGGCTGGCCGGCTACCTCGCCGACGTCCGCCCGTCCCTGCGGGTGACCCCCGCAGCCCGTGACGCGGTGCGCCTGGTGCTCACACCACCGATGCCGGCGTGGGTGAGGTTCCTGACGCCCGCCCGCCCCGCGTGGGGCTCGCTGGCCTCGCTCGCGGTGGCCACCCTGCCCCGGTGGGCGCGCCGGATGTACTCGTTGCCCGGGTTGGGGGTGACCGACGCGGCCGCGACGGCCGCCCTGCGGGCCTTCCGGCTGGGGATGCTGCGGCTGCCGCAGCGGGTCCAGCGCTCCCCCATCGTCTGGGCCGGGTACGAGCGGGTCGCCCAGGCGGTGCCGGTCAGCGCCTGACGGAGGACCGCGGTCGGACCGGCCCCTGGTCCAGCTCGCGCCGCGCCGCGGCGAGCACCGCGGCGGCGACCCGGTCGAGGGACGGCGAGCGCATCCTCCACTGCTGCCAGTGCAGGACGACGTCGACCGCGCCTCCCGGGTCGAGCTCGACCAGCTCCCCTGCCGGTTCCTGTTGCACGGGCACCATCCCCCACCCGAACCCCAGCCGGACGGCGGTGACGTAGTCCGCCGACGCGGGCACGTGGTGCACCGGGGGCGTGCCCGCGTCGATGCCCCGGGCGCGCAGGTAGCGGTACTGCAGGTCGTCCTTGCGGTCGAAGACGACCACCGGCGCCCGGGACAGCGCCTGCTCGCCGACCCCCTCGGGGAACCACCGCTGGGCGAACGCCGCGGTGGCCATCGGGCGGTAGTGCATGCTGCCCAGCCGGGTCACGGTGCACCCCGGCACGGGGTCGGGGTCGGCGGTGACCGCGGCCATCACCCGCCCGTCCCGCAGCAGGACGGCGGTGTGCTCCTGGTCCTCCCGGTGCAGGTCGAAGGCGAGCTCGCCCGCGAGCGGCGCGAGCGCCGGGAGCACCCAGGTGGCCAGCGAGTCGGCGTTGACCGCGATCGGCAGGGCGACCGGCCCGCTCGTCCCGTCGCCGGCCAGCTCCCGGGTGGCGTCGGCGGTGAGCACCGCGACCTGCCGCGCCAGCCGCAGCACCGCCTGCCCGGACTCGGTCACCCGCACCGGCTTGCTGCGCACCAGCAGCACCCGCCCGGTGGCCGCCTCCAGTGCCTTGAGCCGCTGGCTGATCGCGCTCGGGGTGACGTGCAGCGCCCGGGCGGCGCCGTCGAGCGTGCCCGCGGTGACGGTCGCCTCCAGAGCCCTCAGCTGGGCCAGGTCGAGGTCCACGCCGTCATTAGAGCTGCTTCAGGTCCTGCAGGACATCGCGCTGCGCTGTCGGCACGGTCCGACCTAGCGTCGTCCGCGTGCCCGCTGCCCTGCTCGCCACCGCGTCCGGCCTCGGCCTCGGCCTGTCGCTCATCGTCGCGATCGGCGCGCAGAACGCCTTCGTCCTGCGCCAGGGGCTGCGCGCCGAGCACGTGGCCGCCGTCGTCGCCGTCTGCCTGCTCTCCGACGTCGCGCTCATCGTCGCCGGCACCGCGGGCGCCGGTGCGCTGGTCACCCGGGCGCCGCGGCTGCTGACCGTCGTCTGCTTCGCCGGGGCGGCCTTCCTGCTCGCCTACGGGCTGATGGCCGCCCGCCGGGTGGCGCGCCCGGCCGCCCTCGTCACCGACGAGGCCGGCCGCCGGACCGGGCTGGCGGTCACCGTGACCACCTGCCTGGCACTGACCTGGCTCAACCCGCACGTCTACCTGGACACCGTCGTGCTGCTCGGGTCCCTGGCCGGCACGTGGGACGACCTGCGGTGGTGGTTCGCCACCGGTGCCGCGGCCGGCAGCGCGGTCTGGTTCACCGGCCTCGGCTTCGGGGCCCGGCTGCTGCGGCCGGTGTTCGCCCGTCCGGCGGCCTGGCGGGTGCTGGACGCGGGCATCGCCGTCGTCATGGTCACGCTCGCGGTCTCCCTGGCCGTACGCGGCGCCCAGGGCGCCTGACGCTCCCGGAGGACGCCTCAGCCGCTCTCCTCGGCGAGGAAGCTCCAGGTCTCCCGCGCCGGGGTGGCGGCCTGGCCGACCGGGCAGCTGGGCCGGAAGTCGCACCAGCCGCACTGCCGGCCGGGCGCGGCCGGGAAGGCGACGTCCGGGTCCTCACCAGCCTCCACGGCCGCGGTGGCTGCACCGATGTCGGCGGCGACGTCCTCGGCCCGGCGGACGTGGTTGGCCAACGACCGGTCGGTGTGCTCGAACGCCGCGACCGTGCCGCTGGGCAGGTGGTGCAGCTCCACCCGGCTGCACGGACGGCGCAGCGTGCGGCGCACCCCGAGCACGTAGGCGGCCAGGGCAGGCGACCCCCGGGCGTCGTCGTCGGTGCTGGGCACCCGGCCGGTCTTGTAGTCGACGACCACCAGCTCCTCGCCCCGCTGGTCGATCCGGTCGACGCGGCCGGAGAGGGCCAGCCGCTCGGTGGTGGTGGCGACCTGGCGCTCCAGCCCGACCGGCTCCTCGCCCGGGTCGAGCCCGTTCACGTAGTCGGTGAGCCAGGCCGCCGCCCGTGCCCGCCAGCGGTCGGCCTGCTCGGCGTCGCGGAAGCCGGCCGGTGACCAGACCGAGTACAGCAGCTGCCGGGCCGAGACCGCCGTGCGCTTGCGCATCGGCAGGTCCCACCACGAGCGCAGCGCCGCGTGCACCGCGGACCCGACCGAGTTGTGCGCCCACGCCGGACCCTTCTGCGGCGTCGGGCGGTCGACGTAGGCGTACCGGTAGCGGCGCGGGCAGTCGGCGAACGTCGCCAGCTTGCTCGGCGTGGCCGGGAACAGCCGCCGCGGCATGCCGGGCATCTCCAACTGCGCCCCCTGCATGCCTCCCACGCTAGCCGGGAGCACGGGCGGATCGGCCGGGTCAGTCCCGGTACGGCGCGGCGCCGGTGCCGGCGGCCAGGATCGCCTCGAGCTGGTCGGGCGCGGTCGTGCAGGCGGCGATCGGCGTCGTCTTGTTGGTGCCGTGGTAGTCGCTGGAGCCGGTGACCAGCAGCCCCAGCTCGCCGGCCAGGCCGCGCAGGTGCGCCCGCTCGTCGGGATCGTGGTCGGGGTGGTCGACCTCGAGGCCCAGCAGCCCCGCCTCCACCATCCTCGCGACGGCCTCGTCGCCCACCACCCGGCCCCGCTTGGTCGCCAGGCCGTGCGCGAAGACCGGCACGCCGCCGGCGGCCCGCACCAACGCGATGCCGTCGAGCACGTCGGTGTCGGCCTTGGCGACGTAGTAGGGGCTGCGGTGGTGCAGCACGGTGGCGAAGGCGTCGTCGACCGAGGCGACGACACCGGCCTCGACCAGCGCGCGGGCCACGTGCGGGCGGCCGACCACCCCTCCCCCGGACCGTTCGACGATCTGGCTCCAGGCGACCGGGAAGCCGGCCTCGGCCAGGGCGGTCACGATGCGCTCGCCACGGCCGAGCCGCTCGGTGCGCAGCCGCGCCCGCTCCGCAGCCAGCCCCGGGTGCTGCGGGTCGAACAGGTAGGCCAGCAGGTGGACGCTGATCGGCGGGGACCCGGCCGGGAACCAGCGACAGGACAGCTCCATGCCCGGGACGACGGTCAGCCCGGTGGGACGGGTGGTCTCCGCCTCGGCCCAGCCGCCGGTCGTGTCGTGGTCGGTGAGCGCGACGACGTCCAGGCCCGCGGCGGACGCGGTGGCGAGGAGCTCGGCGGGGCTCTCGGTGCCGTCGGAGACCGACGAGTGGGTGTGGAGGTCGATCCGCATCACCGGTCAGCCTGCCGCACCCGCCGCCCGGCCACCCGGCGGCGCGGCGGGCGCACCCGCGGGATGGGCTCGGTGTCGCGCCGTCCGTCGTCCGCGGTCCCGCGGGGGCGGCGCGGCGGGGGCGGGGAGGACGGCGGCTCGGGATCTCCCTCGTCGTCGCCGGAGGACGCCGCGCCGCCACCGCCGAAGAGCAGGCCGCTGACCTTGCGGTACAGCTGGTCGGCGTGCGGCAGGTAGGTGATCTCCGCGAGCGCCTGCTGCTGGCCGGCCGACTCGAAGCGGAACGTGCCATAGCCCAGCACCTGGCCGAACAGCGTCTCCTTGTACGTGAGGTCGGTGATCCGCCGCAGCGGCAGCAGGGCGACCGTGCGGACGATGATCCCGCTGGTCAGCAGCACTCGTCGGTTGGTGACGATGAAGTGCCGCATCCACCACTCCCCGACGCGCAGGCCGAGGTAGACGAGCACGCCGACGAGGACGAGGAAGCCGGCGGTCGTGGCGAACCGGTTGTCGCGGTCGCGGAAGGCGGTGCCGATGTTCCCGGAGCCGAACAGCAGCAGCCAGCCGCCGACGACCAGCACGGGCAGCGCCTTGAGGACCGGCACGATCAGCACCGCCCAGTGCCGCCGGGTGGCGACCACCGGCGGCTGCTCGTGCGGCAGCAGGTACTTGTCGGCGTCCTTGCTCCACCGCGGCCGGCGGCCGTTGGCGGGCCGCGGCGCCGGGCCGGTCATCCGGCGGCTAGACCAGCGACCCGACGAAGTCCGCGAGGGAGGACGCCGCGTTGCCGAGGGCGGTGCCGGCGCTCCGCACGATCTCCGCGGAGCTCTCGGGGGCCTGGATGACGTAGAAGACGACGAAGGCGACGACCAGCCAGGTGAGGACCTTCTTGAGGTTCACCGTCACCTCCGCGGGTGCTGTGTGGGGCGCGGGGACGGGGGTGTCCCGGCGGCGAGCACCATGCGTAACACACGCCCCACGACCCCCTCCGGGGACACGCCGCCGGGGTTGTGGACCGATCCGGTCCGGTCCGTCACGGCCCCGGCAGCAGGTGCTCGCTCGGCGGGCCCAGGGGCAGGTCGGGGTAGAGCCGCTCGCGCAGGTCCAGCAGTTCCAGCTGCTCGGCCAGCAGCCAGGCCGCCGACATCGGCCACATGACCAGCCACAACCAAACGCCGAAGGCCTCCCCGACGAAGGCCGCGCGGTCGTCGGAGGTGGGCACGGCCCACAGCGGGGCGTGCTGGCCGGCGGCCTTGACGTCGGCCGAGGAGGGTCCGGAGATCACGTCACCGGGGTCGGGCCCGGGCAGCCCCGCGTAGCCGCAGCCCACCCCGGTGCCCGGTTCCTCGGCGATGAGCACCAGCTCGGCCGAGCCGCCCAGCGGAGCCGGGCCGGCGCAGTCGACGACGATCGCCCGCGCTCCCGGCTCCCCGCCCCACGCCAGACCCGTCACCGTCCAGCCCGGCGGCATCGGGTCGGGCACCCACGCCGGAACCCGGGCGTCGGCCGTCACCGCGGCGATCGCGTCGTGCGCGACCAGCAGCGTGTGGTGCAGCGGCGTCACCGCGCCGTGCACGTGGCACCAGGCCTGAGCCGAGTTCCCCGGGCGGACGACGAGTCGTTCGCCGCAGCGGGGACAGACCGTCGTGGCAGTCATCGGGCATCACCGTCCTGTGACCGGAGGGGTTCGTCAAGCGCTGGCACCGGCGGCGCTGCGTACCGTGCGGAGCGTGTCCCGCCCCCCCGCCCCCGCACCGCGCGTGGTCGCCTGTGTCGGGGCCGTGGTGCACGACGCCCGCGGCCGGCTGCTGCTGATCCGCCGGGGGCACGAGCCCAGCCGGGGGCTGTGGTCGGTGCCCGGCGGCCGGGTCGAGCCCGGGGAGACACCGGAGGCGGCCGTGGAGCGCGAGGTGCTCGAGGAGACCGGCCTGGCCGTGCGGGCCGGCGCGCCGGTGGGCCGGCTGCAGATCCCGGGCGCGGACGTCGTCTACGACGTCGTCGACTACACCTGCGTCCTGGTCGACCCCGACGCCGTCCCCGTGGCCGGGGACGACGCGGACGCGGTCACCTTCGCCGACGCCGCCGACCTCGAGCGGCTGCGCTGCACGCCGCGGCTGGTCGAGACGCTGCGCGGCTGGGGCGTGCTCCCCTCCTGACCGCTGGCCGCTCAGTCGCGGGCGGCGGGCTCCGGGCGGCCGGGCTGCTCGCCACCCCGGGCCTCCCCGTAGGAGCGCTTGGGCACCATGACCTTGCGCCGGAAGGTGCAGACGACGGTCCCGTCCTGCTTGTAGCCGATCGTCTCGACGTGCACGACGCCCCGGTCGTCCTTGGACCTCGACTCGGCCTTGTCCAGGACGCGCGTCTCGCCGTAGATCGTGTCGCCGTGGAAGGTCGGCGCCACGTGCCGCAGCGACTCGACCTCCAGGTTCGCGATGGCCTTGCCCGAGACGTCGGGGACGCTCATGCCGAGCAGCAGCGAGTAGACGTAGTTGCCCACCACGACGTTCCTGCCGAAGTCGGTGGTCTCCGCCGCGTAGTGGCTGTCCAGGTGCAGCGGGTGGTGGTTCATCGTGATCAGGCAGAACAGGTGGTCGTCGTACTCGGTGACGGTCTTGCCGGGCCAGTGCTTGTAGACGGCCCCGACCTCGAACTCCTCGTAGTACCGACCGAACTGCATGGACCGCGCTCCCGGGTGTCGACGCTGACGGCGGGGCACGGACGACGGGAGGGGCTCCCGCGACCGGGGGGCCAGTTGCCCACCACGCTGCGTCGGTGACCCATCTGGACGGGCGCCGATCCTACGATGCCCCGGTGCCTCCGGCTCCTCCCGTCCACGACTCCCGGGAGGCAGGCGTCCTGACGCTCTCCCCCACCGGCCGGCGGGCCCGGCTGGCGATCACCGTCGTCGTCCTGGCGCTCACACTGGCCGGCTCCCTGTGGGGCACCGACGCCTCGTTCCCCTTCGGGCCGTTCAAGATGTACTCGACCCGCGCCGACCCCGACCGGCCGGTCATCTCCACCCGCGTGGTCGGGATGACCGCGGACGGCGAGGAGGTTCGCCTCTCCGGTGGCGAGGTCGGGCTGCGCCGGGCGGAGTTCGAGGGGCAACTGCCCCGCCTCGTGGAGGAGCCGGAGCTGCTGGCCCTGCTGGCCGACACCTACGCGGCCCACCACCCCGGTGCCGAGCCGCTGGTGGAGGTCCGGGTCGTGCAGCGCCACTACCTGCTCGAGGGCGGTCGGCAGACCGGCGAGGTCACCGACAGCGTCCTCGTCGCCCAGGACCTGGGAGGCACCCCGTGAGCGCCACCCCCTCGGCCGGCCGCGGTCCGGCCGTGGCCACCGGCGAGGCAGGCGTGCGCCGGCACGGCTGGTGGTTCCGGCCCGTGCCGCTGGCCCGGATCGCGGTCTTCCGGACCATCGCCTACCTCTTCGTCCCCGTCGACGTCTTCCTCACCACGGCATGGGTGCGCGCCCACGCCGACGTCCCGACCGAGTACTACCAGCCGCTCACGATCGGGCAGCTCCTCCCGCTGCCGGTCCCCACCTCCACGGTCGTGCACGTCGTCCAGTGGGCCCTGGTGGTCGCGGCGTTGGCGGCTGCCACCGGGCGGGCGCCCCGCCTGCTGGGCACCGCGGTGTTCCTCCTCTACTTCGAGTGGATGGTCATCGCGATGAGCTACGGGAAGGTGGACCACGACCGGATCGCCTACCTCGTCGCCCTCGCCGTGCTGCCCACCATCGGGCGGGCCCGCTGGCGCGACCGCCGCTCCTCGGAGGCGGCCGGCTTCGCGATGGCCGCGGTCTTCGTCACCGTCATGCTCACCTACTTCCTGGCCGCCTGGGCGAAGATGCGCTTCGGCGGCTGGGACTGGGCCACCGGCTCGACGCTGGCCCGGGCGATCGTGCGCCGCGGCACGGTCCTGTCGGACTGGACCCTCGAGATCCCCGGCCTGCTGGTGGCCGCGCAGTGGGCGATGCTCGTCCTCGAGTTCCTCGCCCCGCTGATGCTGCTGGTCTGGTCCAACCGCGCGCGGGTGGCGCTGGTCGTCTTCCTGCTCGGCTTCCACGTCGCGGTCTTCGCCAGCGTGAGGATCATCTTCCTGCCGCACTGCGTGGCGATCCTCTCGATCCTCCCGTGGGAGCGGGTGCCCGACGCGGCTCGACAGCTGCGCAGCCGGATGCCCGGGAGGCGGCCGTCCCCGGCACCCGCGGGCGCCGCTCCCGCCGGCTGAGGACGGCGCCCCGGACCCTGGTCACAGCAGCGCACTGATCCGGGCGGCCACCTCCGCCTCGTGCTGCTGGTAGGAGACGGCCACGCTGTCGAGCAGGCCGCCCATGCCGGTCAGGGCGTCGCTGACGCCCTGCGCGCTGAGCCGCCACTGCTCGTAGAGCTCGCCGAAGCGCAGGGCGGCCTGGCTGTCGGTCCAGCCGTCGAGGACCGACGCGTTGACGCTGCTGGACAAGGTCGCGTGGCGCGCGGCGCTCTCCGCGGCCTCGGACCGGCACTGCCCGGCCATCGACTGCAGGGTGGCGATGTCGACCTTCACTGTTCCTCCTCGGCCCGGGCCGTTCCCGGTCGCAGCGGACGTTAGGGCCGCGGTCGCCTCGACCGGCTCCGCTCGTCCACAGGCCCGGCGCCCGTCCACAGACCCACCCGCTCGCCGGACGTCCGCGGAGCCGAGGGCGAGGGTCGACGCGTGCACTCCCGCCCTGAGCCCGGCCCGCCGGCCTCCCGTCATTGGTCCCTGGTCACGGCCGAGGACACCGTGGACGTCGAGGTCACCGCGGCCGACGAAGACCGCCTGGGCGCCGTGCTGCCCGCCCTCGCGGCCGCCGTGCGGCTGCCGGCCGCGGAGCTGTGGTCGGGGTCGGCACGGCTGGGAGACGACGTCCCGCTGACCTCTCCCGCGCTGGCGCACGGCGCGCTGCTCGGGCTCGGTCGACCCGGCCCGCGTTCACGCGACGCGGATCGGTCCAGCGCCCTGGAGCTGCACGTGGTGGGCGGTCCCGATGCGGGCACGACCCTGCCGCTGGCACGCGGTCGGCACGTCGTCGGCCGCGGCGGCGAGGCCACGATCGAACTGGCGGACCCCGACGTCTCCCGGCGGCACGTCCTCGTGGAGGTCGGCGCCGGCGACCTGGCGGTCACCGACCTGGGGTCCACCAACGGCAGCCGGCTCGGCGACGAGGCGCTGTGCGCCACGCCGCGGTCCTGGCCGGCCGGCACGGTGCTGCGCATCGGCGCCACCACGCTGGCGACCGTCACCCCCGCGAGCGCTCCCGCCGCCGTGCAGCCGGCTCCCGGCGGACGGCTCCGGCTGCGTCCGCAGCCCCGCCTGGACCCGCCTCGGCGACCGGTCGAGGTCCGCCTCCCCGCTCCGCCCGTGGGCTCGCCACGGCGGCCGCTCGCCTGGGTGGCCGTCCTCCTGCCGGTGGTCGCCGGGCTCGCCCTCGCCTGGGCCCTCTCCACCCCGCACTTCCTGCTGTTCACGCTGCTCGGTCCCGTCGCCGCGGTCGGCACCTGGCTCTCCGACCGGTGGACGGGGCGGCGCAGTGGGCGGCGGGCTGCGGCCGCGCACGCCGCGGACCTGCGGGACGCGGAGGAGCGGGTCGCCGAGGCGGTGCGTGCGGACGTGCTCGGGGCCTGCGCGGCCGCCCCGGACCTCGCCTCCTTGGCCACCGCGGCCCGCCGGCGCACCACAGGGCTCTGGCAACGGCCCGGCGGCGACGCCGATGCGCTCGTCGTCCGCGTCGGCACCGGACGGGGCGAGACCGCCGTGACCCGGGTGCTCGCCGACGGCACCCGGCAGCCGGTCACCGCTGACCACCTCCCCGTCGTCGTGGCACTGCCGGCGAGTGGAGGACTGGGCGTCACCGGGCCGAGGTCCCGCACCCTCGGCGTGCTCGCCGGCATCGTCGCGCAGGTGGCCACGCTGCACTCCCCCGGTGACGTGGGCCTGGCGGTGCTCACCTCCGGGGAACGCCTCCCCACCTGGGCGTGGATGCGCTGGCTCCCGCACCTCGGGGACGAGGACGTGCACGTCGGCACGCCGGGCCCCGGAGACGACGAGGCACCGTTCCGGTGGTTGGCCGCGGTGGTCGCGCGGGGACGTCCGCCGTCCCGCGCCACGACGGAGACGCGCGCCTCCACCGATGTGACCGGGTCCCGGTGGACGGTGGTCGTGGTCGACCGGCCCGTCGGTCCCCGTCTCGCGGCGGCACTCCGTGAGGCACGTGCGGCCGGGGTCGTCGTCCTGGCCGCCGGGCCGTCGCGGCAGCGGCTGCCCGTCGCGGTCGACGCCGTCCTCGAGCTCACCGGGGAGACCGGTACGAGCGCGGTCCTGCACAGGGCCGGGAGCGCCGGCCAGGCCGGGGTGACCGTCGACCACCTGCCGCAGCGGGTCGCCAGCACCCTCGCCCGCGACCTCGCCGCCCTCGCCCCCGTGGCTCCGGACGCCGCCCTCCCACGCCGCGTGTCCCTGATCGACCTGCCACGCGCGGGCCTGCAGGTCGAGCGGGACGGGCTCCTCGGCGGCGAGTGGTCCCGGGTTCGGGACCGCCTGGTGGCCACGCTGGGGCGCACGGCCGCCGGCGTCGCCGCGGTGGACCTGTGCCGGTCCGGCCCGCACGCCCTCGTGGCCGGGACGACGGGTGCGGGGAAGTCCGAGCTGCTGCAGACCCTCATCGGGAGCCTGGCTCTGGCCCATCCACCGGACCGCTGCTCGTTCCTGCTGATCGACTACAAGGGCGGTGCGGCGTTCGCCGACGCGGCGTCGCTGCCCCACACGGTCGGTCTGCTCACCGACCTCGACGGTGCGTCGACCGCCCGGGCCCTGCGGTCGCTGAGCGCCGAGCTGACCCGCCGCGAAGCCCTCCTGGCCGCGCACGGCGCGGTGGACCTCGCCGGCCTGCCGGACTCCGTCGCGCTGGCGCGCCTGGTCATCGTCGTCGACGAGTTCGCCGGGCTCACCGAGGAACTGCCCTCCTTCATGTCCGGGCTCGTCGGCATCGCGCAGCGCGGGCGCTCGCTCGGCGTCCACCTGGTGCTGGCGACCCAGCGGCCCGCCGGTGTCGTGTCCCCGGAGATCCGCGCCAACTGCTCACTGCGCATCTGCTTGCGGACGACCGACGAGTCCGACTCCCGGGACGTGCTGGGCAGCTCTGCCGCGGCCGGCCTGCCGGCCGACGTCCCGGGGCGGGGCCTGCTGCGCGCCGGGGGTGGCTCTCCGGTGCTGTTCCAGGCCGCGCGCGTCTGCGGACCGGCCGCGGGCACCCGGAGCCACGCGCCCCGGGTGCGGACCTCGCGGTGGCCGTCCTCGGATGCCGCACCGGACGAGGGGCCATCCGACGGCCTCTCCGGGTTGGCCCGGCTCGCCACGGCGCTCGCCCGGCACGCCCGGCAGGCAGGGATCCCACGTCCGCCGCGGCCGTGGTGTCCCACGCTGCCCGACGTCGTCCGCGCCGAGGACCTGCCGTCAGGCTCCTCCGGGGGGACCGACGAGGCGACCGGCCGGTCCAGCCTGCGGATCGGCCTCCTCGACCGTCCCGACCGCCAGCTGCAGGAACCACTCGAGCTGGACCTGTCCCGCGGCGGTGGCTGGTTGGCGATGGGCGGACCGCGCAGCGGCCGGACGACGTTCCTCCGGACGGTGCTCGTGGAGGCAGTCGCCGCGCACCCTCCCGACGAGCTGCACGTCCACGTCCTCGACCACGGCGGCGGGGCCCTGGCGGCCACGGCCACGGGCCTGCCGCACACGGGGACGGCGGTTGGCGGCGAGGACCCGCTGCGCACCGTCCGCCTCCTCGACCGGCTCGGCCAGGAGGTGACCGCCCGGCGCGCGCGGACCTCACCCGCGGCGCCGCCGCTCCTGCTGCTGCTCGTCGACGGCGCCGAGGCACTCAGCGCACAACTGGACGAGGCGGACCCCGGACACGGCGCCACCGCGCTGCTGCGGCTGGTCCGCGACGGCGCGGCGGTCGGGCTGACCTGCCTGCTCACCGCCGACCGCGCCGTCCCGGGGGGCCGGCTGGCGAGCGCGGTGGGCACCCGGCTGGTCCTGCCCCTGCCCGACCGCGCCGACTACGCCGTCGCCGGGATCCCCGCGCGCGCCGTCCCCGCGCACCGGCCGCCCGGTCGAGCGCTGCTCAACGAGGACGGCGTCGAGTGCCAGCTCGCGCTGCCTCGTCCCCTGCCTGCAGCGACGACGCAGCGGGGCACCCCGGGCGCCCGCCGCGCGCTGTCCGTTCCAGAGCTACCGGCCGACCCGGTGCTGCCGCCGCAGGCGGGACGAGGTCTGCTGCTGCCGCTGGGGCCCGGCGGGGACGAGGGTGCCGTGCTGGAGGTCGACCTGGCCGCCGCCGGTGGGCTGCTCGTCGCGGGCCCACCCGGCAGTGGCCGCAGCAGCGCGCTGGACGCGTTCGGCCGACGCCTCGCGACTGCCGGGGTCCCCGTGCTCCGTGTCGTCCGCGGCGGAGCGGCGCCCCCGCGGGACGAGGAGGCCGTGGGCACCTCGGTCGTCGCCTCGGACGTCGCGGGGTGGCGGTCCTGGCTGGCCTCGCTGGACGGTGCGCCGGGCGCGGTGGTGGTCGACGACCACGGCACCGTCGCCGAGTCCCCGGTCCTGACCGCGATCGGGCCCGACGCCGGAGTCGACGGGGTCGTGCTCCTCGCCGGCGGGACGGCGGTCGAGCTCGCTGCGGTGTACCGGGGCCCGATCCCGGCGCTGCGCCGCCGCCGCAGTGGCCTGCTGCTCTGCCCCGCTCCGGGGGACGGCGACCTGCTGGGGATCCGGCTCCCCCGGACGCCGGTCCCGCAACGACCGGGCTCGGGCTGGCTCGTCACGGCCGGCGCGCCGCAGCGGGTGCAGGTGGCCCGGTGCCGCCCACCCTCCCGGACGGTGCCGCCGGGCCTCGCGCCGGTCGGAGCGCCTCCGTGACCCGGGTCCTCCGAGCCCCGTCAGAGCAGCTCGAGGACGGCGCCGATCTCCTGGCTCGCGTACCAGGCCAGCTCGTGCCCCTCCGCCTGGTCCACGACGAACTGCGCGTCCTCGCTGCCCAGGTCGGCCTCGAGGACGACGTTGACCGCCGCACGCACGTCGTCCTCGGCGTCGGCCCCGTCGATGTGCGCGCTCGCGACGTCGCGGAGGGCGATGTCGCCGGTCACCCGGACCGCCCCGCGGTCGGCGTCGGGGTCCTCGATCTCGGACACCGCGTCGTCGGGCACGTCGACGGCGACCACGACACGACGCCGCGCCGCGGTGGGGTCGATGTCGATCAGCCGCAGGCTCGCCCGGGCGGCGCCGAGGAGGGCGGCGTACTCCAGCTCCTCCATGTCGGCCTCGGCTTCGCTGACCGCGTAGAACTCGCGCAGCCGCGGCGTGACCGCGAACGCGGTGTGCGGACCGGCCAGGCGGCCGTCCTCGACGAGGGTCGCGAGGACGGTCGTCGTCGCAGGCAGGTACACGCGCACCGGGATGGCTCCTCCTCGCTGGTGGACAGCGCGACGGTATCCCGCCGCGGCGGAGGGCCCTCCGCCCGAGGGTCAGCCCGCGGTCTCGACCAGCACGCCGATCTCCTGCTCGAGGAGGTCGGCGAGCACGTCGACGTCGCCGACGCTGTCCCGGTCGGCGTTCAAGCCGAAGAACAGGTGGCCGTCGTAGCTGGTGATGCCCACCGACAGCCCCTGGCCGGGGGCGAGCGGGATGACGGGGAAGACCTCGAGCATCCGGCCGCCGGCCGCGTAGAGCGGCACCTGCGGACCGGGCACGTTGGTGATCACCAGGTTGGACATCCGCCGGGTGAGGCCGCGGGCGGCGCGGGCGCCCAGGGCGTGCAGGGTCGGCGGGGCGAAGCCGGTGAGGGCGACCAGCGTCCCCGCGCCCACCGAGCGGCCGTGCTGGCTGACCCCGCGCATGGCGTAGCTGATCCGCGCGAGCCGGACCCGCGGGTTGGGCTCCCCGACGGGGAGGTCGACCAGGTAGCTGGAGACCCGGCTGCCCGGTGCCTCCTCCCCCTCGCTCTGCACCGAGACGGGGACCAGCGCGCGCACCGAGGTGGAGCCCACGACCGCCTGGCCGCGCGAGAGCAACCAGTCCCGCAGCGCTCCGGCGACGACCGCCAGCAGCACGTCGTTGACGGTGCCGCCATGGGCTTTGCGGACCTGCTTCACGTCGTCGAGCGCCGCCCGCGCCACCGCGACCCGGCGCTGACGGCCGCCGCCGGCGTTCAGCGGGCTGTGCGGCGCCGGGAAGATGGCCGATCGCGCCGTCCGCACCACGCCGCGGGCCGCACCGGTCAGGCGCATGCCGGTGGCCCGCACGTCGCCGACCGCCTGCCGGGCGGTGTCGACCACCGCCGTCGGCCGCTGCACGTACTCCGCGACGGCATCGCGGACCAGGTGCGCGACGCTCGGCAACCGCCGCGGCCGCCACGGCTCGGGCTCGGGCAGTTGAGCGTCCGGGGAGTCGTCCAGCAGCACCTGGCCGATGTCGACCGCGCCGAGCCCGTCGACCAGCGCCGGGTGGGTCTTGGTGATGACCGCGATCCGGCCGTCGGCCAGCCCCTCCACGAGGTAGACCTCCCACAGCGGGCGGGCACGGTCCAGCGGCCGCGCGGTCACGCGGGACACCAGGTCGAGCAGCTGCGCCTCGGTACCGGGGCGCGGCACGGCCGAGCGGCGCACGTGGTACTCGACGTCGAAGTCGGGGTCGTCGGCCCAGACGGGGTTGGCCAGGTGTCCGGGGACCTCCAGGACTCGCTGCCGGTATCGCGGCACCAGTGGGAGGCGCGCCTCGACGAGGGAGGCGATGGCCTCCACCCCGCCGTCCGGCGGCTCCAGCACGAGCACCCCGGCGACGTGCATGGGGCTGTCGGGCCTCTCCAGGTAGAGGAACGACGCGTCCAGGGTGGTCAGGCGCTCCACGATCGGTCTCCTCCTGGTCGGGAGCTCACGCTACGACGCGCTGCTGCGCGTCGGCCACCGGCGGAGCAGGTCCACCGTCCCTGCGCGACACCTCCCGGACCACCCCTCACGGCTGGCCCCCGGACACGTCAGCCCGCTCGCCGGCGGAGCCGGGACCGCCGCGCGTCCAGCGGCTGCCGCACACCGGTGACCGCCGCGGCGAGGGCACGCAGCTCTCCCCGCAGGGGCGACCCGGGAGCGACCTCGGCCAGCGTCCGACCGGTTGCCAGCGCCGCGTCGGTGGCCTTCCGGTCGGCCGGCAGGAAGTACGCCACCTCGTGCCCGGCGAAGCGCTCGAGGGAGTCCGCGATCTCCCGGCGCGGGTCCCCCGGCACCGGTCCCCGCCGGACCTGGTTGACCACGACCACGGGGGCGACGTCGGGCAGGACGTCGCGCAGCTCGCTGAGCGCCCGGATGCTGCGCTGCAGGGCGACGGGGTCGGCCCCGCTGACGCACAGGACGGTGTCCGCTGCCTCGAGCACGGTCAGTGTCACGCCGTTGCGGCGGGGCGCCGCGGTGTCGAAGGAGAGCTCCTCGTCCTCCTCCAGGCTGAACGCGCAGTCCACGACGGTGAGGTCGGCCGTCCGGCGGGCCTCCTCGAGCACCATCGCGACGCCGTGGGGGCGTAGTTCCGGCCAGCGGTCGGCGCGGGCCAGACCCGTGAGGACGCTGAGCCGCGGGCGCACCGCCCAGGCCAGGCGTGCGAGAGCGGCCTCGTCGAGGGTGCCCGCGACCGCGTGGCGCGCCGCGCCGGCGAGGCCGGGTGACTCGTCGAGCAGTCCCAGCACCTGGGCCACCACGCCGCCGTACACGTCGGCGTCGACCAGCAGCGTCTGCACGTCCAGCCGCGACGCCTCGTCGGCGAGGCCCACGGCGACGGTGGTCCGGCCCGGCGCGCCGGTGGGACCCCACACGGCGACCACGCGCCCTCGGCCCCCGGTCCGGCCTGCAGGTGCGTCGGGTGCAACCGTCGCGGGCAGTGCGGCACGGGGGTCGGCGATGTCCCGGCCGGCCGGGAGGCCTCCCGCCACCGCCTCGCGGAGGGCCCGGGCGATGCCGTCCGGCTCGGTGTCGGCAGGGAGCACGTGGGCGACGCCGAGCGCCCGCAGCCGGTCGACCGCCCGGTCGTCGCCGGGCTCGACCAGTCCCACCACGGCGACACCGGCCGCGGCCAGCCGGGCCACCGTGTCGGCGTCCAGTCGCCGCAGGTCCGCCGAGAGCAGGGCGGCCTGGCCCGTGCCGGTGGCCGCTGCGGCCAGCAACTCGGAGACGTCGACGCAGCGACGGACGACGGTGACGCCGTGGTCGGTGCGGTCCAGGGCGCCGACCAGCGACGACTCCCAGCCGGCACCGGTGACGGCGGTGAAGACCTGCAGGGCCATCAGCGCGTCGGCTTCGAGGCGCTGCCGGAACGGGACGCGGGCGCGGCCTCGCTGCGCTGCGGGGTGCTGCTGGTCGCCGCACCGCTCCGCGACGGCGAGGCCGACGACGACCGCGACGGCGAGGCCGAGGACGCCCGGGACCCCGGGGCCGGGGTGGGGGCGGCCGCGTCCCGGGCGCCGGTCGGCGCGGACCCCTGGCCGGTCGACGCCGCGCCCGGCTGGTCCGCCGCTGCGGCCGCCGCGCCCCCGGCCTCCGGCGACTCGTGGACGACGACCACCAGCGGGCGCCCACCGATCACCTCGAGCACCTCCGGCGCCTCCTTCGGGGGGACCGACACCACGACCTGCACCGTGGTGGTCGCCGTCGACAGCACGCCCTCGCTGCGGCCGGACACCGCCTGCACCGGAGCCGCTGCGACGACCTGGGACACACCGGCGCCGTCGCCCCGTGCCCCGGCGACCGGGTCGCTCACCGCGTAGACGTCGACCACCTGACCGCGCACCAGGCCCGGCGGCACGTAGCCCGCCTGCACGGGCAGCGCGAGCTGCACCAACTCGGCCGGCTCCTCCAGCGCCGAGCGCGGCAGCAGCTCGCCGCTGCGGACGGCTCGGGCGAGGGTCCGCCCCTCCGGGCGGGTGGTCGTGGCCAGGTAGGCGCCGGCCGCCTCGTCGAGCCGGACGTCGACCGGGACGAGGTCGGCCTCGGCGAGCACCGTGCCCGCCGCGAGGTCACCCGCGGCCGACCAGACCGGCACCGTGGCGTCCGCGGCGGACACGACGCGGGCGCCCAGCAGGACCGACCCGAGCACGAGCAGCACGCCCAGCACCAACCGCAGGTCCAGCCACCGCGGGGGGCGGACCCGTCGCGGCACCGGCCCCGGGACGGGATCGACTGCCGACGGCGCGGGAGGGGTGGTGCGCGCAGCGGTCACGGCCAGCAGTTCCTCCGATCTGCGACGACCCGTGGACGAGCCCGGTGGACCACGGTCGGACGCAGATGATGCGATATGGACGCTGATCCGTGCAGTCGCCGTCCACACGTTCGGGTGTGGACGGCGCGCATGCCACCCGGACGGGGCTGCCAGACTGTGCGCGACCGGACGGAGACCTCGATGCCCACACCGCGCTTCCTGACCCTCGACGACGTCGCCGAGATCCTCAACGTCTCGTGGTCGCAGGCCTATGCGCTGGTCCGGCGCAAGGAGCTCATCGCCATCCAGATCGGCGGTCGCGGTCAGTGGCGGGTCGAGGTCGACGAGCTCGAGCGCTTCATCCAGCAGAAGTACGCCGAGGCCCGGGCGGGCACCGTCCCGGCAGCACCCGCGCCCGAGGAGGACGCCGACGTGCCCCAGGACGCCGAGGGCAGCGCACCGACCACCGGAGGTCGCCGCCGGCGCTGAGCCGGCTCAGTCCAGACCCGGGGAGAGGGTCCGCACCACCGCGACCGCCGGCAGCGCGACGGCCCGCACCCCGCGCACCGCCGCGGCACGGCGTGGCTCGTCGGCTGCGTGCTCGGCCAGCTCCACGAAGTCGGCACCCACGGCGTCCACCGTCCCGACGTGGGTGGACCCGTCGTCGAGGACCACCTGGACGACGCTGCGGTCGCGAGCCAGTCCGCGCAGCGCCCGGCGCAGGTCGAACCGCGCGCGCACCGCTCCCCCGGGGGCCACCGGCGCTGTCGCCCGCACCAGACCGGTCACCGTACGCACCACCGAGAGCGCGACGAGGACGTCACGACGCCGGTCGTCCACCAGCAGCAGCCAGTCGCTGCCGACGTCGGCGAGCGCGCCGCTCACGTCTCCTGCGCCCCGGCACCGGAGGACCACCTGCAGCCCGCGTGCACCGGCGAGCCGGTCGGCCAGCCGGATCGCCCCCGTCTCCGCGCGCCGGCGCGAGCCGTCCTCGGCGCGTTCGGCGGCCGCCTCGGCCTCGTCGAACTCCGCCTGCAGATCGGCGAACAGCTGCTGCCAGCGCATCCGGCACCTCCTCCAGACAGCCTAGTCCGGCGCAAGAGCTTGCGTTTGGATGCATTTGCATGATTTCGTCAGGCCTCGCCGAGCGAGTCGAGGAGGAGACATGTCGATCCGGCGCCTGATGGGGACGGCCGCGGTGATGGCGGCGGCAGCCGCGGTCCTGCGCGCGCTGACCCCCGACCTCTCCTCGCTGATCGGGACCGACCTGGACGTGCAGCAGGTCGTGGACGCGCGTGGCCCGGAGTCCCTGCTGCTGTGCGGGGTCGCGGCGCTGGCGTGGGTCATCTGGGCGTGGGGCGTGCTGGGCCTGCTGCTGACGGCGCTCTCCGCCCTGCCCGGGATGGCCGGCGCGGCGGCCCGGGTCCTGGCGCGGGGACTGCTGCCGGCCGGCGCGCGCCGGGCCGCCGCCCTCGCACTGGGCGTGGGGTTGGTGACCGGTGGTCCGCTGCTCGCCGGCTGCACCGCCGGACCGGCCCAGCCGGGTGCCACGGTGGTCACCCTGGCCGCTGCCACGGAGGACGCGGTGCCGGAGCGCCCGGCCGACGACCGAGCACGGGTGACGACGTCCGCGGGACCGGTGGCCGACTGGCCGGACGCCGCCCCCACGCCGGCTCCGTCCACGCCGGCCCCGTCCACGCCGGCCCCGTCCGCGCCGGCCCCGTCCGCGTCACCCTCCTCCGCGCCGGACCCCTCCGTACCCAGCCCGTCGGCACCGGCCGCACCCGACCCTGCCCCCGACTGGCCCCTGCCGGCGCCGGGTGACCACGTCGTCCTCCGCGGCGAGTGCCTGTGGGACATCGCCGCAGGCCGCCTGCGGAGCGACTCCGGGCGGGAGCCGACCGCCGCCGAGGTCGTCCCCGCGGTGCACGCCTGGTGGCAGGCCAACGCCGCCGTGATCGGCCCCGACCCCGACCTGCTGCTGCCCGGCCAGGTCCTGCACCCACCCGCGCGATGACCGACCCGACCCACGTCCCACCCGCGAACCCCGGAGCACCGTGATGACCGCCCCCTCCCCCGCCGACGCCCAGCGGCAGACCCTCAGCGCCGCGACCCTGCGACTGGTCGTCGTGCCGACGCCGCAGCCGCCGCTGGAGGAGGGGCCGGCGGCCCGGCTGGTCCTCCCCGGCGTGCCCGTGCCTCGCCCGGCGCACCGGCCCGGTCCCCGACCGCGCCCCGAGGCCACGCCCGACGGCTACCCGGCGGGGTTCGGGCCGACCTGGTCCGGGCGCGCCGACCTCCCCGACCCACGCCTCGCCGGGCGACGACTGCTCACCCTGACCCTGGAGGCGCTGGCCGGACGGCGACCGCTCACCCAGGTGCAGCCGCTGACCTCGGTCGGTGTCTTCGCCGCGCTGAGCAGCGGCCGCCGTCCCCGCTGGTGCTCCGGCGGCACCGCGCCCCTGCTGCTCGGGCAGGTGCACGTCTGCGAGCCGGTGGACGGGGTCGCGGAGATCAGCGCCGTGGCGCGCCGCTCCGGCCGGGCGCACGCGGTCGCCGCCCGGCTGGAGGGCATCGACGGGCGCTGGCGGTGCACCGCCCTGCAGATCGGCTGAGACGGGACCCGCCTTCCCCACGGCTCGCGTGTCCGCGGTGAGGAGGGCGGGTCCGCCCGGACGACGAGGCCCCCGCCGGCGAACCGGCGGGGGCCTCGTGGGTCCTCGGTCAGGAGCGGGACGGCGCTCCGTGGCAGACCTTGTACTTCTTGCCCGAACCGCACGGGCAGGGCGCGTTGCGCGCCGGCTCCTTGGTGCCGGTCACCGTGGCCGACTTCGCGGCCTTGGCCCGGCCGGCGTCCTTGGCCGACGCGTCCAGGCTCGGCGCGGAGTACGTGAGGTTCTCGGCGCTCCGCCTCGGCTCGTCGAGCCCCTTGACCGCCAGCTCGGGACCCGTCCCCGCGGGCTCGGCCTCCGCGACCTCCGGGGCCGCCGCCGCGGCCGACCGGGCCTTCTGCGCCGCCGCGGACCGGCGGGCGGCAGGAGCCGCAGCGGGAGCCGCAGCAGGAGGCGGGGCCGCGGCAGGTCCCGGAGCCGGCGCCGCGGTGGAGGGCGCGGCCGGGGCGGGGGCGGCCGCAGCCGCCGGGGCCGCAGGCCCGGTCCCGTCGCCGTCCGCGACGACCGGAGCGGACGCCGGGGCCGCCGGGGTGGCGGGAGCCGGTGCCGGGGTGGCGGGAGCCGGTGCCGGGGTGGCGGGAGCCGGTGCCGGGGTGGCGGGAGCCGGTGCCGGGGCCGCCGCGGCCGCCGCCCGGCGGGCCAGCACCTTCGCCGTCCCCGCCTGGGCGGCCGCCAGCGCCCGCGCCTCGGCCTCGGCCTGCTTGGCCGCCGCCTCGGCCGCCTGCTGCTCCTTGGTCTTGACCTCCAGGTTGAACAGGAAGCCGACCGACTCCTCCTTGATGCCGTCGAGCATCACGGTGAACATGTCGTAGCCCTCGCGCTGGTACTCCACGACCGGGTCGCGGTTGGCCATCGCGCGCAGGTGGATGCCGGCCCGCAGGTAGTCCATCTCGTAGAGGTGCTCACGCCACTTGCGGTCGAGCACGCTGAGCAGCACCCGCCGCTCCAGCTCGCGCATGACCTCCGCGCCGAGGGCGGCCTCCCGCTCCTCGTAGGCGCGGTGGACGTCGTCGGTCAGCCGCTCCTTGAGGACGTCGGCGGACAGCGCCGCCTGCTCCCCGTCGGCGACCTCGTCGAGCAGCTCCTGCACCGAGAAGCCCACCGGGTAGAGCGCCTTGAGGCCGCTCCACAGCTGGTCGAGGTCCCAGTCCTCGGCGTAGCCGGTCTCGGTCGCGCCGTCGACGTAGGCGCCGATGACGTCGTCGACCATGGCCCGGACCTGCTCGTGCAGGTCCTCGCCGTGCAGGATCTTGCGCCGCTCGTCGTAGATGACGGTGCGCTGCCGGTTCAGGACCTCGTCGTACTTGAGGACGTCCTTGCGGACCTCGAAGTTCTGCTGCTCGACCTGGGTCTGCGCCGAGCGGATGGCCCGGGTGACCATCTTCGACTCGATCGGCTGGTCGTCGGGGACGCGCAGCGTGGTCATCATCGACTCGAGCATCGGGCCGTTGAACCGGCGCATCAGGTCGTCGCCGAGGGACAGGTAGAACCGCGACTCGCCGGGGTCGCCCTGCCGGCCCGACCGGCCGCGCAGCTGGTTGTCGATCCGGCGGCTCTCGTGCCGCTCCGTGCCCAGCACGTACAGCCCGCCGGCGGCGGTCACCTGCTCGTGCTCGGCCTTGACCTGCTCCTTGGCCTTCTCCAGCGCGCCGTCCCAGGCCGCCTCGTACTCCTCCGGCGTCTCCGACGGCGACAGGCCGCGGGCGCGGAGGTCCTCGTCGGCGATGAACTCGGGGTTGCCGCCCAGCTGGATGTCGGTGCCGCGGCCGGCCATGTTGGTGGCCACGGTGACCGCGCCCAGCCGCCCGGCCTGGGCGACGATGTGCGCCTCCCGGGCGTGGTTCTTCGCGTTGAGGACCTCGTGCGGGATGCCGCGGCGCAGCAGCAGCTTGGAGAGGACCTCGGACTTCTCCACGCTGGCCGTGCCGACCAGGATCGGCTGGCCGGCCTCGTTGCGCTCGGCGATGTCGTCGATGACGGCGTCGAACTTGGCCTTCTCCGTCTTGTAGATGACGTCGGAGCGGTCCTCGCGGACCATCGGCCGGTTCGTCGGGATCGGGACGACGCCCAGCTTGTAGGTCTGGGAGAGCTCGGCCGCCTCGGTCTGGGCGGTGCCGGTCATCCCCGAGAGCTTCTCGTAGAGCCGGAAGTAGTTCTGCAGCGTGATCGTGGCGAGGGTCTGGTTCTCGTCCTTGATCTGCACCTTCTCCTTGGCCTCGATGGCCTGGTGCATGCCCTCGTTGTAGCGCCGCCCGGCCAGCACGCGGCCGGTGAACTCGTCGACGATGAGCACCTCGCCGTTGCTGACGATGTACTGCTGGTCGCGGTGGTAGAGCTCCTTGGCCTTGAGCGCGTTGTTCAGGTAGCTGATCAGCGGCGAGTTGACCGCCTCGTAGAGGTTCTCGATGCCGAGCTGGTCCTCGACGAACTCCACACCCTCCTCGGTGACGGCGACCGTGCGCTTGGCCTCCTCCACCTCGTAGTGGACGTCGCGCTTCATCAGCGGCACGATCCGCGCGAACTCGACGTACCACTTGCCGGCCGACTCGGCCGGACCGCTGATGATCAGCGGGGTGCGGGCCTCGTCGATGAGGATGGAGTCGACCTCGTCGACGATCGCGTAGTGGTGCCCGCGCTGCACCAGGTCGGCCTTGTTCCAGGCCATGTTGTCGCGCAGGTAGTCGAAGCCGAACTCGTTGTTCGTGCCGTAGGTGATGTCGCAGGCGTACTGCTCGCGGCGGTGCGCCGGCCGCTCGCCGGAGAGGATCGTGCCCACGGAGAGGCCGAGGAAGCGGTGCACCCGGCCCATCCACTCGGCGTCGCGCTTGGCCAGGTAGTCGTTGACCGTGACGACGTGCACGCCCTGGCCGGTCAGCGCGTTGAGGTAGGCCGGGAGGACGCCGGTCAGCGTCTTGCCCTCACCGGTCTTCATCTCGGCGATGTTGCCCAGGTGCAGCGCGGCACCGCCCATGATCTGGACGCGGAAGTGCCGCTGGCCGAGGGTGCGGGTGGCGGCCTCCCGGACGACGGCGAAGGCCTCGGGCAGGAGCTCGTCGAGGGTCTGCCCCTCCTCCAGGCGCTCCTTGAACTCGTCGGTCTTGGCCCGCAGCTCTGCGTCGGTGAGGTCGGCCACGTCGTCCGCCAGCGACTCGACCGCATCGGCGATCTTGTTCAGTCGCCGGAGGATCTTGCCCTCACCGGCACGGAGGATCTTCGAGAACACCACGGACACCAGCGTAGGCGGCCCGCGCGCCAGACCCCGGCCAATGCCCCACAATCCCCCGGTGGCGCACGACCTGGACGACCTGGGCCCCGGCCTCCTCACCTTCCTCACCGAGCGGCACCTCGCCACGCTGGCCACCCTGCGCCCGGACGGCACCCCGCACGTCGTCCCGGTCGGGGTGACCTACGACCCGGCCAGCCGCACCGCCCGGGTCATCACCTCCGGCACCTCGGCCAAGGCCCGGCACGTGCGTGCCGGCCGGTCGCGGGTGGCGGTCTGCCAGGTCGACGGCCGGCGGTGGGTGACCCTCGAGGGGACGGCGGTGGTGCGCGACGACCCCGCCTCGGTGTCCGACGCCGAGGAGCGCTACGCCCGCCGCTACCGCCAGCCCCGGGAGAACCCGGCGCGGGTGGTGCTCGAGATCTCGGTCGACCGCGTGCTCGGCAACGCGTGATCATCGCTGCATGCCTTCGACTCCACGGCCTCGGCCAGAGGCTCGCCGCGAGCGTGCGAGCGGTGAGGACGCCGGGGTCCTCTCGCTCTTCGGCATCGACCTGACCACGGAGGTGGTGCGCACCGGGCGTCTGGTGCTGCGCCCGCACCGCGCCGAGGACGAGGACGCCGTCCTGACCGCCTGCCAGGACCCCGGCATCCAGCGCTGGATCACCGCGATCCCCGTCCCCTACACGCGGGCTGACGCCCGCGGCTGGGTGAGCGAGGTCGCGCCACGGGAGCGGGCGGAGCGCCGGGGCCTGCCGGTGGCGGTCGAGGCCGACGGCGAGTTCGTGGGCTCGGCCGGGCTGCACCTGCGCGACGGCCGGTTCGGCCCCGAGGTGGGCTACTGGATCGCGCCGTGGGCCCGCGGGCGGGGATACGCCGCCGAGACCGCGCACGCCCTCGCCGAGTGGGCGCTGGGGCTCGGGGCGCCGCGGGTGCACCTGGTCGCCGACGTGGACAACACCGCCTCGCAGTCGGTGGCGGTGCGGGCCGGCTTCCAGCGGGAGGGCGTGGTGCGCTCGTGCCTCGACCGCCGCGACGGCACCCGCGGGGACGCGGTCCTCTTCGGCCGGGTGGCCGGCGACTGAGCGAAGGCGGGGCGCTGCGCGCCCCGCCTCCGCGAGGGGCTACAGAGGGGCCGCCGCTGGCTCGGCGGGTTGCTGGACGGCCTTGCCGTCCAGGGGGGCGTCGACGAGCCGGATGAGGCCGTAGTCGTAGGCGTGCCGGCGGTAGACGACCGTCGGCTGGCCGGTGTCGGCGCACATGAACAGGTAGAAGTCGTGGCCGACGAGCTCCATCTCGTGCAGCGCCTGGTCGACGGTCATGGGTGTGGCGGGGTGGTGCTTCTCGCGGACGATCTGCCCGGGCAGGTGCTCGTCGAGGTCGGTGACGTGCGGCCCCTCGGCGAGCTGACGGTCGCGGTCCAGGGACTCCAGGACGCCGGCGTCGGGGTCGGTGCCCCCGCCGACCCGGACGGAGGCCGGGGTGCGCCGGCCGTGGTGCACGCGGCGACGGTCGGCCGCCTTGCGCAGCCGGTGGTCGAGCTTGCCGCAGGCGATGTCCAGCGCGGCGTAGAAGTCGGGGGCGCTGGCCTCGGCCCGGATGACGGGGCCCTTGCCCCGCAGGGTGATCTCCACACGCTGGCACTGTGCGGACTGGCGAGGGTTCTTCTCGTGGAAGAGCTCCACGTCGAGGCGGAGGATCTTGAGCTTGCCGTCGAATCGTTCGAGCTGGCCGACCTTGTCCTCCACGTGTGTTCGGTAGTGCTCGGGGACTTCGACGTTCCGGCCACGGACCACGATCTCCATGAGACCTCCCGGTAGTTCGGGCTGTGATCGGTTCCACGCTAGTCGCCGTTCCGAGGTCCCGACAGTCGACCTCCGGCCCCTCCGGCGCGCCGCTCCCCAGCAGTCGGGAGCGCGCGCCGGGGCGTCGCCGCCACCACCGCGGCGAGCACCGGCGGGCCGTCGGGAGCGGCTGTGGGCGCCAGCACGGCGGCCGCCTCGGTGAGCGTCGCGCCGCTCGTCACGACGTCGTCGACCACGACCAGGGCCGTGCCCGCGGGGAGCGGGGGGACGTCGTCGCGCAGGGCGAAGGTCCCGGCGAGGTTGGCCCGGCGCTGCGCCGCCGACAGCCCCGCGGAGTCCCGGGCCCGGCCGGTGCGGCGCAGCAGCCGCGCCTCGGCGGCGGGCAGGCCGGCCCCGCGCAGCTCGACGACGGCGCGCCGGGTCAGCTCGCGCACGTGGTCGCGCCCGCGCGTCCGCAGCGCCGCCCGCGAGCTGGGCACCGGGACCAGCCGGGCGGCCGCGGGGACGACCGGCAGGCCGGCCAGCACGCCGGCGACGGCCAGCGCCAGGGCGGCGCCCAGCGGGGCGGCCAGCTCGGCCCGGCCGCGCTCCTTGAAGGCGTTGACCGCCGGGCGCACCGGACCGGTGTAGGCCCCGGCGGCCACCGTGGGCGGGAACCCGGCCGGGAAGCGGCGCGGCTGGGCCAGGTGCGGCACCGCGAGCAGCGCGGCGCAGCGGCCGCACAGCTCCGCCCCGGGCAGCTCGCAGCCCGCGCAGGTGCGCGGCAGGAGCAGGTCGGCCAGCGCCGCGAGCACCCCGCCGTCCACTCCCCCAGCGTCGCCCCCGGTCCGCCGGCAGCCCAGGGGGGCGGGCGATCTGTGGACGGCCTCCCTACAGCGGGTAGAACGGCTCGTCACCGGGCAGGGGCTGGGCGCCGCGGACGAGGGTCACCCAGGTCCCGCCGGCCACCTGCCACTGCCAGATGGTGCCGCCGGCACTCACCAGCGGAGCCCGGCCCGGCGCGGCGGCCACGCGGGTCGGCTGGCTGGGCAGGCCCGCGGTCGGCACCTCGCTCAGGCCCCAGCCGTCCACGCCGACCACGTAGGGGTCGATGCGGTCCTCGCCGGCGTCCCCGGCGAGGACGAGCAGGCTGCCCGCCGTCCGCCAGGCCACGTCCACCACGGAGGACAGCGTCGGGGCCACCTCACGCAGGTCCCGCAGCGCCACCGGGCCCTCGTCGGAGCGCACCACCGTCCCGACGTAGAGGCTCTCCCGCTGCCCGTTCTCCACGACCACGGCCGCCCGCACCCCGTCCGGGGACAGCTGCAGCACCGTGGCCCGCCCCAGGCCCGGCAGCGTGGGGGCGTTGACCGGCTGCGCCGTGCCGCCCGCCGGCACGCGCACCACCGCACCGCCGTCCCGGACGACCCAGAACTCCGCCCGGGTGGCGGCCACCGTCGGCACGCTGAGGGTGCCGCCGGAGAGGACCGGGGTCAGGTCGCCGCCGTAGGGCCCGGCGAGCAGGGTGGCCTGACCCTCGGCGTCGGTGACGCCGACCATCTCCCCGAGCTCGCCGGTGCGCGCGCTGGACACCGCCGCGCTGGTGAGCCGGTAGGCGCCGGTCCCGGCCGGGCCGGGCACCGGTGCGGCGTCCACGGTCCGCAGGGCGCCGCCGTCGATGTAGTGGCCGACGGCGTCCACCGGCACCGCGTCCGGGTCGAACGCCGCCCAGGTGTCCACCGTCTGCTCGACCGGGACGCCGTCCAGGCCCAGCGGCTCGCCGTCGACGAGGATCTCCACCGACCGGACGGTGAGCGGCTCCAGGGACCAGACCAGCTGCGCCGACAGCTGCGACAGCTGCGCCTCGGAGGCGTCGGTCAGCCCGGTCAGGTCGACGGTGAGCGTCTGGGCCGACGCGGTGACCGTGCTGCGGAGCGAGGCGCCGGCCAGCTGGTTGCCCACCCCGGCCGAGAGCATCGACGACGGCCCGTCGAGCAGCCGCTCGACCAGCACCGTCGGCTGCGCCTCGCCGCTGATCAGGTACCGGGGGTCGGGCACCACGCGCTGCCCGGTGGGGTCGACGAAGTAGAGGTCCCGCCGCTCGTACAGGCGCTCGAAGTCCGGTTCGAGGATGAGCAGGCCGTCCGGCGGGTTGGTGATCCGCCACTCGCCGTCCACCTGCGAGAGCGTGAACTCGCGGGTGTAGACCTCCTGCGGTGCCACGGTGAACACGCCGCGCTGGTCGATCGTGCCGAGCTGGTTGGCGGTGACCACGACCGTGCCGGCGTCGGTGGTCACCGTCGCGTAGTCCGGGCCGAGGACGGTGATGCCCGCCTCGTCCGACCACGACCCCGCCGCGTCCGGGGCGAGGTGCTCGCGGGCGACCGGGTGGCCGCGGACGGCGCTGGCCGCGGCCTCGACGAAGCCCCGGACGATCTCCTCCGGGGTCGCCCCCGGCTCCGGCGACAGCGGTTCGATGCCGACGTCCCCGTCGGGGCGGGTCGGCGCCTGGGTGATCTGCACCGTCGGCGAGCTCGTCGGCACCGTCGAGCACCCGGTCAGGGCGAGGACGACGGCGACCAGAGCACCTCCGCGGACCGCCGCGCGCCGCGTCACCCCGGACCCCGGGCGACCGCCGGCCGGAGCGGCAGCGGCGAGCTGGTGAGGTCCGCGCCCGCGGTCAGCGGCAGGGTCAGCCGGAACTGCGCGCCGGCACCGGGCTGGCCCCACACCTGCAGCCAGCCGCCGTGCAGCCGGGCGTCCTCGAGGCTGATCGACAGGCCCAGGCCGCTGCCGCCCACGGTGCGCACCCGCGAGGGGTCGGCCCGCCAGAACCGGTCGAACACGTGCTGGGCCTCCGCCGAGGAGAGCCCCACCCCGTGGTCCCGGACGGTGACCGCGGCCGCCGTCCGGTTGGCCGCCCAGGTGATCTCCACCGGCTTGCCGGCGCCGTGCTCGATCGCGTTGCCGACCAGGTTGCGCAGGATCCGCTCCACCCGCCGGGCGTCGACCTCGGCGATGACCTCCTGGTCGGGGCCGGTGACCGACAGCGCGCAGGCGTGCCGCTCGGCGAGCGCCGACATCCCGGCCGCCACGCGGCGCACCAGGGCACCGAGGTCGGTGGGCGCCGCGTCGAGGACGGCGGCTCCGGCGTCGTAGCGGCTGATCTCCAGCAGGTCGGTCAGGAGGGCCTCGAACCGGTCCAGCTCGGTGTGCAGCAGCTCCGCCGACCGGGCCACCGACGCCGAGAAGTCCCCCCGCGACTCGTAGAGGATCTCGGCGGCCATCTGCACCGTGGTCAGCGGCGTCCGCAGCTCGTGGGACACGTCGGAGGTGAACCGCTGCTGCAGCTGGGAGAGGCCCTCCAGCTGGGTGATCTGCCGCTGCAGGCTGTCGGCCATCGCGTTGAAGCTGGTGGCCAGCCGGGCGAGGTCGTCCTCGCCGCGCACCGCCATCCGTTCCTCCAGCTGCCCCTCGGCCAGCCGCTGCGCGGTGCCGGCCGCCTGGCGCACCGGGTCGACGACCAGCCGGGTCACCAGCAGGGCGATGCCGACGACGAACAGGGTGAGGGCGATGCCGCTGATCGCCACGGTGCTGCGGAACAGCGACAGGCTCTCCTCCTCCTGGTCGAGGGGGAAGGCGTAGTAGAGCTCGATGCGCTCGACCGACGAGGCGTCCGTGGGCACGGGGGCGCCGATCAGGAGCGTCGGCCGCGGCTCCCCCGTGGCGTCGGGGACCATGGCGTACTGGGAGAACTGGCCGCCGGAGGCGACGTCGGAGCGCAGGTCGGCCGGGATCGCCGGGTAGACGTAGCGGCGGCTGGTCGCCGTGCGCTCGGTGTCCCCGCTGCGGTGCACCATGACGACGTCGAAGTCACCGGCCGGCCCCCCGCGTTCCAGGAGGCTCTTGACGGTCCGGTCGAGCGTGGAGCGCACGCTCGCGGCGTCCCCGGTGGCGATGCCGGCGACCTCGGTCTGCGCGTACAACACCCCGGCCTGCGCCTGGTCGATGGCCGCCTGCCGCTTCACCGACAGCAGCTGGTCGCGGATCTGGCTGAACAGCACCATGCTGACGATCACCACGACCGTGCCGGCGACGACCATCGTGATCGCGCCGATGCGCACGTGCAGCGACGAGCGCCAGGCGTGCAGCGCCCGGGCCCCCAGCCGCCGGGTGACCCGCTGGGCGCGGCCCGCCCGGCCGCGCAGCTGTCGCCGGAACGACTCCAGGTCGCCCGACAACCGCCGGCGTGGCTCGGTCGCCGGCGCCACCACCCCGGCCGAGGACGACGACACCGCGGCCCGCTCGGCCGGTGGCGCGTCGGCGTCGGTCCCCGCGGGGACCGACGGGGACTCCGACCGGGTCGTGCTCACGGTCGGACCGGGCGGCCCACCACCGGGCCGGTCCCGGCGCCCTCCGGTCCACGACCGCCCGGCAGGACGGCAGAGCCGGTCACGGGGGCCCGGCCTTGTAGCCCACACCGCGCACGGTGAGCACGATCTCCGGCTTCTCCGGGTCGCGCTCGATCTTGGCACGCAGCCGCTGGACGTGGACGTTGACCAGCCGGGTGTCGGCCGCGTGCCGGTAGCCCCACACCTGCTCGAGCAGCAGCTCGCGGGTGAACACCTGCCGCGGCTTGCGGGCCAGTGCGACCAGCAGGTCGAACTCCAGCGGGGTGAGCGCGATCGGGACGCCGTCCCGGGTGACCTGGTGGGCCGGGACGTCGATCTGCACGTCGCCGATGGAGAGGTTCTCGGCCTGCCCGGTCTCGCCGCGGCGCAGCTGCGCACGCACCCGCGCGACCAGTTCGACGGGCTTGAACGGCTTGGTGACGTAGTCGTCCGCGCCGGCCTCGAGGCCCTGGACGACGTCGATCGTGTCGCCCTTCGCGGTGAGCATGACGATCGGGACCGTCGACTGGGTGCGGATGTCCTGGCAGATCTGCAGGCCGTTGCGGCCGGGCAGCATCAGGTCGAGCAGCACGATGTCGGGGCGGGTCTGCTGGAACACGCCCACCGCCCGGTTCCCGTCGGAGACGAACGCCGGTTCGTACCCCTCGCGCCGGAGCACGATGCCGAGCATCTCGGCGAGGGCGGCGTCGTCGTCGACGACCAGGACTCGGCCGCGGCTGGACCCGTTCTGGGGAGCGGTGGGTGGCACGGCGACCATTCTGCGCTGACCGCACGCAAAAGCGGGGACACCCGCCCGGAGGTGCTCCGGACGGGTGTCCCACGGGTGTCCCCCGTCGCAGTGGTCCTGCCCAGGCGACGTACTGGAACGGCTCCCTGCAGGGCCCCGCCGCGAGCGTGCGAGCGGTGGGGGGCAGGGGCGGCCTCCCTGCAGGGCCCCGCCGCGAGCGTGCGAGCGGTGGGGGGCAGGGGCGGCCTCCCTGCAGGGCCCCGCCGCGAGCGTGCGAGCGGTGGGGGGCAGGGAGGTCCTTCTAGTACCTGTAGTGGTCGCTCTTGAACGGGCCCTCGACCGGCACGCCGATGTAGTCGGCCTGCACCTTGGTCAGCTCGGTCAGCTTCACGCCGAGCGCGTCCAGGTGCAGCCGGGCCACGTGCTCGTCGAGCTTCTTCGGCAGCACGGTGACCGTGGGGGCCTGGCCCTCGTAGGCGGCGCGGTTGGTCCACAGCTCGATCTGCGCGAGCACCTGGTTGGAGAAGGACGCGCTCATCACGAAGCTGGGGTGGCCGGTGGCGTTGCCCAGGTTCAGCAGCCGGCCCTCGGAGAGCACGATGATCGTGTGGCCGTCGGCGAACCGCCACTCATCGACCTGCGGCTTGATCGTCGTCCGCTCGATGCCCGGCGTCCGGGCCAGCCCGGCGATGTCGATCTCGTTGTCGAAGTGGCCGATGTTGCCCACGATCGCCTGGTGCTTGGTCCGGCCGAGCTGCTCGGCGGTGATGATGTCCTTGTTGCCCGTGGCCGTGATGATGATGTCGGCCTTGCCGATCACCTCGTCGAGCGTGGTCACCTCGTAGCCGTGCATCGCCGCCTGCAGCGCGCAGATCGGGTCGATCTCGGTGACGATCACCCGGGCGCCCTGGCCGCGCAGCGACTCCGCGCAGCCCTTGCCGACGTCGCCGTAGCCGCAGACCACGGCCACCTTGCCGCCGATCATGACGTCGGTGGCGCGGTTGATGCCGTCGATGAGCGAGTGCCGGCAGCCGTAGAGGTTGTCGAACTTGCTCTTGGTGACCGAGTCGTTGACGTTGATCGCGGGGAACAGCAGCCGGCCCTCGCGGGCGAGCTCGTACAGGCGCATGACGCCGGTGGTGGTCTCCTCGGTGACGCCCTTGATCCCCTGGCCGATCCGGGTCCAGTAGCCGCCGTCCTGCGCGAGGGTGCCGCGCAGCGCCTCGAGGATGACGCCGTACTCCTCGGAGTCGGCCTCGGTGGTGTCGGGGACGGCGCCGTCGGCCTCGAAGCGGGTGCCCAGGTGCACCAACAGGGTGGCGTCGCCGCCGTCGTCGAGGAGCATGTTGGGCCCGACGACGTCGCCGCTCTCGTCGCGGAACTCGAACAGCCGCTGGGTGCACCACCAGTACTCCTCCAGCGTCTCGCCCTTCCAGGCGAACACCGGGACGCCGGTGGGCTCCTCCGGGGTGCCGTCGCCGACGACGATCGCCGCGGCGGCGTGGTCCTGGGTGGAGAAGATGTTGCAGCTCACCCAGCGGACGTCGGCGCCCAGGGCCCGCAGCGTCTCGATGAGGACGGCGGTCTGCACGGTCATGTGCAGGGAGCCGGCGATGCGCGCACCGGCCAGGGGCTGCTGGTCGCCGTACTCGGCGCGCAGCGCCATGAGGCCGGGCATCTCGTGCTCGGCGAGGGTGATCTCCTTGCGGCCGAAGCCGGCGAGGGAGAGGTCGGCGACCTTGAAGTCGCCGTCGGTCAGTACACGGGTGCCAGTGCTGGCGGTCATGTCGCTCCTGCATCCGCGGCCGCCGCGACGGGCCGCGGACGGATCTCGGGGTCGGGGTTCGAAGCGAGCATGCCGAGGCCTCGGCGGGGCTCGTACCGCTGGCCAGTCTACGGCAGGCCCGCCGCGGCCTCCCGGACCACGGCGGCTCCCCCGCCGGGGACGGGACGGGACCGGCTCAGGTCGCGGTCGAGACGAGCGTGACGCCGGCGACGATCAGGACCAGCCCGAGCAGCAGGCGGGGGGTCATCGGCTCGTGCAGCACCAGCCACGCCAGCAGGGTGCTGAAGGCGATCGTCACCCCGACCGCGATCGGATAGGCGACCGAGAGCGGCACCCGGGCGAGCACGACCAGCCAGAGCAGGAAGCTGGCGGCGTAGCTGACCGCGCCGAGCCCGGCCAGCAGCACCGGGCCGCGGGCGATCTCGCCGGCGCGCACGAGCGCCCCTGCGCTGGCGAGGTTGGCGCGCAGCAGCACCAGTCCCACGACACCGAGCACGACGTACCCGGCGAAGGCGCCCAGGACCCCGGCCGACAGCCGCTGGACCAGCACCCTCAGGCCCCCGACGGGACGGCGACGGCGAACAGGCTGACGCCCCGCCGGCGGCCGACCGGCAGCAGCCGCTCCAGGGCGACGACGGCACGCAGGCCGGCGTTGACCACGGCGGGCACCTCCTCGAGGTCGCTGCCCGAACTCCTGCTGCGCCGCAGGACGGCCACGGGCCGCAGCAGGACGTTCCACGACCACAGGCGCTGCACCTCGAACCCGGCGCCGGCGAGGAGGTCGCGCAGGCTCTCGGCGGTGTACCGGCGCAGGTGCCCGACGGCGTCGTCGTGGGCCGACCACAGTGCGGGATCGGCGGGCACGGCGACGACGAGGACGCCGTCCGGGCGCAGCACACGGCGCAGCTCGCGGGCGGCCCGGTCGTCGTCCTCGAGGTGCTCGAGGACGTCGAGGGCGGTGACGACACTCATCGACCCGTCCCGCAGCGGCAGGCCGTGGGCGTCGGCCCGGCTGACCTGCAGGCCGCGGGAGCGGGCCAGCTCGGCCCCGGTCTGGGAGTACTCGAAGGCCAGCGTGCGCCAGCCGAGCGACTCGAGCACCCGGGTGTTGCCGCCCGCGGCCGCGCCGATGTCGGCGGCCCAGCCGCCGGTGCGCCGGTCCTGCAGGATCCTGCGCAGGACGGTCCGCCGCTCCGCGTACCACCAGTGGCGGTCCTCGAGCCGGGCGAGCTTGTCGATCTCAGCGGCGTCCACGGAACTCCTCGTCGTCGTCGAGGACGTCGGCACGCGCCTCCTGGTGCACCCGGTACAACGGCCGACGCTGCACCTCCTCGTAGATCCGGCCCACATAGGCGCCCAGCACACCCAGGCACAGCAGCTGCACGGCCGCCAGGAACAGCACCGCCACCGACACCGAGGCCCAGCCGGGCACCGTCCGCCCGAGGACGAACGAGACGATGACGGCGACCGCGCCGAGCAGCGCGAGCACGGCGGCCGAGGCGCCCACGGTGGTGGCCAGCTGCAGCGGCGAGGTCGTGAACGACGACAGGCCGCTCCAGGCGAGGCTCACCATCTTGCGCAGCGAGTACTTGGTCCGGCCGGCGGCGCGGGCCTCGCGCGGGTGCTCGACCACGGCGCTGGAGAAGCCGAGCCACGGGATGAGCAGCCGGTAGACCCGGTGGCGCTCCGGCAGCATGCGCAGCGCCAGCACCACCCGCCGGGACAGCAGCCGGAAGTCGCCGACGTTGTCGGGGAGGCTGACGCCCGCGCTGCGGCGCATGAGGTCGTAGTACGCCGCCGCCGTCCAGCGCTTGAAGCGGGAGTCGCTGCTGCGGTCCGACCGCCGCGCGTAGACGACGTCGACGCCCTCGGTGACGGCCCGGTCGAGCATCACCGGGATGAGCTCGGGCGGGTCCTGCAGGTCGGCGTCCATCGTGACGACGTAGTTGCCGCAGGCGTGGTCCAGCCCGGCGGTGAGCGCCATCTGGTGCCCGACGTTGCGCGCGAGCAGCAGCGGGCGCAGCTGCGGCCACGTCCGGGCGATCGTGCGCAGGACCTCCGCGGTGCCGTCCCGCGAGCCGTCGTCGACCATGACGACCTCGTAGGTCTCGCCCAGCCCGTCGAGCACCGGGCGGAGACGGCCCACGAGCAGTGGCAGGACCTCGGACTCGTCGTAGCAGGGGACGACCACGGTCAGGCACGGCCTCGACGCCGGCGGTTCGGTCATGCTGCGCCCGGGCCGACGACGGTGCCGGGGCCGGCCCACTCACCGGTGCCGAGCACGCGGTGGTGCGACTCCATGATCGGACTATAACGGCGGGCACCGGATCCCTCCGTCACCCGAGCGGTGGGCTCGTCGCCCGCCACGGGGGTCACCGCGCGGTAACTTGCCGTGGGGTCGGCGCTCCGGGCGTCCAGCAGCGGACAGCGGTCCCGCCGGCCGGCCGACGGCCCACCGGCGCCACCCACCACCGACTGCAGAGGACGCATGCGCACTCCCCCACCGCCCCTGCGGGACACCGAGCCGGCTCCCCGCGGCGTGGTGGAGCGGCCGCGCCCGCCGGCCCGGCCGAGGACCTGGCCGGCGGTCGTGCTGTCGTCGGTGGTGGTGGCGGGGCTGTTCACGGTGCTGTTCCTGCGCAACCACCGGTTCGCCTTCATCGACGACCGGCAGGCCGACGGCGTCGCCAAGCTCGTCGACATGGGCCGGATCCTGCAGTCCGGCGAGTGGCCGTGGCTGAGCACGGACGTCGTCAACAGCGGCGGCTACGCGGTCGAGTACCAGAACGGCGTCTTCAACCCGGTCAACATCGCCTTCGGGGTGCTCATGGGGCACCTCGACGACGCTGCCCTCGGCTCCTTCCTGCAGCTCCTGGCCCACCTCGTGCTGCTCGCCGCCGCGGCCGCGTGGCTGGGGCGACTGGTCGGCCTGTCCACGCCCTGGGCGGTGGCCTTCGCCGTCTCGGTCGGCTTCGGTCCGTACACCGTGTTCTGGGGGGCGAACTGGTACCAGGCGATCATCTCGTTCTCGTGGTTCGTGCCGGCCGTCGCCGCGGCCGTGGCGCTGCACCTGAGGGGCCGGCAGCGTCACGGGTGGGTGCTCCTGGTGGCGACGTACATGTGCCACCAGAGCGGCTGGCCCCTGGCCATCCCGGTCCTGGGGGCGTTCGTCGCCGTCCTGGTCGGGGCCCGCCTGCTCACCGGTCACCCCCGCGGGCGGACGGCGTGGATCGCCGCCTGGTACGGGGGCGGCGCGCTCACGTCGCTCATCGGGCTGTACCCCCTGGTCACCTCCTTCGAGTTCGCCTCCCGCAGCTCCTCGATCAGCAACGAGCGGAACTTCAACGTCGCGCCGCTCGAGGGCCTGCTGCACGCCGGTGACCCGTCCTACTGGGGCTGGTTCGTGAACTTCGACGGCTACCGGCTGCAGGACCTCCCGCACTTCTACGTGGCCTGGTTCGTCGTGCCGGTCCTCCTCTTCTGGCGGCCGGGCCCGGCGATGCGGCTGCCGAGGGTCCGCGCCCTCCTGATCGCGACCGGCGTCCTGCTGCTGCTGACGGTGCTCGGCACGCTGGGGCCCGAGCGGCTCTCGGTCTTCCGCTTCCCGACCCGCTTCCTGCAGTACGAGGGGTTCTTCCTGCTGCTCCTGGTCGCGCTGCTGGTGGCCCACGGCAGCTTCGCCCTCACGCGGCGGAGGCTCGCGGCGCTGGGCGGCGTCCTCGCCCTGGTCACGGTCAACGCGCTGCAGGCCGACCCGGACGGCGTCGGCCGCGTCCTCGGGATGAACGCCCTGGTCGCGGCGCTCTGCCTCGCCCTGGTCGGCGTCCGCGTCGCCCGCTCGGCAGGTGGCCGACCGCGGCTGCTCGGGCGGGCCGTGCCGGGCCGCTCCGCGGGTGTCACCGCGGCCGCGGGCACGGTCGTGGTCATGGTGGTCGTGGCCCTCGCCAACCCGATGGCACGGGGCGCCGACTGGGGTTTCCCGCACGACCTGTCGTCGCTCGACTCCCTGAGCCAGCGCGACTACACGCTCTGGTACGGCTCCTACCCGCTGCTCGAGGAGGACCCCACCGAGCTGCCCTCGCCCGTCGACGAGGTGGCCGACTTCTACGCCGAGTACCGCCCCTCCTCCACGGGCCTGCTCACCGGCGACCGGCAGGTGAACGGGTACAGCCCGCTGGCCCACCGCTACCTGCGCGAGCACGTGCCGCTGGACGACCAGGGCAACTTCGACGACGAGGAGGACGCCGAGGCGTTCACGGCCGTGGACCCGGAGACCGGTCTGACCTGGCTCGAGCTGCTGCGCGTCGACCAGGTCATCGCCGTGTTCGGGCCGGCCGACGTGCTGCTCGCGGGCGAGCTGGACGACTCCTGGCGGCGCGTCGGCGAGGGGGAGCACACCTCGATCTACCGCCGGGCTCCCTACGACCTGCCGGGGCTGGTGTCCTACGCCGCGCCCGGGGTGGACGTGGCAGCCGGGGAGTCCTGCCGGCTCCAGCACTCCCGGGAGTGCGTGGGCGTCACCGTCGCCGGTGACGACCCGGGTCGGGTCGTGTTCGCCAGGCTGTGGTTCCCCGGCTACTCCGCCACGCTCGACGGGGAGCCGGTCGACGTCGTCCGGCACGACGGCACGCTGGTCGCTGTCGACCTGCCCCCTGGCACCGACGGGGAGCTCGTCCTCTCCTACCGCTCGCCCGGGTTCGTCCCGCTCGCGGGCCTGGCGGTGGCCGTGGTCGTCGGTCTGGCCGTCGCCCAGGTGGTCGCCTCCCGCCGGCGGCGGTTCCCCACCGCAGGGGCCGCGACCCGGGCCGCCGCCGGGACCGCTCCGCGGTCGGAGGACGGCTCCGAGAGCGCCCGGCCGGCCGCGGCGGAGCCACCGGCGGCGAGCTAGGAGGACTCCCGGGTGGGCCCGGTCAGGACTCGCAGCCGACGCCGTCCCCGTCGCCGTCGAAGGTGTCCCGCCAGCCCGGCTCGCCGCGGCGGATCGGCGCGGCCCCGGCCGCCCGGACCGCCGCACAGTCGGGGTAGGACACCTCCCCGGCCGGCACCGACCCCGGAGCTGCCGGTCCGCCGTCGCCGGGCAGCCGCTGGTCGGGGCAGCCCGAGAGCACGGTGGCGGCGGCGTTGCGCTCGGCGCGGGTCATCCACAGCCCGTAGCTCACCTTCACCGCCACCTGCCGGGCGACGTAGGCGCACCGGTAGGCGGTGTTCGGCGGCAGCCAGGTGGCCGCGTCGCCGTCGCCCTTCTGCATGTTGAGCGGGCCGTCGACGGCGAGCAGGTTGAGCGGGTCGTTGGCGAAGGCGGTGCGCCGCGCGGTGTCCCAGCCCTGGGCGCCCTTCTGCCACGCGTCGGACAGGGCGACCACGTGGTCGATCTGGACCTCGTCGCTGGTCTCCTCCCCGCGACGGAACGCGATGGTGTCCCCCGAGTACGGGTCCTCGAGCGTGCCGCTGAGGACGACGCAGTCGTTGGTGCCCGGCCGGAACGTCTCCTCCTCGAGGTCTCGGGCGAGGACGTCGTTGCGGGTGTCGCAGCCGTTCCGGTCGGTGTCCACCCAGCCGTCGCCGAACCGCTCCCGCTCGTAGCCGGTCCGGGGTGCCCGGCCCTTGACGTCGATCTCGCCGAGGGCGGCCAGCGCGGTGCCGGGCGGCGCGGTGGCGACGGCCTCGTCGGCAGCCTCGTCGGAGAGGACGCCGGTGAGCGGTCCGCCGTCCGCCCCGCCGGTGCCCGTGAGCAGCTCGCAGCCGGTCAGCCCCCCGGCGAGGGCGAGCGCGACCGCACCGGCGGCGAGCCGGCGCAGCGGCGAGCGGGCGGGGACGGACACGACACCCCGACGCTAGGCCGGGATGACCGGGAGCGCGCCGGCGACACGCCCGCGCCTCAGCCGGCCGGCGGCGCCCCGGGGACGGTCACGCGGACGACGACCTGCTCGTTGTTGGAGGTGTAGGCCTCGTACCGGGCCTCGGCTCCCGTCCGGGCGAGCCACTCCTGCCAGGCACGGAACTCGTGGTCCTCCCAGCCGGGGAAGTTGAAGAACTCGTCGAAGACGAGCACCGCCCCGGCGGACAGCCGCGGGCCGACCAGGTCGAGGACCGTGACCGCCGAGGAGTACAGGTCGCCGTCCACGTGCACGAAGTCGACCACGCCGGGGTGGGTGGCCAGGAAGCCGGGCAGGGTGTCCTCGAACCAGCCGACCACCAGCTCGGCCCCCGCCACGTCCGGGAGCTCGCTGACGGAGAAGGCGCCCGCCCGGACGTGCGGCCGGTAGTCCTCGGGCAGGCCCTGGAAGGAGTCGAAGCCGTAGACACCGCGGCGCTCCCGGTGCTCGGCGACGACCTCCAGCGACCGCCCCTCGAAGACGCCGAACTCCAGGGCCAGGCCGCCCCGGGGGGCGATGCGCAGTCCGTGCTCGAGGGTGCCGCGCGGGTCGTGGAACGCGCGGGCCGTCGGCATCTCCCGCGCGGCGAACCGGGCCGACGCCCGGGCGGCGTCGCGCTCCCCCGCGGCCAGCAGGTCCCGCCGCGCGCGGAACTCCACGCCGTGGACGGCGTCGATGGCCCGGTCCACCTCGGTCTCGACGACCTCCCGGACCACCTCGCGGACGACCTCTCGGACGATCTGCGCCAACCGCGCCTCGAGCCGGTCCGACAGCCTGCGCCGCACCGCCACCCCGAGCCGGGCAGGCCGGCGTCCCCACGCTCCTCCGGACACGCGCGTGTCCCCCTCCGCGGTCAGCCCTCGCGCCACGCTCCCACCCCGGGACTGCCCTCCACGGGGAGGCGGTACACGACCGGACCGGCCCGTCGCGGCCGCGCCGGCTCGGGGCCCTCGGTCGGGGCAGGAGGTGACCGGCCGGGTCAGGCGAGGTTGGTGGTCGTCCGGTACAGGACGGCCGGCCCGCGGGCGGTCACCGGCTCCCCCGCCGGGACGAAGGCCGACATCCCCTTCGCCAGGACGAGCTCGCCGTCACCGTCGCCCAGCACGGCCCGCCCCTCGGTGCACAGCAGCACCTGCGGGCCGCGCGTGGTGAGCGAGCCCGGGTCGGTGCCCAGCTGGACGCGGGTGAGGTCGAAGTCCTCGACCGGCACGGGGTAGCGCAGGCCGCAGGGTCCGAGCACCGGGTGGATGACCGGCACCTTGCCGTCGCTGAAGTCGAGCACCTCGATCAGCGCCGCCAGGTCGACGTGCTTGCTGGTCAGCCCGCCCCGCAGCACGTTGTCGGAGCAGGCCATGACCTCGACGCCGGCTCCGTACAGGTAGGCGTGCAGGTTGCCGGCGGGCAGGAACACCGCCTCCCCGGGCGCGAGCTTCAGGTGGTTGCACATCAGCGAGATGACCACGCCGGGGTCGCCGGGATACGCCTCCGCGAGCGTCGCGGCCCACCGGTAGGTGTTGATGAACTCCGGGTCGTGGGCGGCCACGAACCGGGCGGCGGCCCGTGCGACGGCCTCGACCAGCGAGACCCGGCGCCGGCCGGACAGCGCCAGCAGCTGCGGGATCGCCGCCCGCAGGCCGCCTCGGGCCAGCGCGGCGATGGTCGGCTTGAGCTCGGGCAGCTGCAGCTTGGCCAGGCAGTGCAGCGACTCCTCGACCGGCCGGAAGCCGCACAGAGCCTCGAACGTGGTCAGCGCCAGCAGCAGCTCGGGTTTGTGCCACGGGTCCTTGAAGGTCCGCGTGGGGTCGTCGTGCGGGACGCCCGCGGACTCCTCGGCGGCGTACCCGGCGGCGGCCTGTTCCGTGGTCGGGTGGGCCTGCAGCGACAGCGGCCGGTCGGCGGCGAGCACCTTCATGAGGAAGGGCAGCCGCTCCCCGAAGCGGTCGACGACCCGCGTCCCGAGCAGCCGTTCGGGCTCCTCGGCGATGGCCTTGTCCAGGGGACGGCCGTCGGCCAGCAGGCTCGGCTCGTCGGGGTGCGCGCCGATCCAGAGCTCCGCGTGCGGCCGGTCCGCAGGGCTGGGCCGACCGAGCAGCTCGGGGATCACCGTGCGGCTGCCCCATGGGTAGAAGCGGACCCCGCTGGTGAGCTGCCACATCACGGACGAGGCTACGGGTGGGTGGAGCGCACCGGTCATGTCGGAACCCCTCACGTGCCACTGGAGCCGCCGCCGGGGGTCTCCCCTCGAGGATCGGCTCCCGGTCCTCAGACGGCGGAGCGTACGTCCGCGGCACCCAGTCGCGCGGCGTCTGCGGTGCGGTCGTCGGGCATCCGCTGCGACTCCCGCTCGGCCGCCACCCGGGCCGCGTAGTGCGCGACCTCCCGTTCGGTGCGCTCCCGGTCCCACCCCAGCGGCCCGGCCATCAGCTCGGCGACGGCCGACGCGGTCTCCGTCCCCCGGTGCGGGGTCGTGATGGAGATCCGCGTGCGCCTGGTGAGGACGTCGTCCAGGTGCAGCGCGCCCTCCACCTGCACCGCGTGCACGACCTCGGCGGCCAGGTGCGCCGGCGCCCCGGGCAGCGGCCGACCCAGCGCCGGGTCGGCACGCACCAGGTCGAGCACCTGCTGCACCTCGTCGCCGTGCCGGTGCAGCAGCCGGTCGACGGCGTCGCCGGGCAGGCCGGTGGCGGCGGCCAGCTCGGGTCCGGTGCCGCGGACGGCGTCCCAGCGGTGCGCGCCGACCAGCGGCAGGTGCGCGGTCCGCGAGGCCGGCACGCCCGGGAGCGCGGCGGTGGCGGCGTCCACGGCGTCGGCGGCCATCACGCGGTAGGTCGTGTACTTGCCGCCGGCCACCAGGACCAGCCCCGGGACGGGCGTGACCACGGCGTGCTCGCGGGAGAGCCGGCTGGTCTGGTCGGCCTCGCCCGCCAGCAGCGGGCGCAGGCCGGCGTAGACGCCGACGATCTGGTCGGTGGTGACCGGCTTGGACAGCACCCGGTTGACCTGGTCGAGCAGGTAGCCGATGTCGGCGCTGCTGGCCGCGGGGTGGTCGCGGTCGAGCTTCCACGGGGTGTCGGTGGTGCCGATGATCCACTGGTCGCCCCACGGGATGACGAACAGCACGCTGGTCGGCGTCCGCAGGATCAGCCCGGCCCGCGCGTCGTCCGGGACGTCCCCGGCGTCGATCGCCGAGCGCGGCACCACGAGGTGCACCCCCTTGGAGGCGCGCACCCGCAGGCTGGGCGCGCTGGTGCCGAGCATCGCGCCGACGTCGTCGCTCCAGACCCCGGTGGCGGCCACGACGCTGCGGGCCCGGACGGTGAACGTGGACCCGTCGGTGAGGTCGGTCGCCCGCACGCCGACCACCGGCGCCCCGCTGCCCTCCCCGTCCCGGAGCAGCCCGGTCACGCGGGCGCTGGAGAGCACCCGGGCTCCGTAGCCGGCCGCCGTGCGGACGACCGCGAGGGTGTGCCGGGCGTCGTCGACCTGGGCGTCCCAGTAGCGGATGGCCCCGACCACGGCGTCGGTCCGCAGCGCGGGGAACGCGGCGAGGGTCGCCCGGCGGGACAGGTGGCGGTGCGCCGGCAGGGCCCGGTCGGCGTCGAGCGCGGCGCCGAGGACGTCGTAGAGGGCCACCCCGGCGCCGTAGTAGGCCCGCTGCCAGGCCGGCGCGGTCAGCGGCAGCAGGAACGGCAACGGCCGGACCAGGTGCGGCGCGATCGTCTGCAGCAGCCGGGTCCGCTCGTGCAGGGCCTCGCGGACCAGCGGGAACGCGAGCTGTTCCAGGTAGCGCAGGCCGCCGTGGATGAGCTTGCTCGAGCGGCTCGAGGTGCCGGCGGCCCAGTCCCGGGCCTCCAGCAGCCCGACCGACAGACCCCGGCTGGCCGCGTCCAGCGCGGTCCCCGCTCCGGTGACCCCGCCGCCGACGACCAGCACGTCGACGACCTCGTCGGCCAACCGGGCTCGGTCGGCCCGGCGGCGCGCCGGCGACAGGTGCGTGCGGTCCATGGCTCCACTCTCCCCCGACACGGGGACCGGCCGCGGCAGGCGGGGCACACCGGCGGGCCGGAGGCCGCGAGGCGTGGGGAAGGACAGCCCCGTCCCGGGTCCCACCCCGAGCCGGCGAGGGGTGGGGACGGGGTCCTCTCAGTGGGAGTCGGTCCCGCTCGCGGCCCGGGCCTTGCGCCGGTGGAGGGTGACGCTCAGGACGGCCACGACCACCGCGCCGACGACGAGGCCCAGGGCCGCGCTGGCCAGTGTGTTGACCAGCCAGCCCACGACCCCGCCGAGTGCCCCGGTCGCCTCGTGCGCCGCCTCCTCCCAGTGGTGCACGGTCTCGTACAGGACGTGCAGGCCCAGTTCGTCGGTGCCCACCAGCAGGATGTGACCGCCCACCCACAGCATCGCCGCGGTGCCGACGACGGTGATCACGGCGAGCAGGCGCGGCATCGCCTTGACCATCCCGTGGCCGAGCGAGGCCACGGCCTTCCCGGGCTGCTCCGACAGGCGCAGCCCGGCGTCGTCCATCTTCACGATGAGACCGACGACGCCGTACACGAGGACGGTGATCGCGATCGCGACGACCGCGAGGATGACCGCGCGGGACAGGAACGGCTGGTCGACCACCTCGTTCAGCGAGATCACCATGATCTCGGCGGACAGGATGAAGTCGGTGCGCACGGCGCCGGAGACGATGGTGTCCTCGTCCGGGAGTGCCGCCTCGTCCTCGCCGTGGGCGTCGTCGTGGCCGCGGATCTTGTGCCAGACCTTCTCCGCTCCCTCGTAGCAGAGGTAGGCGCCGCCGATCATGAGGATCGGGGTGAGCAGCCAGGGCAGGAACTGGCTGAGCAGCAGCACCGCCGGGAGCAGGATCAGCAGCTTGTTGCGCAGCGAGCCCTTGGCGATGCGCTTGATGATCGGGATCTCGCGCTCGGCGGCCAGGCCGTGCACGTACTGCGGCGTGACGGCGGTGTCGTCGACGACCACGCCGGCGGCCTTCGCGCTGGCCCGCCCAGCAGCGGCACCGATGTCGTCGACGGAGGCGGCCGCGGCCTTCGCCAGCGTCGCCACGTCGTCGAACAGGGCTACGAGTCCACCCGCCACGGGACGTCCTTCCGGTCGGTCAGCACCCGGGTGCTGTCTGGCTGATCGTGGTCTGTCCGGCCGTACGGTGCGCCGTTCCCCGCCCGACCCTCCGGGCGGGAGTACCCGGCCGCGCACGTCGAACCACCGCCTGGAGCGGCCCGGGCGTCGCCCGACGCGGGACGACCCCGGTCGGCTGCGAGCCCGATGGGCCGGTGGACGACCCCGGCCGCGGGCTCACGGGTGGGCAGCCCGCTCGGAGTCCAGCGCGAGCGCCAGGTAGACGGCGGTGAAGTCGGCCACGGCCAGCTGGCGGGCCAGCCGCGGCATCCGGCCGTAGCGCTCGGGGTCGCCGTGCTCGGCCAGCCCACTCACCGGCACGTTGGCCGACGCCGCCGTCCGCAGGGTCTCCTGCAGCGCCTCGCGGGCCGAGCGCGGCTCCCGCTCCCCGGCACCGTCGTGCTCACCGGCGTGGGTGTCGCGGACGGTGAGCAGCCGGAGCCGACGGCCGGTGTCCTCGGCGCGGTCCCGGAAGAAGTCGTCCTCGCCACCCTGCGGGGCCAGCGGTCCGCCGAGCACCGCGCAGGCGGCGACCCGCTGGTCGGGCATGCGGAAGGTGGTGACCGGCAGACCGGCGAGGGTCGCCAGCTGGTCGGCGATCCGGGTGGCCGCGGCGCCGGCCAGGGGCCCCTCGGCGGCGATGACCGGCAGGGCGTCGAGTAGTTCCAGCGCGAGGGTCTTGGCCGGGTTGACGAACGACTCCTGCGCCGGTCCGCACTCGCCGGCGACCTCGTCGAGCGCGTCGGCCACCGCCGCCAGGTCGGCCGTGGCGGGTGAGACCAGCTCCAGGTCGGTGGCCAGCTTGAGCAGCGGCGTGAGCAGCGACCACAGCGTCGTGTGCCGCACGCGCGAGCGCGGGAGCGGGACGTAGGGCGCCCGGGCGGTGGAGCAGGCCGCGCGCAGGGGCGCGTCCTCCGCCCCGATGCCCAGGAGCGTCACGCCCCGGCGGGCGGCCTCGTAGGCCGGCGTGACGGCGTACCGGCCGGCACCGGTCCGGGTGGCGACGACGGCGATGTCGCTCGGCCCGGTCCACACCGGCAGGTCGGGGCCGGGGACGACGTCCACGGTGACCGGGCTGGAGGGCCCGAGCAGCGCCCGGAGCACCTGGGCGGCGACCGCGCCCTCGCGCCGGGCCACGATGACCAGCCCGCGCGGCCGGCCGCCGGCGGTGACCCGCTCCAGGCCCGCCTCCTCGGTCAGCCGGGCGGTCTCGCGCACCTGCGCCCCGGCACCAGCGACCGCCGGGAGCAGGCCACGCGGGTCCCGGGCGCGCAGCACGTCGAGGTCGTCGAGGACCTCCTCGGCGAGCTCGGGCGAGGTCATGGGGTGGACCCGCCACCCCGGTGCCGCGCCTCGTCCAGCAGCAGCACGGGGATGCCGTCGCGCACCGGGAAGGCCCGGTCGCACGTCGTGCACAGCAGCTCGCCGGCCGCCTCGTCCACCGTCAGCGGGCTGTGGTGGGTGTCGGGGCAGGCGAGGATCTCCAGCAGCGCCGGGTCCAGCCCCAGCGGCCCACTCGGGGCCGTCATGCCGGGGCGCCCGCGGAGACGGGGAGCGACGGCGGAGCGTCCTCGTGGGGTCGGGTCATGCGCGCACCATCTCCAGCACTCGGTCCCGCAGCTCGGCCATCCGGGCTGCGTCTGGGGCCTCCACGTTCAGCCGCAGCAGCGGCTCGGTGTTGCTCACCCGGAGGTTGAACCAGGACCCGTCGGAGAGGTCGACGGTCAGCCCGTCGAGCTCGTCGACGGTCACGCCGTCCTCACCCTCGAACGCCTCGCGGACGGCCTTCACCCGGCCGGCGCCGTCGTCCACGGTCGAGTTGATCTCGCCGGAGGCGGCGTAGCGGCTGTAGCCGGCGGTCAGCTCCGACAGGGGCCGGCTCTGCTCCCCCAGCGCGGCGAGGACGTGCATGGCGGCGAGCATGCCCGTGTCGGCGCGCCAGAAGTCCCGGAAGTAGTAGTGGGCGGAGTGCTCGCCGCCGAAGACGGCGTCCGTGCGGGCCATCTCCGCCTTGACGAACGAGTGACCGACCCGGGTGCGCACCGGCTCGCCGCCGTGCTCCCGGACGATCTCGGGGACCGCCCGGGAGGTGATCAGGTTGTGGATGATCGTCGTCCCGTGCCCCTTGGCCAGCTCCCGGACGGCGACCAGCGCGGTGATCGCGGAGGGGCTGACCGGCTCTCCCCGCTCGTCCACGACGAACACCCGGTCGGCGTCGCCGTCGAAGGCCAGGCCGATGTCGGCGCCGGTGCGGCGGACCTCGGCCTGGAGGTCGACGAGGTTGGCCGGGTCCAACGGGTTGGCCTCGTGGTGGGGGAAGGACCCGTCGAGCTCGAAGTACAGCGGCACGACCTCCACCGGCAGGTCGGCGAGGACCACCGGCACGGTGTGACCGCCCATCCCGTTGCCGGCGTCCACGACGACCCGCAACGGCCGGATGCCCGACAGGTCGACCAGCGAGCGCAGGTACGCGGCGTACTCGGCGAGGACGTCGCGCTGGGCGATGGAGGCCGTCCGGTCGGGGACGCGGTCGTAGGCGTCCCGCTCGGCCCACTGGCGGATGGTGCCCAGCCCCGACTCCTGACCCACGGGGACGGCGCCGGCACGGCAGAGCTTGATGCCGTTGTACCGGGCCGGGTTGTGGCTGGCGGTGAACATCGCGCCGGGGACGCCGAGCGAGCCGGCGGCGAAGTACAGCATGTCGGTGGACCCGAGCCCGGCCTCCAGCACGTCGACGCCCCGGCGCAGCGCCCCCTCGGCGAAGGCCCGCGACAGCGGCACCGACGAGTCGCGCATGTCGTGCGCGGTGACGATGGCCGTCGCGCCGCTCTCCAGGGCCACGAACTCGGCGAAGGCGGCACCGATCCGCCGGGCGACGTCCTCGTCCCACTCGTCGGGTACGACGCCCCGGACGTCGTACGCCTTGATGATCGAGGAGAGGTCCGCCACGCGAGCGACCTTAACGACGCGCCCGCCGGCCGGCGCAGCGTGGCCCGCTCCCCGGCCCCGCCGTGTCCCGTCCCGAGCGTGCGCGGGGGGGGGTGGGGAGGACGGGGGTCCCCTCTCAGGTGATGTCGGGGAGCACCCGCAGGTGGCCGCGGCGGGTGCCGCTGCCGTCGTCGGCCGGGTTGCGCGGGGGCTCGGGCCGGGCCGCCTCGCGGACGGCGTCGGCCAGGGCCAGCAGGTCGTCGCCGGTCGGGCCGGAGTCCTCGAGATCGATCTCGTGGCGTACGACCTCCCAGCCGCGGGGCACGGTCAGCCGCTCCGCGTGGAACTCGCACAGGTCGTAGCTGTGCGGCTCCGAGAACGTCGCCAACGGGCCGACGACAGCGGTCGACTCCGCGTACACGTAGGTCAAGGTCGCTGCCGCCGGTTGCGCGCAGCCGCTGCGCGAGCAGCGACGTGACTGCCTCACCACCGGTTCCTCACGAACCGCACAGTAGACGCGTAGCCGGTCGGTTGGCATCAGGCGCACCGGGTTTCTCGGGTGCCGGCGGAGCAGGAGCCACATCCTGCACGACGGTCACGGCGGCCCCGGCAGGCGCCGTCGGCGGGGGCTCCCCGGTGGGACCGGGAACGCTCCCGGGGAGGGCGCGCCGGCGTGCCCGGCCGTACGCTCGCACTCGCCATGAGCCGACCCGCCCGTTCCCGCCGCGACCGGCACGGTCGCGGACTGCGCGGGCGCCTGGTCCCCGACGGCGTCCCGCTGGCCCGCAGCCGCGCCGAGCAGTTCGACGACCTCGTCCTCGACGCGGTGGAGGACCTCGAGCGCCGGTGGGAGAAGGAGCTGGCCGGCGTGGAGTTCGCCGTCGAGGACGTCCCGTGGGTGGAGCACACCAGCCCCGACGAGGTCGTCCTGGACGCCGACGTGCTCGACGACGGCAGCGTCCCGCTGGCGCGCGTGCTGCCCGCCCACCGCGAGAACGGCCGCGAGGTGGCCCCGCGCATCGTGGTCTACCGGCGGCCGCTGGAGCTGCGGGCGCACGACCGCGACGACCTCGCCGACCTGGTGCGCGACGTCGTCGTCGACCAGGTCGCCGTGCTGCTCGGCCGGGACCCCGAGGAGATCGACCCCACCGGCTGAGCAAGGACCCCCTGCCCCGCTCGCGAGCTCGCGGCGGGCCCCCGCAGGGGGCCGCTCCGCTCCATCACGTCGCCACCGGGCTGCCGAGCTCGGTGGCGATGCCCCGCGCGTCGGCCAGTCGCGCCCGGCAGAACGCGAGGTCCAGCCCGTCACCGCGGTCGGACCGGGTGATCCGCCCGACCAGCTGCTCGAGGGCGACCGCGTGCCACAGCAGCCCCACGTCGGGCTCCTCCCACCCCGCGGTCCGGTCGAGGACCACCCGGGCGATCCGCGCCCGGTCCTCGTCACCCACGGTGCTCGCCCACAGGGTCAGCAGGTCCCGGTGCCGCGGGCCCGGGCGCACGCCGGTCCACTCGAGCACCACCATCCGCCCCTGGTCGTCGAGGACGGCGTTGGCGGCCCGGTAGTCCCCGTGCGAGACCTCCGACAACGGCAGCTGGGCGGCCGCGGCCCGCACCGTGCGCAGCTCCCCGAGCCGGATCCCGCCCCGCACCAGCCGCCCGGCATCGCCGACCGTGGCCCGGGCCCGGCGCAGCGCGGGGCGGGCCGGCGGCTGCCACGGGCTGCCCGACGGCCCGGGCAGCGGCGCGATGCGGACGGCGGCGTCGACCGCGGCCTCGGTCCACCGCGGTCCACCGGTCGGCACGGGGTGGACCCGCCCCGAGAGCAGCCACCGGCCGTCGTCCGCGGCGGCCACGACCTCGGGGACGCCGATCTGCCGCTCCTCCGCCCAGCGGCGGCCCCGCAGCTCCGCCCGCAGCCGCCGACGCCCGCTCTCGGTGACCGCGAGGTCGACCACCCGGTCGGCCAGCACGCCCCGCACCACGCCCAGCGAGGCGGAGAGGTCGGTGGCGCCGATGAGCGGCTGGTCGACCCCCAGCTCGGCGAGCAGCGCGCTCACCCTCTCCCGCGCCGCACCGTCGGCCGTCGCCCCGCTGCTGCTGCTCATCGGAGGGATCGTCCCAGCCCCTCCCCCGCCGCGCACGGGGGTGCGCGGGCCCGGCCGGTCGGCATCCCGGGGGGTCCGCGGGCCCCTGCGATGCTTGCCGGGATGGACTCCTCCGCGCCGGCCGCCGTGCCCTGGTTCGTGCTGGGCGCGGCGCTGCTCGCGCTGGCGGGACTCGTCGCGGTGGAGCTGCGCGGCCGCCGCGGCCGGGCGCCGGCGCCGTCCACCCCGGTTGCGGAGCCGCCGCCTCCCGGGCGTCCGCAGAGCCGCTACCCCCACGACGACCTGCCCGGCTTCCTGGACGCGCCACCCGGCACGCCGGCGGCTCCGGGGCCCGCGCCGCCGCCCTCGCCCGTGGCGCCTCCCCCGACGCGGGACGCGACCGGCGCCGGGCGGGCCGTGTCCGGGATGGCCGCCGGAGCGCTGGTGCTCGTCGCCACCCTGGCGCTGCTGGCCGGCGTCGTGCGCGGGGACCCCGACCGGCCGGACCCCGTGCCCTCCCCCGCGCCGGTGCCCTCGCCGACCGCCGCCCCGACGACGGCCGAGCCCCTGCCGGAGCTGCCCGGCGTCCCGTCGGACCCGCTGCCCGGGGAGAGCGGCGCGGGCGCGCTGGCCAGCCGGTCGATCCCCCTCGGGGACGACGGCGTGACCGCGACGCTGGCCTTCGGGGGCATCGTCGTCGAGGAGCACGCCGTCGGCGTGACCGTGGCCCACCCCTCGGTGAGCGTGACGGCCGCCGGCGCCGGAGGGGAGGCCGTGGCGCTGGCGCACGTGCGGCTGCCGACGTGGAACTGCATGACCGACGAGGCGCCGGCCGACCCGCAGGCCGCCGGCTGCGTGCGGTCACGGACGGAGTACGCCGACCTGCCCTCACCGGCGCTGACCGTGACCCGCGACGGCGACGACGTGCGGCTGACCGGCCGGTTCCCGACCTACACCCGCCCGATCGGCACCGCGCCCACCTACACCGGGCGGGTCTACGAGCTGACCGTGACCGTCTCCCCCGCGGAGCCGGTGCGCGACGGCCGCGCGGCCGCCGAGGGCACCCTCTTCCTCGGCACCGACCGGGCGGCGACGGTCGACGAGCCGGGGCTCAACGTCGTCGGCTACGGCGGCTGAGCCGCTCGGTCAACCGCCCGCCGTCGAGGGTCACGGTCACCAGCGGCGCGCCCATCTCCCGCCGGAGCCCGCCGACGTCGGAGAAGCCCCACCACGGACGGCGCTCGAGGCCGTCGTCGAGGGTGAGCAGCCCCGCCCGCAGCCGGTCGCCATCGGCGAACACCGCGACCTCCAGCTGCCCTATCGCGGCGTGCAGCCGGGCCGCCGCCCGCAGGAGGAGCCGGGCCCGGGGGTCGGGCTCGCGGGCCAGCAGCTGCGGCAGCCACCGCTCGACCTCGCGCGGGTCGCGGCTGCGGCACACCGGGCCCACCTCGGACAGGGCGTCGACGAGGGCGGCGCTGCGGGTGGTGGCGAACGCGGTCTCGGGTCGCAGCCGGCGCAGCGCGCGTGTCGTGGGGTCGCCGAGCGGCAGGCCGGTCAGGCGGAGGGTCCACGGCCGGCGCAGGCGCGCGAGCAGGTCCAGGACGCCGGCGGCCAGTTCCGCCGCGGCTGCGTCGTCCGCCACGGGCAGGCGGGCCGGAGCCGCCCCTGGTGGCACGGGGGTCGCGCCGGCCCCGAGCAGCGTGACCTCCACGCGGGGGCCGCGGCCGCGCAGGACGAGCGCGGCCAGGGCCGCCGTCTCCCCCGCCGCGCCGGCGCCGGGCCGTTCCACGACGACGGCCACCGGCCGCACACCGGCCCAGCGCTGCGGGGCCTGCACGTTGAGCACGGCGGTCAGCCAGGGCGGGCGGGCGGGGACGGGCGCGCGGACCCGGGCCAGCAGGGGTCCGGCCGCGCGGAGCTCCCGGACGACCTCGGCCCGTCCGGCGGCCACCCGCGTGCTCGTCCCCCGTGCCGTCACGCCCCGAATAGCACCACAGCCGCCGACGGTGATCCGTCGGCGGCTGTGGGACAGCCCTGGGCTGGTGTCACACCGCGCTGTGTGCGTGGCCCCGTCGCGGGTCCCGCCCCGGGTCCGCGAGCGGGTGGGGAGGACGGGGTCGTCCGTCAGACCGCCCGGCGGCGCAGGCGCCGGCGCTCACGCTCGGAGAGCCCGCCCCAGATGCCGAAGCGCTCGTCGTTGGCCAGGGCGTACTCGAGGCACTCGGCCTTGACCTCGCAGCCGGTGCAGATCTTCTTGGCCTCGCGGGTGGAACCACCCTTCTCCGGGAAGAACGCCTCGGGGTCGGTCTCGGCGCACAGCGCGCGCTCCTGCCACGACTGCGCATCGGCTTCCAGCCCCATGCTCCACAGGCCGGCGAAGACCTGGCCGCCCGCGCCCGTCCCCCCGTCGGCGTTGCGCTCCGACGCGCTGACGTAGTCGCTCAGCCACGAGATCTCTGCCATGACGATGCGTCCCCTCTCGCTGTCGTCCCGAAGTGCGCTCCGCGGGACGTTCCCGGGCCGCTCAGCACTCGATGACACCGCGGGAATTACACGCGTGTCGTTGCGTAGTCGTCAACTTCGCTCGGTGTAAGCGGCTCGCCACACCAGCCCCATCCGTCACGGGGTGTTCGTCACTTCTCGTCCCACCCTTCGACACGCCCGCCAAACAGTCGACAACTGCCCATCGGGCACGATGACTTTCGTGCAGATCGTCGTGCTCGCCGGAGGGGTCGGCGGGGCCCGGTTCCTCGCCGGTGTCCGGGCCGCCGTCCCCGGCGCCCGCATCACCGCCGTCGTCAACACCGGGGACGACGTGACGATGCACGGCCTGCGGATCTGTCCGGACCTGGACACGGTGATGTACACCCTCGGCGGGGGCATCGACCCCGAGCGCGGCTGGGGTCGTGCCGGGGAGTCCTGGACGGTGAAGGAGGAGCTGGCCGCCTACGGCGCCGAGCCGACCTGGTTCGGCCTCGGCGACCGGGACCTCGCCACCCACCTGGTCCGCACCCGCATGCTCGACGCCGGCTACCCGCTGTCCCAGGTGACCGCGGCGCTGAGCGACCGCTGGCAGCCCGGCGTGGAGCTGCTGCCGATGAGCGACCAGCGGGTGGAGACCCACGTCGTCGTGACCGACCCGGACAGCGGCCGGCAGCAGGCCATCCACTTCCAGGAGTGGTGGGTGCGCCACCGGGCCGCGCTCGAGGCCTCGGCGTTCGTCCAGGTCGGCGTGGACGCCGCCCGACCGGCGCCCGGGGTGGCCGAGGCGTTCGCGGCGGCCGACGCGGTGCTGCTCGCGCCGTCCAACCCGGTCGTGTCGATCGGCACCGTCCTCGGCGTCCCCGGGCTGCGGGCGGCGCTGCTGGCCACCCCGGGCCGCGTGGTCGGGGTCTCGCCGATCGTGTCCGGCGCGGCGGTCCGCGGGATGGCCGACCGGTGCCTGCCGGTCGTCGGCGTGGAGGTCAGCGCCGAGGGCGTCGGGCGGCACTACGGGGCCCGGGCCGACGGCGGTCTGCTCGACGCGTGGCTCGTGCACACCGGCGACGTCGCCGAGGTGCCCGGGGTCGACGTCCGCAGCGTGCCGCTGCTCATGACCGAGCCGGAGGCAACGACCGCGCTCGCCCGCGCCGCACTGGACGCGGCCCTGGGAGGATCCCCCGGCCCCCCGCCACTCGCGAGCTCGCAGCGGGACCCTGCCGGGGGGCCGGGTGCGTGAGCCCCGGGACGGCCTGACGGTCCTGCCCGTCCGCGGGCTGCCCGAGTTCTCGCCCGGCGACGACCTGGCCGCGGCGGTGGCCGGCGCGGCGCCGTGGCTGGCCGACGGCGACGTCGTCGTCGTGACCTCCAAGGTCGTCTCCAAGGTGGAGGGGCGGCTGGTGCGGGTCGAGCCCGGCGCCGACCGGGAGGCCGCCCGGCAGCGGGCCATCGACGCCGAGACGGTGCGGGTGGTGGCCCGCCGGGGACCGCTGAAGATCGTCGAGACGCCGCAGGGCTGGGTGGTGGCCGCGGCGGGCATCGACGCCTCGAACGTGCCCGGTGACGCCCTCGTCCTCCTCCCCGAGGACGCCGACGCCTCGGCGCGGGCCCTCCGCGGCCGGCTGCGGGAGCTGCTGGGGGTCGAGGTGGCGGTCATCGTCAGTGACACCTTCGGCCGGACCTGGCGGGAGGGGCTCACCGACGTGGCGGTGGGCTCGGCCGGGATCTCCGCGCTCACCGACCACCGCGGGGACGTCGACGCGCACGGCAACCGGCTGGAGACCACGCAGGTCGCGGTCGTCGACGAGCTGGCCTCCGCCGCGGACCTGGTCAAGGGCAAGCTCGGGGGCATCCCGGTCGCCGTCGTCCGCGGGCTGCGGTTCCAGCCCCCGGAGGACGACGCCGGCACCCGCCCGCTGGTCCGGCTCGGCCCCGGCGACCTCTTCCCGTACGGGAGCCGGGACCTGGTGCCCAGCCGCGCCCCGGGCGAGGACCTGGTGCCGCGCCCGGGAGACCTCGACGCGGTCAGGGAGGCGTTCCGGGTCGCGGTCGCCGCGCTGCCGGAGTTCCCCGTGGTCCTGCGCTACGGCGGGGAGGACGACGGCGTGGTCGACGTCCACCTGCCGGACCGGGCCACCACGACCAGCGCACTGAACGTGGGCGCGCTCGTCGGCGCGGTCATCGTGCAACTGCACGCCGAGGGTTGGACGACCCGCTGGGAGCCGGTCGGCACGCCCGGGGGGACCTCACTCGTCGGGAGGTTGTGGCTCGGTTCGCCGGCGTCGTGACCGCGGCCCGCCGGTAGCGTTCGCAATCATGCGGGGGATCATCCTGGCCGGGGGCACCGGCAGCCGCCTGTTCCCGATCACCCAGGCGGTCAGCAAGCAGCTGATGCCGGTCTACGACAAGCCGATGGTGTACTACCCGCTCTCGACGCTGATGATGGCCGGCGTCCGGGAGGTGCTGGTGATCACCACGCCCGGCGACCAGGAGGCCTTCCGGCACCTGCTCGGCGACGGCAGCCGGCTGGGGATGCGCATCGAGTACGCCGTCCAGCCCCGGCCCGAGGGGCTGGCCCAGGCCTTCCTCATCGGCGCGGAGTTCATCGGCGGCGAGTCGGTGGCCCTGGTGCTGGGTGACAACATCTTCTACGGCGCGGGGCTGGGCACGGCGCTGGGCCGACTGCCGGAGCCCGAGGGCGGGCACGTCTTCGCCTACCACGTGGCCAACCCGCAGGACTACGGCGTCGTGGAGTTCGACGCCGAGGGCCGGGTCCTGTCCATCGAGGAGAAGCCGGCCCGGCCCAAGAGCTCCTACGCCGTGCCGGGGCTGTACTTCTACGCCGGTGACGTCGTCGAGGTCGCGAGGGGCATCACCCCCAGCGCCCGGGGCGAGCTGGAGATCACCGCCGTCAACGAGCACTACCTGCGTGCGGGGAAGCTCACCGTCACCGCGCTCGACCGCGGCACCGCCTGGCTCGACACCGGCACCTTCACCTCGCTGCGGCAGGCCACCGAGTTCGTCTCCGTGGTCGAGGAGCGGCAGGGGCTCAAGATCGGGTGCATCGAGGAGGTCGCCTGGCGGCAGGGCTGGCTGGACGACGACGGCCTGCGCCGCGCCGCGGAACCGCTCGGCAAGAGCGGCTACGGCGACTACCTGCTGCGGCTGCTGGACGACCCGCTGACCTAGTCCGGCCGGTCCCTGCAGGGCCCCGCCGGGAGCCTGCGAGTGGGGAGCGGGGTCCTCCTCGGAGTCCTTCTCGGCGTCCTTGTCGGCGTCCTCGTCAGATGCGGCGGTGGTCGGTCGGGGCGTTGCGCGGACCGAACCGCGGCGCCCGCGCCGCTCCCCCGGCCAGCAGCAGCCGCACCACCCGCTGCCGCTGCCCGCGCCACGGCTCCAGCAGCGCCATCATCCCGTCGTCGTCGGTCCGGGCCGCGCCGGTCAGCGCGAACCCCACCTGGTTCTTCAGGTGGTAGTCGCCGTAGCTGACCGTGTCCGGACAGCCGAACACCCGCTGCACCACCTCGGCCGCCGTCCAGACGCCGATGCCCGGCACGGTGCGCATCTTGCGCTGCAGGGTCGGTGAGTCCGGGGCGTGATCGGGCTCCAGGCGCGAGGCGACGCCGGCGACCGCACGCAGCGCCCGGCGACGGGCGCCGTCCAGGCCGCACCGGTGCCACTCCCAGTCGGTGACGTCCAGCAGCCGCCGCGGTGTGGGGATCACCCGCATCCCCTCCGGCGCGGGGCCGGGGGCCGGCTCGCCGGCCAGCCGCAGCAGCGCCCGCCAGACGCGGTGCGCCTCGACGACGGTGACCTTCTGCTCGAGGACGGCGGGAACCAGCGCGTCCCAGGTGCGGCCGGTGCTGCCCAGCCGGAGCCAGGGCGTGGTCCGGTGCAGCCGGGACAGCAGCGGGTGGCCGCCGGGGTCGAACTCGTCGGGCCGGTCGTCGGCGCCCAGCCACGACGGGACCGCCGTCCCGGCCCGCTCCGCCCCCGGCCCCCAGGCGGCGACCCGGACCTCGCCGGCGCAGACGGAGATGCGCACGGTGGCCGCCCCGTCGGGCGTGCTGACCGTGCGCCAGGTGGCGCCGTCGGTGTGCCGCAGGGTCGGGTCGCTCGCGCTGCGCTGGTGCGGGAAGAGGGCCCGGCGGACGTCCAGCGGCCAGTCCGGCCGCCAGACGTCCTCGAAGACCGGGACGTCGAGGGTGGTGGTGCTCAGGTGGTGCTCCCCGGGGAAGAGGGACTCAGCGGGGCGCCATCCGGAGTGCGCCGTCCATCCGGATGACCTCGCCGTTCAGGTAGCCGTGCTCGACGATGTCCAGGGCCAGCTCGGCGAAGTCCGAGGGTCGCCCCAGGCGCTTCGGGAAGGGTATGCCCGCCGACAGGCTGTGGCGCGCCTCCTCGGGCAGGCTGCCCAGCAGCGGGGTGTCCACCAGCCCCGGGGCGATGGTGCACACGCGCACCCCGACGCCGGCCAGGTCGCGCGCCGCGGGCAGGGTCATGCCGACGATGCCGCCCTTGGATGCGGAGTAGGCGATCTGCCCGATCTGCCCGTCGTAGGCGGCGATCGAGGCGGTGTTGACGACCACGCCGCGCTCACCGTCCTCCCCCGGCTCGGTGGCGGCCATCGCGGCCGCGGCCAGCCGCAGCACGTTGAAGGTGCCGACCAGGTTGACCATCACGGTGCGGACGAACGGGTCGAAGTCGTGGGGCACGTTGCCCTTGCCCACCGTGCGCTGCGCCCAGCCGATGCCGGCGCAGTTGACCGCGATCCGCAGCGGCCGGTCCTTGCCGGTGGCCTCGGCGACCGCCGCCTCCACCGATGCGGGGTCGGTGACGTCGGTCCGGACGAAGGTGGTGTGCCCGCCGAGCTCGGCAGCGAGCTTCTCGCCCTTGTCCTCCTGCAGGTCGAGGATGGTCACGGCCGCGCCCCGCGCGGTCAGGGCCCGCACCGTGGCCTCCCCGAGGCCGGAGGCCCCTCCGGAGACGACAGCGGCGACGTCGAAGTCCTTCATGACCGGCAGGCTAGCCAGGGCTTCAGCTGAACCGGGACCCGTGTCGCTCCTCCACCACCGCCAGGAGCTCCTTGACCCGCTCGGCGTCGGCCACCGGGCAGACCATCGTGGCGTCGGCGGTGTGGACGACGACGCTGTCGCGCACCCCGACGAGGGCGACCAGGTGGTCGGGGTCGTCGCTGACGACGATGTTGCCCGCGCTGTCGAGGGCCACGGCCAGCCCGCGGACCGCGTTCTCCCCCACCCTCTCGAGCGTGGCGGCCAGCGCCGGCCACGAGCCGAGGTCGAGCCAGTCGACGTCGAGGTCGGCGACCAGCACCCGGCCGGGCTCGGTGGCCGCCGGCTCCAGGACGGCGTAGTCGACGCTGGTCCTCGGCAGCGTGGGGAACACCTCGGCCAGGACGGCGTCCCGCGGCGCCCCGGCGGGGACGGCGAGGACGCGGGCGAGCCCGTCGGCGGTCTCGGGCAGGTGCTCGGCGAGGGCGTCGAGCACCGTCCGCGCCCGCCAGACGAACATGCCCGAGTTCCACAGGTACCGCCCCGAGGACAGGTACTCCTCGGCGGTGGCGCGGTCGGGCTTCTCGCGGAACGCCGCGGCCTCGGCGACCCCGGGGACGTCGGTGGCCGCGCCCTTCTGGACCCACCCGAACCCGGTCGCCGGCGCGGTGGGCCGGATGCCGAGGGTGACCAGCGCGTGGGGCCGGGCGGCCAGGGCGGCGTAGGCGGTCTCCAGCGCCGCGGCGAACCGCGCGACCGGCCGGATGACGTGGTCGGCGCTGACGACGGCGAGCTCGGCGTCGGGGTCGACCTCGGCGACCAGCGCCGCGGCCAGGCCGACGGCGTTGGCGGTGTCGCGGGCGACCGGCTCGAGCACCAGCCGGTCCGGGCGCAGCCGCGGGAGTGCGGCGCGCACCTGGTCGCCGTACCGGGCGGCGGTGCAGACCCAGATGCGCTCGGCCGGCAGCACCGCCTCCAGCCGGCCGAACGCCTCGGCGAGCAGGCTGTGCGTCGACCCGTCCTCCCCGGCGACGACGTCGAGCAACTGCTTGGGCCGCCCGGCACGGGACAGCGGCCACAGCCGGGTGCCCGAGCCCCCGGCCATGACGACCGCGTGCCTCACCGGCGCTCCGCCCGGCCGGGCAACTCCGGGGGGTCCAGCCGGCGCACGAAGGTCGCCCCGCTGGCGATCCGGCCGTTGACGTGCGAGAGGAGCAGCCGCGCCGACAGCCCGGCCCGCAGCAGGAGCCGCAGGGGCGCGTACCGCCAGCCCGGGTACTGCCGGGACATGTAGCGCAGCGCGCTCTCGTGGTGCACCCGCAGCATCCGCCCGGGTTCCCGCCGGGTGCTGTGCCCGCCCTCGTGCACGACGACGGCCGACGGCGCGTAGACGTGCAGCCATCCCCGCCGGCCCATCCGCTCGGCGAGGTCGACGTCCTCGAAGTACATGAAGTAGCCGGGGTCGAAGCCCCCGACCGACCAGAACGCCTCGAGGTCCACGAGCAGGCACGACCCGGACAGCCACCCGGCCGGTCGCTCCTGCGGCGCCTCGCGTTCGCGGCGGTAGCTCGCCGTCCAGGGGTTGCCGGGCCAGACCCAGCCGAGCAGCGCGTGCCCGGCGCCGGTGGACAGCCGCGGCAGGTCCCGCGCCGACGGGTAGAGGTCGCCGGCCGGGGTGAGGATCGCCGGCCCGACCGTGCCGGCCCGGGGCCAGCGCGCGGCGACCGCGAGCAGCTCGTCGATCGCGCCGCGGGCGAACCGGACGTCGGGGTTGGCCACGATCGCGTGGCCCTCGGTCAGGCCGGCCAGGGCCACGTTGACCGCCGCGCCGTAGCCGACGTTGCCCCCCGTGCGCAGCAGCCGGACCCCCGGGTGGCGCTCCACCGCCCGCTCCGGGGCCCCGTCGGTGGAGCCGTTGTCGGCCAGCACCACCTCGAGCGGCCGCGTCGTCGCCTCCGCCAGGGAGTCGAGGAAGCCCTCGAGGGCCTCTCCGGGCGAGTAGGTCACCACGACCACCCGCAGGGTCTCGGCTCCCGAGCGTGGACTCACGTCGAGCACCCTAGAGTCCCCTCCCCCGGGCCCGTGGCAGCACGGGGACGCGGCCGCCGGGGGCGAGGTCCCCGGACGCGCGGGACGGTCGGGACGGCGGCGGACGCGTCCGTCGCACGGGCCCCGCTGACCCCCGCCGCGGGCCGGTCGGCGCACCGTCCGCCGGTACAGTCGCGAGGCGTGACTTCACCCAGTCCTGATCTCGTCGTCGTCGGCTCCGGGTTCTTCGGCCTCACGGTCGCCGAGCGGGTGGCCAGCCAGCTGGACAAGCGGGTCCTCGTCCTCGACCGGCGCGACCACATCGGGGGCAACGCCTACTCCGCGCCGGAGCCGGAGACCGGGATCGAGGTGCACGTCTACGGCGCCCACCTGTTCCACACCTCCAACCAGCGGGTGTGGGAGTACGTGAACCAGTTCACCGAGTTCACGAACTACCAGCACCGGGTGTTCAGCATCTACGACGGGAAGACCTACTCGCTGCCGATCAACCTGGCCACGATCTGCCAGTACTTCGGCCGCAGCTTCTCCCCCGAGGAGGCCCGGGCCCTCGTCGCCGAGCAGTCCGGCGAGATCGACACCGCCGAGGCCGCCAACCTGGAGGAGAAGGCGATCTCGCTGATCGGCCGCCCCCTCTACGAGGCCTTCATCCGCGGGTACACCAAGAAGCAGTGGCAGACCGACCCGACCGAGCTGCCGGCCGCGGTCATCGCCCGCCTCCCGGTCCGGTACACCTTCGACAACCGGTACTTCAACGACACCTACGAGGGCCTGCCGGCCGACGGCTACACCGCCTGGCTGACCCGGATGGCCGACCACCCGAACATCGAGGTGCGGCTGTCCACCGACTACTTCGACGTCCGGGACGACCTGCCCCAGGACGTCCCGACGGTCTTCACCGGGCCGATCGACAAGTACTTCGGCTACGAGGCCGGCGAGCTCGGCTGGCGGACGCTGGACTTCGAGACCGAGGTCCTGCCGATCGGCGACTTCCAGGGGACGTCGGTCATGAACTACGCCGACGAGGACGTGCCCTACACCCGGATCCACGAGTTCCGGCACTTCCACCCGGAGCGCGACTACCCCACGGACAAGACCGTGGTCGTCCGCGAGTACTCGCGGTTCGCGCAGACCGGCGACGAGCCCTACTACCCGATCAACACCCCCGAGGACCGCGCCAAGCTGGACCGCTACCGCGAGCTGGCGAAGAAGGAGGCCGCGGAGAAGCACGTCCTGTTCGGGGGCCGGCTGGGGACCTACAAGTACCTGGACATGCACATGGCCATCGGCTCCGCGCTGACCATGTTCGACAACCGGATCCGCCCCTACTTCGACCGCGGGGGTTCGCTCGACGGCCGCCTGGAGGACTGAGGAAGGGCCTCTGCGGGGGCCGCGACCCCGCGCCGACCGTGTCGGTGCGGGGTCCGGGGCCTCAGGCGGCGGGGGTGAAACGCTCCCGCCGGCCGGCGCGCACCAGCCGCAGCCACTCGCGCCACCCTGCCGGGTCCCGTCGCGTGACCAGGAAGAACCAGGTGAAGCGGACCAGCTCCAGGGGGAACAGCCAGCGCATCCCCGGCTGGCGCATCAGGTAGCCGCGGTTGCGGTAGGTGTAGAACCGCTTCCAGGCGGACTCGGGGTACTGCGCCGAGAGCCGGCCACCGAGGATCGGCTGGAACTCGTCCCGGCCGTTGGGGTGCAGGTAGACCGCGCGCAGCGCGGTGCCGAAGGGCAGTCCCGCGCGCACGAGGCGGCGGTGGATCTCGGTCTCGTCGCCGCGGGCGAACAGCCGCAGGTCCGGGACGCCGACCCGGCTCAGCGTGCCGGCGGCGAACAGCGCGCCGTTGAACAGCGACGCGTAGCCCGGCAGGAAGTCCTCCTCGCCGAGGCCGGACCGCTCCCCCTTCCACCGCAGCCCGGTCCGCACGGGGAAGGCGAAGCTCTCCGGCGCGTCGATGTCCGCGACCGCCGGCGACACCTCGGCCAGGCCCCGCTCCCGCGCGACGGCGAGCAGGGTGGCCAGGACGTGCTCGTCCGCGGGGCGGCCGTCGTCGTCGGCGCACCAGACCCAGTCGGCACCCTCGGCGAGGGCGGTGAGCATGCCGAGGGCGAAGCCGCCCGCCCCGCCGAGGTTGGCCTGCGAGAGCAGGTAGGTGTGCGGAAGCTCGCTGGCCCGGACGACCTCCTCGGCCGGCTGGTCGGGCCCGTTGTCGACGACGACCACGGAGTCGACCGGCCGGGTCTGGACGGCGAGGGCCTTCAGCGCCTCCGCCAGCGACTCGGGCCGGTGCCGGGTGACGATGACCGCCACGACCCGGTCGGTGTCCGGTCCCCCGGCGCGCCGTCCCCCCGCGGTCACTCAGCCCCCCGAGGGCGCGTGCTCGCGGCCCTTGTAGGCGTCGAGGACCTCGTCGAGCGGGCCCTGCTGGCGGATGGTGCCGTGCTCCATCCACAGCGCCGAGGTGCACAACTGCTGGAGCAGGTCGTTGGAGTGTGAGGCGAAGACCAGGAGCCCGGCACGGTCCACGAGGTCCTTCAGCCGGCCCTTGGCCCGCTCGAGGAAGGCCGCGTCGACCGCGCCGATGCCCTCGTCGAGCAGCAGGATCTCCGGGTCGATGCTGGTGACGACGCCCAGGGCCAGCCGCACCCGCATGCCGGTGGAGTAGGTGCGCAGCGGCATGTTCAGGAAGTTGCCGAGCTCGGTGAACTCGGCGATGTCGTCGACGCGGGCCTCCATCTGCTTGCGGGACATCCCGAGGAACAGGCCCCGGACGATGATGTTCTCCAGCCCGGAGATCTCCGGGTCCATCCCCACGCCCAGGTCGAACACCGGGGCGACCCGCCCGTTGACCAGCGCCTGGCCGCCGGTGGGCTCGTAGATCCCCGACAGCAGCCGCAGCAGCGTGGACTTGCCGGCGCCGTTGTGGCCGACGAGCGCCAGCCGGTCGCCCTCCTGGAGGTGCAGGTTGATGTTCCGCAGGGCCTCGATGACGACGACCTTGCGCTCGTTGGCCGCAACGTTGCCGCCGACGACGCCGAGCACGGTGTGCTTCAGCGACCGGGACTTCGCGTCGAAGATGGGGAAGTCCACGCTCGCGTCGCGGACGTCGATGCTGACCATGGTGGCGTCCTCCTCAGACCCAGTACGCGACGCGGCTGCGATAGCGACGCATGACCAGCAAGGTCAGGGCCCAGCCGACCACGGCGATCCCGATGACGATGAACCAGGTGCGCCACTCCTGGTCCTGGCCCAGCATCGGCCGGCGGATGATCTCCACGAAGTGGAACAGCGGGTTGAGCTCCACGAGGCGGGCCCGCTCGGCGACGGCCGGGTTCTCCAGCAGGACGTCGTACATCCAGACGATCGGGGTCAGGAAGAACAGCAGCTGCACGACGCTCTGCGTCACCGGCGGCAGGTCGCGGAACCGGGTGCTGACGATGCCGATGAGCAGCGCCACCCACATGCCGTTGACGATCAGCAGCCCGAAGGCCAGGAAGGCCGACAGGTCGGTCCACCGCAGCGGCTGCGGGAACACCACGAGCATGACCGCGTAGACGATCAGGTTGTGGACGAAGAACAGCGTCTGCCGCCACACCAGCCGGTACACGTGGATGCTGATGGGTGCCGGCAGGTGGGTGATCAGCCCCGAGTTGGCGACGAACACCTCCGACCCCTCGGCGATGCACCCGGAGATGAAGCCCCAGACGATCATCCCGACGAGGACGTGCGGCAGCAGGGTCGCCAGCTCGATGCCGAACAGCCCCGAGTACAGGATGCCGAGCGCGATGGCCGTGACCGCCATGCTGATGGTGATCCACATCGGGCCCAGGACCGAGCGCCGGTAACGCTGGCGGATGTCCTGCCAGCCCAGCTGCAGCCACAGCTCCCGCTGCGACCAGCCGCGGCCGAGGTCTTGGAAGGCGGAGCGGAAGTCGCGGCCGGGGGGCCGGACGTGCGGCGGGGTCTCCGGGGCCGTGGCCGTGCTCGTGGTGCCGCTCGTCGACATGCCGGCGCCTACTCGGTCCCGCCGTCGAACAACCGCCGCCAGTTCTCCCGGCTGGTCAGCTCGGGCAGCGCCTCGCGGTAGCGGGCGGCCACGGCCGGGCCCTGACGGGCCAGCCGGTAGCAGGCCGCCGCGCCCTCGCGGAGGAGCCGCAGACCGGTGTCCCGGTCGAACTGCCGGATCCGCACGCCCTCCTGGGAGGCGTCGGTCACGACGACCTTCGTGAACCGGGAGACGTGCCACCAGTGCGAGTCCTCGAGGGTGACCGCCGCCGCCCCGGTGGTGCGACCGGTGAGCTGCTTGAGGAGGCGCTTGGCCAGCACGGCCTTGAGCATCGACGGGTGCGGCAGGGCGCGCTCGGTGTGCTCGCCGCGCAGCGACATGCCGGGGACGTCGGAGGCGGAGTGTCGCACGGTCTCCGGGTAGGCCTTGCGCAGCTCACGCACCTCGCTGAGGGCCTTCTGGCCGCCGTCGCGCAGCAGCTCGGGACCGGCGAGGAAGTCGTCGATGCCCTTGATGACCGTGGCGGCCAGGCCGTACTGCATCGCCGCGACGAAGGCCGTGATCCGGCCGAAGAGCACCCGGCCCAGGCCCTTGCCGGAGAAGTCGGAGTGCAGGGCGGCGGTGATCAGGCCGTTGCGGACGCTGAAGTACCGCGCCCAGTCGTCCTGGTCCTTCCAGGTGAAGTCCGCGTGCCAGACGCCGGCGCCGGGCAGGGTGACGGTGGTGAAGCCGTTCTCCCGGGCCCGGTAGCCGTACTCGATGTCGTCCCACTGGAAGAACACGGGCAGGGGGTAACCGGTGGCCGAGACGATCTCCGAGGGGAGGATGGCGCTCCACCAGGCGTTGTACACCGCGTCCACGCGGCGCTCCTGGTTCTCCTCGGTCATGTCCTCGTTCCAGAGCGCGCCGCTCACGACCTTGCCCGCCTCGAGGGTGTTCAGGTCGGCGTACTCCGCCCCGGTGTGCAGCCGCTTGGGGTGCAGGGCGTAGAGCATCTGGGCGCCCACGATGATCGGCTGCCGCGCCGAGTTGGCGAACGCGGTCAGCCGGATGATCGACTCGGGCTCGAGGATGATGTCGTCGTCCATGAACAGGACGTTGGCGTGCTGCTCGGCCTGGACCTCGGCGATCTCGTACATGCCCCGGGTGAACCCGCCGGCGCCGCCCAGGTTGGCCTGGGTGATGTAGCGCAGCCGGCCGGTCAGGGCCGCGGAGACCTGCTCGAAGCCGGGGTGCGCGGAGACGCGCTTGTCGCCCTGGTCGACGACGTAGACGGTGTCCAGCTCGTCGAGGGCCGGGAGGTCCGCGGCGATCGACTGGAGGGTCTTGATGCAGTCGTCGGGGCGGTTGTGCGTGCAGATCACGACGGCGGTCTTCCGCGGCCGCGGCGGGTGCGGGATCGTCCACCGCGCCGACGTGATCGTGAGGCTGCCCTCGCCGGACCGGAAGTCGGCCCAGATGGCCCCTCCGTCGACGAACTTGTCGACCGCGACGGGGAGCGCGACCCGGCCCGAGCCGCGCAGCTCCTGGCCGCCCACGGTCCGGCTCTCGCCGCTGAAGTCGCTGGCGAACAGCTCGACGACACCCTCGCCGGTGAACTCCGCCTCGAACGTCATCTCGGTGACGCCCGTCCAGCGCTGCCAGTAGGAGGCGGGCACCCGGCCGAAGTAGGTGTTGGTGGTGAGCGCCGAGTGCGAGTCGAGGGTGAACGAGGTCCGCTCGAGGTGGACCCGCCCCTGCACCTCCTTGGCGTACAGCTCGACCGGCAGACCCAGGGCCGGGGGCAGGGTCAGCACCCGCTGCGCCAGGCTGGCGAGGTCCAACGTGGGGGCCTCGCCGCCGGTGGTGGGCTCGGCGGAAGTGGTGGTCATTGAGATCTGCAGTCCTCAGGACGACGGCATGACGGGCCCGTGCTCCGCGGCGTCTCGCCGGACACGGACCACCCACCGGCCACGGCTGCGCTGCACGCCCCACGGCCGGTGTCGATAACAGCAGCATAACCGTGTCCCCCTGCGAGGGCCGGATCCAGACCGGCACGGGACCCCATCCGTCACACCCGCCCGCCTGCTCCTGCTGCGACCCCGGCCGAGGGGAGGACGACGACCCAGGGAACGCCCGTGGCGCCCGTCCGGCTCGGGGTGAGCCGGGCGGGCGCCACGGGGCGGGCGGTCAGGAGTTGCGGTGGGCGGTCGGCCGCCCCTCCTGGTCGACGAGGATGTAGCCGCCCTGGAACTCGGTGCGCGCCTCGTTGCCGCTGACCGTCGTCGAGGACACGGGGAACCCGAGGTAGGAGGCCTCCGCTCCCAACCGGGCGTACTCCGTCGCGGCGGCGCCCAGGACGACCTGCGCCCCGGTCGCCTGCGACCAGTAGATGGCACCGCCGGTCAGGGTGACCTTCCGCCCGCTGCCCGCCGCCACGTCGTCGGTGGTCGGGAAGCCGAGCACGCGCGGCCCGCCGGCGGCCACGTAGCGCTCGAGGACCGCGCCCCTCAACACCCGGGCCCCGGTGTCTCTGGACCAGAAGATCGATCCACCTGAGAACTGATTCGCCTTCCCACCGACGACACCCGGGGTGTTGCTGTAGGAGGCCGTCGGATAGCCCAGCTCTCCACCGGCCCCACCCAGTGCCCGCCAGCGTTGCAGGACCGCTCCGCGCACGACGTGGGCACCGGTCGAGGACGACCAGTAGATGACCCCGCCCTGCAGCGAGGCCCGCGCCCCACCTCGGGCGGCGGGCACGTCGTCCGTGGTCGGCAGGCCGAGCACCTCCGACCCGCCGTGGCTCAGATACCGCTCGAGGATGGCCCCGCGCAGGACCCGGGCGCCGGTGTCCTCGGACCAGAAGACCGACCCTCCCTCGAACTGGCCGGTCTTTCCGCCGGCAACACCCGGGGTGTTGCTGTAGGAGGCCGTCGGATAGCCCAGCTCTCCACCGGCCCCACCCCACGCCCGCCAGCGTTGCAGGACCGCTCCGCGCACGACGTGGGCACCGGTCGAGGACGACCAGTAGATGACCCCGCCCTGCAGCGAGGCCCGCGCCCCACCTCGGGCGGCGGGCACGTCGTCGGTCGTCGGCAGACCGAGGACCCGCGACCCCCCGAAGCGCTGGTAGCGCTCGAGGATGGCGCCCCGGAGCACTCGAGCGCCGGTGTCCTTCGACCAGAAGAACGTCCCGCCTTGGAACTGGGTGGTCTTCCCCTCCACGACGCCCGGCGTGTTGGCGTAGGAGGCCGTCGGGAACCCGAACTCGCCGGCCTGCGCGCCAGCTGCGAGATACCGCTCGAGGATCGCACCGCGGACCACCTGCGCACCGGTCTTGGTGGACCAGTAGATGGCACCACCCTGCAACCGCACCGCGCGGCCGCCGCCGGTCACGGCCGCGTCGTCGGCCATCGGGAACCCGAGCACCTCGGGGCCGCCGTGTGCGACGTAGCGATCGAGGATCGCTCCCTTGAGCACGCGGGTCCCGGTCGCCTGCGACCAGTAGATCGAGCCGCCCTCGAAGCGCGCATACGTCCCCGAGGCACCCGGCGTCGCTCCCTGGTTGGCGATCGGGTATCCCAGTGCACCTGTCTCCGCGCCGAGCTCTCGCCACCGCTGCAGGATCCCGGCGCGGAGCACGCGCGCCCCGGTGGACGGCGACCAGTAGATGGCCCCGCCGCTGAAGGTCGAGTAGGCGCCGTCACCCGCACGGGTCGGCCCGTCGTCGCTGCTCGGGAAGCCGAGCGACCGCTCCGCACCGACCCGCAGGTACGTGTCGCGGATGGCCCCACGGATCACGTGGGCTCCCGTGCTGGACGACCAGTAGACCGAGCCGCCCTGGAAGTCGCTCCGGTAGCCGCCGGAGAGTCTGGTGTCGTTCCCCGTGGGATATCCGAGAGCTCCGGCTTGAGCTCCCCAGGACCGCCACTTGTCGCGAATGGCACCCCGCACGTCGTGGGCCCCGGTGGATGTCGACCAGTAGATCGACCCGCCCTGGAAGTCGGTGTACCAGCCGGAGTTCCACGGCGCTGCCGTGTCGTCACCGACGGGGTAGCCGATGTTCGAGGGACCACCGAGCTTCAGGTAGTGCTCGAGGATCGCGCCCCGGACGACGTGGGCGCCGCTGTCGCGGTGCCAGAAGATCGTGCCGCCCTGGTATGCCTGCCAGCACCCGCCGTAGGGCAGGGTGCAGGTCACCTCGGACGTGGCGCCGGCCAGGTCGACGCCGGAGGCCTTGAGGGAGTCGTACTTCTCCACGATGGCCGCACCGCCCGAGGACTGGGTGCTGCCGAACCAGTCGACGAAGTACTGGAAGAAGTTCCGGTTGCCGTAGGCGGAGCACGCGTCGCCCTCGCCGTACCCGGCGGCCAGGGCTGCCTTGTTGGGCGTGTAGGGGGTGTAGTTGTACAGCCCCGCCGTCGCCTGGTTCTGGATGTAGACCGGCAGGGTCCCGCAGGCGGCGTTGGGGTGGTAGCGGACGTTCACGGTCACGCCGGCCCGGTGGTTCCACCGCGATGGGTTGGCGCGGTACTCCTTGAACCGGTGGGCAGCACTGAAGACCTGGTTGTAGAAGCCGTAGTACTGGGCGTCACACGGCGCCGTGTCCGGGCAGCCGTAGCCCATCGCGCTGCGCAGCCGGGCGCTCGTGGGCGCCGTCGCGGTGACCAGCGACTGCTCCTTCTGCAGGATCACCAGCAGCGCCTGCGGGTTGACCCCGCACGAGCGCGCCACCTTGGACAGGATCTTCGCGGCCGTCTCGCCGGCCACGCCCTGGTAGCCGGCACAGAAGCTGTCCTTGGCGCGCGTCCAGGTGTCCTGGCGGTAGCTCTTCAGGCAGTAGCTGCCCGAGCAGCCACTTCCCTTGGTCTGCAGGAAGGACTGGACCTCCGCGGTGCTCATCGTCGAGGAGTTGTAGAAGACCCCGTCGCTGATGATGTTGCCTGGGTCGAAGAGGCCGAGGTTCGCGGACTCGGTCAGGTCCGGTTGCTGCGGCGAGGAACCGACGGCGAACACGAACGCCAGGCCGAGGACGAACAGGGAAGCGGTGGCCAGGCGGAGGCGCAGCCTCACGGCACGACCACCTCACCGGCGTCGGACTGCCCCTCGTACCCGGCCGAGCGGTAGGACACCACGGCCTGCCAGGGGCCTGAGCTCAGCGCGCCGTCGGACACGCGCAGCTCGCCGCAGCTGGTGGTGGTCACGTCGGCGCTGGCACTGGACTCCCCGGTCAGGACGACGTCGCCGCGCGTCAGCGTGAGGGTGCAGGTGCCGCCGTCCTCGAGGACGTCGGCGTAGCCGCCCACGACCACGGCCGCTGCCGACGGGTCCCAGGCCGAGTAGGTGAGCACCACGTCCACCGGGGCCGGCCCGGCCGGGGTGGGCGTGGTGGGGGTGGACGGCTCCTGCGTCTGCGGGGTCTGCTCTGCCGGCTCATCGGGAACCACCGGGGCGGCCTCGGCCGCGTCGTCCTCGATCGGCTCGGTCGACGGCTCGGTCGACGGCTCGGGCGACGCGGCCGAGGCCGCCCCGCCGGTCGACGGCGCCGCTGCCGACGGTGCCGCCCCCACGGCGGACCCGGCCGCGGCCGCACCGTCGTCGGGCCGGGGCCACAGGTACAGCGCGGCTCCGGCGAGGACGAGCAGGGCCAGCAGGACGAGGACAGGCCTCCGCCGGCGGGTGGTGCGGGACATGGCAGCTCCCAGGTCGACCGACGGTGGTGCCGGTCATCGGCGTCTGGACCGGGGACCACCGACCGGACACCCGAGCGGCGCGCGGTGGACCTGACGTCCCCGTGATCGGGAGGCTACTAGCTGTGACGGGCCGGTCCGTGGACCAACGCGCCCCGCGGGGTGGATGTCAGGGAGAGGTCGTGACGACGCCCGCCTTGGGATCGAAGGTCATCCACCCGTGCTGGAAGTCGGTCCGCTGGAGCCCACCGACGGCGTAGGTCGACCTCGTGGGGAAGCCCAGCCGTGACGAGCTGCCACCCATCTGCCAGTAGGCGCTCGCGATCGCCCCCCGGACGACGCGCGTGCCGGTCGCGGCGGACCACCAGATGTCCCCGCCGCGGAACCGCGCGAACGAGCCGCGCCCGTCGGGGGTCTTGGCGTTGCTGCTGGTCGGCCAACCCAACGGGCCGGTCGGCCCACCAGAGGCCCGGTAGGCCGTCATGGCCCCGTTGCGCAGCACCTGGACACCGGTCGAGGGCGACCAGTACACGTCCCCGCCCTGGAACCGCACGTAGGCCCCGCCGGCCGTGGCGGTGTCACTGGTGGTCGGGAAGCCCAGCACCCCCGACGTGCCCCCCTTGGCCAGCCACGTGTCGTGGATCCCGCCCAGCACCACCCGCGTCCCGGTCGCCGCCGACCAGTACACCCCACCGTGCTGGAACCGCGCGAACGAGCCGCGCCCGTCGGGGGTCTTGGCGTTGCTGCTGGTCGGCCAACCCAACGGGCCGGTCGGCCCACCAGAGGCCCGGTAGGCCGTCATGGCCCCGTTGCGCAGCACCTGGACACCGGTCGAGGGCGACCAGTACACGTCCCCGCCCTGGAACCGCACGTAGGCCCCGCCGGCCGTGGCGGTGTCACTGGTGGTCGGGAAGCCCAGCACCCCCGACGTGCCCCCCTTGGCCAGCCACGTGTCGTGGATCCCGCCCAGCACCACCCGCGTCCCGGTCGCCGCCGACCAGTACACCCCACCGTGCTGGAACCGCGCGAACGAGCCGCGCCCGTCGGGGGTCTTGGCGTTGCTGCTGGTCGGCCAACCCAACGGGCCGGTCGGCCCACCAGAGGCCCGGTAGGCCGTCATGGCCCCGTTGCGCAGCACCCGGACACCGGTCGAGGGCGACCAGTACACGTCCCCGCCCTGGAACCGCACGTAGGCCCCGCCGGCCGTGGCGGTGTCACTGGTGGTCGGGAAGCCCAGCACCCCCGACGTGCCCCCCTTGGCCAGCCACGTGTCGTGGATCCCGCCCAGCACCACCCGCGTCCCGGTCGCGGCCGAGTAGTAGACCCCACCGTGCTGGAACCGGACGAAGTACCCCTTGCCCTCCGGGGTCTTGGCGTCACTGGTGGTCGGGAAGCCCAGCGCCCCCCCGGCGCCGCCCCACGCCAGCCAGGTCGTCAGGATCGACCCGCGGACGATCCGCGTGCCGGTGGACGGCGACCAGTACACGTCGCCGTGCTCGAAGCTGACGAAGGCACCGGCACCGCCTGCCGCCGGTGCGTCGTCCGAGATCGGCGGGCCGAGCACCGCCGGTCCGCCGGCGGCGAGGTAGGTGTCGAGGATGGCCCCGCGGACCAGGCGGACACCGCCGACGGGCGAGTAGTAGAGGCGGCCGTACTGGTAGGCCTGCCACCGGACGGTGCCGTAGGACTGCTCGCCCCCGACCGGCGAGCCGAGGATCTGCCGCAGGCCCGGGTCGCTGGCGTACCGGTCGGCGATGGGCCGCCAGTTGGCGGCCAGCCGCGAGGTCACCTGGTTGCGGATCTCACCGAGCCGGGCGTACCCCTGCGTGCCGGGGCAGGCGGTCCTGCCGACGTCCCGGTGGCCGAAGATGGTCGGCAGCGTCACGCGTTGCCCGGCCGCGTACTTGGAGGTCCCACCCCCGCCAGCCGTGAGCACGGTGCTGCCGCGCGGGTCGACCCCGTGGAGGGAGAACTTCCAGCCGATGACCGCGGCGACCGCGTCCACCGTCGCTTGGGGGACGGCGACGCTCTCGTAGGTGCCGAGCATCGAGACGCCGAAGGTCCCGCTGTTGAAGCCGATGGCATGGGCACCGACGACCGGCCGGGCCAGCCCGCCGTAGCGACCCTCCCAGAGCCGGCCGAACTTGTCGACGATCACGTTGTAGCCGATGTCGCCCCAGCCCCGGCTGACCGAGTGGTAGCGGTAGATGGAGCGCATGATCGCCGGCACCTGGTCGGCGGTGTAGTTGTTGGAGTCCGCGGTGTGGTGCAGCGTCGCGGCCTTGATCGTGGGGGCGTACTCCGGGTCCCACCCCATGATCGACTCGTCGGCGCCCCACTGGGCCCGCGAGTAGACCGCCGGCATCGCCATCGCCGCGTCGGCGGTGTCCTGGATGTCCGGGGTGCCCAGCGAGCCGTCCGCCGCGCTGTCGCCCGGGTCGACCAGGTCCAGCTGCACGTCGGTCGGGGCGGCTCCCGTGCGCGTCACCAGCTCGGCCTCCACGCCCGTGCTGGGCCCGGTCCACAGCGGTGCGGTGCCACCGCGGACGTCGGCGTCGGCTTCGGCGTCGGGGTCCTGCTCGGCGTCCTCGATGCCGACCTCGGTCCACTCGCCCCAGGCCCCGGCACCGTCCTGCACCCGGACCTTGACCACCGTGTCGGTCACCGCCGGGTCGTACTCCCAGGTGACGCCGACGAGGGAGAACTCCGGGACGTCGGTCTTCGTGACCGTCAGCGTGGGCGCGGTGTCCGCGACGCCGGCGACGGGCTCGGACGTGCCCTCCTGCACGTCGGCCTGCGGGGCGGGCTCCTCGACCGAGCCCAGCTCCACCTCCTCGGTGGACGTGGCCACCGGCTCGGCCTCGGGGCCCGGCGACGCGTACACGGGCAGCACCAGGATGGTGCCGGTGAAGGCGACGAAGGCGAGGGAGCCGGTGAGGAGGCGTCGCACGAGGAGTTGTCCTCCAGGGTTCCGTGGTCCGGCGACCACGGAGGGCCACCGGCTGTCCCCTAGAGCATCGAGGTAGCAGTCGGTGACCTTGTGCCCACGACACGCGGTCGTGCGGAAACGGCAATCCCACCGTGCCCAGCCGTCACACCGCCCTCCCCCGTGGCGGACCGGTCGGTCACCCCGCCGGGGACCCCGCCGGGGTGGGGTCGAAGGTGCGCATCGCCTGGTGGAGGGCGGCGCGCCACGGCCGCATCGGCGGCAGCCCCGCCGCCTGCCACGAGGCCGGGTCCAGGACCGACCAGGCCGGCCGCGGCGCGGGCCGCGGGAAGGCGTCGGTGGTGGTGGGCAGCACGCGGGCGGGGTCGGCGCCCCGCTCCTCGAACACCGCCCGGGCCAGGCCGTGCCAGGAGGTGTGCCCGGCGTTGGTGCAGTGCAGCACCGGGGGCAGCGGCTCCTCCCGCGCGCCGGCCGCGACCAGGCCGGCGGCGAGGTCGGCCGACCACGTGGGCGAGCCGACCTGGTCGTCGACCACGCTGACGGTCTCCCGCTCGCGCTCGAGCCGCATCATCGTCCGGACGAAGTTCGTGCCGTGCCGCCCGTACACCCACGCGGTCCGGACGACGGTGGCGTCGCCGCCGGCCGCGGCCACGGCCCGCTCGCCGGCCACCTTGGACCGCCCGTAGGCGCTGCGCGGGGCGACGGGGGCGTCGACCGGGTAGGGCGCGGTGGCCGTCCCGTCGAACACGTAGTCGGTGGAGACGTGCACCAGCCGCCCCCGGCCGGCCAGCTCCTCGGCCAGCCAGCCCGGCGCGTGCCCGTTGACCACGGTCGCGGTGGCCTCGTCGTCCTCCGCGGCGTCGACCGCGGTGTAGGCGGCGGCGTTGAGCACGACCGCGCGGGCGCCGCGCGACCGGGCGTCGGCCAGCCAGGTCCGGACGGCGGCCCGCAGCTGCCGCTCGTCGGTGAGGTCGACCTCGTGCCGGCCCGCCGCCGTCACGGCGTCCCCGGGCCGCCCGGCGAGGACCGCCAGCAGCTCCCGGCCCAGCTGGCCGTTCGCGCCGGTGACCAGCCAGGCGGTCCTCATGCGCGCGCCGTCGCCGCGGCGGCCTTGAGCGGCTCCCACCAGGAGCGGTTGTCCCGGTACCACTGCACGGTGAGGGCCAGGCCCTCCTCGAAGGACATCCGCGGGGCGTAGCCGAGCGCGGCGGTCTTGGAGTAGTCGACCGAGTAGCGCAGGTCGTGGCCGCCGCCGCGCGGGTCGACGATGTTCTCCACGTAGCTCCAGTCGCGGCCGGTGGCCTCCAGCAGCTTCTCGGTGAGCTCCCGGTTGGACAGCTCCCGACCGCCGCCGATGTTGTAGAACTCCCCCGGCCGGCCCTTCTCCAGCACCAGCTGGATGCCCCGGCAGTGGTCGTCGACGAACAGCCAGTCGCGGACGTTGGCGCCCTCGCCGTAGAGCGGCACCTTCTCCCCGTCGAGCAGGTTGGTGACGAACAGCGGGATGACCTTCTCCGGGAAGTGGTACGGGCCGTAGTTGTTGCTGCACCGGGTGATCGAGATGTCCAGCCCGTAGGTCTTCGCGTAGGCGCGCGCGATCAGGTCGCCGCCGGCCTTGGCCGCGGAGTAGGGCGAGTTCGGCTCGAGGAGGTGCTCCTCGGTCCAGGAGCCCTCGTCGATCGAGCCGTAGACCTCGTCGGTGGAGACGTGCACCACGCGGCCGACGCCGTGTCGCAGCGCCGCCTCGAAGACCTGCTGGGCGCCGAGCACGTTGGTCAGCACGAACTGCGAGGCGCCGGAGATGGAGCGGTCGACGTGCGACTCGGCGGCGAAGTTCACGACGACGTCGTGCCCGGGCAGGGCGGCGTCGAGGTCGGCGGCGCTGCAGATGTCACCCCGGACGAACCGGTAGCGCGGGCTGTCGGCCACCGGCGCCAGGTTGGCGAGGTTGCCGGCGTAGGTCAGCGCGTCGAAGACCGTCACCTCGGCGTCCTCGAAGCCGGGGTACCCGCCGGTGAGCAGGGTCCGGACGTAGTGGGAACCGATGAAGCCGGCTCCCCCCGTCACGAGGATGCGCATACCCCGGGCCTTCCTGTGGTGTGACAACTGCGGTCGGTGAGCACGGTAGTGGCGCAGGCGGCGAACCGTCGGTGTCGGACGGGGTCGTCTCACCCCTTTGGTGGCTAGCATCGCTCGCGCCGCCGCCCGTCGTGGGACGTGGACGCCGCAGCACGCGGACGCCGCCCGGGGAGCCCGGCGCGCCCATCGGACACCAGTGAGGACGCCGTGACGAGGAAGCACGACAAGCAGGCCGGCAGCGACGGCCGCCCGTTGCCACCGCGGCTGGACCCCCGTGCCGGTCGGCCCTCCCGCAAGACCGCCGGGGCCGAACGTCCGGCCTCCGCCCCGGCCGCGACCGGCCCGGCGCGCGGCGGCCGTCGCGCCGCGGTCGTCACCCGCGTCGTCGTCGGCCTGCTGTCGGTCGCCCTGCTGGGCGGCAGCGGTTGGGGCTGGTACCTCGGCCAGGTGGCCGAGGCCAGCGTCACCCGGACCGACGTCATCACCGCCACCGGCGACGAGGGCGGGTCGGACCTCAACCTGCTCCTGGTGGGCAGCGACAGCCGGGACAGCTTGACCCCCGAGCAGGAGAACGAGTTCCACACCGGCGGCTCGACCGGGCTCAACACCGACACGATGATCCTGGTCCACCTGCCGGCCGACGGCTCCAAGGCCTCCTTCGTCTCGTTCCCGCGCGACTCCTACGTGGCCATCCCCGGCCACGGCAACGACAAGCTCAACGCCGCCTTCGCCTACGGCTACGGCGACGCCCCGGCCGACGCCGACGAGGCCACCAAGCGCGCCTCCGGCTCGCGCCTGCTGGTGCAGACGATCAACCAGCTCACCGGCCTGCAGATCGACCACTACGCCGAGGTCGACCTGCTGGGCTTCTTCAACCTCAGCTCCGTCGTCGGCGGCGTCGAGGTCAACCTCTGCGCCGCGGTGAACGACACCAAGTACTCCGGTGCGGTGTTCCCCGCCGGCGTCCAGACGATCAGCGGCGCCGACGCCCTGAAGTTCGTCCGCCAGCGGCACGGCCTGCCCCGCGGCGACTTCGACCGCATCATCCGGCAGCAGGTCTTCATCGCCGGCGTCGTCCGCAAGATCCTCTCCGAGGACACCCTGTTCGACCTGGGCAAGCAGCGCCAGCTGGTCGAGGCGGCGTCGAACTCGCTCACCGTCGACCAGGACCTCGACCTGTTCCAGCTCGCCGAGCAGATGCAGGCGGTGGACCTGGGCAGCGTCGACTTCCAGACCGTCCCGTACGTGGGCGACGACCGCGACGAGCAGGACCGCTACATCCTCCGGCTCGAGGACGTCGACACCCTCCACCGGTTCTTCGCCGACCTGTCGGCCGAGCCGCAGGAGCAGGCCGAGCAGCCGGCCGAGGAGCAGGCCCCGGAGGTCGCCGCCCCGGCCGACGTCGCCGTGACCGTCTTCAACGGCTCGGGCACCCCGGGGCTGGCCGGCGAGACCGCGACCGGCCTGCAGGGTGCGGGCTTCACGGTCGCCGGCACCGGCAACGCCGACTCCCCCGCCTACACGCGGACCGAGATCCGTTTCGCGGAGGGGGACAACGCCCGAGCCCGGGCGCTGCTCCAGGTGATCCCGGGGGCCAAGGCGAGCAAGACGGCCGATGCCACGGTCGGCACCGTGCAACTGGTGCTCGGCTCGGACTTCAACGGGGTCGGCCAGGCGGTCACCCAGCAGCCGGCCGCCGCCGAGGAGCCGGTCACCGAGGGCAAGGACGCGCGCACCGCAGCCGACACCACGTGCATCAACTGATGGGCGACGTCCCGGCCGACCTGCTCGCCGCCCGGCTGCGCCGGGACGCCGCCGCGCCGCTGGTCACCGCCTACGACGACGCGACCGGCGAGCGGGTCGAGCTCTCGGCGGCCACCCTCGCCAACTGGGTGGCGAAGACGGCCAACCTGCTCCAGGACGAGTTCGACGTCACCACGGGCAGCACCGTGGCGGTCGCGCTGCCGGTGCACTGGCAGACCGCGGCGGTCCTGCTCGGGGCGTGGGCCTGCGGCGCCACGGTCCTCGACACGGCCGCCGAGGACGAGGGACGGCTCGACGACGCCGACGTCGTCCTCGCCGCGCAGGACCGCCTCGCCCCGCTGGAGGAGCAGGACCTCCCCGAGCTGCTGGGCCTCTCACTGCACCCGCTGGGCATGGGCATGGCCGGGTACGCCGGGCCGGCGCGGGACTTCGCGCTCGAGGTCCGCGCGCACGGCGACGCCTTCACCCCGTGGCAGCGGCCCGACCCCGGCGCCCCCGGGCTGCTGCTCGGCGGGCTCGAGCTGACCCTCGGCGGCCTGGTGGACGCCGCCCGCGAGCTGGCCGGTCGGCTCGGCATCGCCGACGGGGACCGGCTGCTGGTCGACGAGCGCACCGCGGCCGAGGCCGGCCCGGTGGCGTGGCTGCTCGCCCCGCTGGCCGCCGGCGCGTCGATCGTGCTGGTCCGCTCCGCCGACCCGGCCCGGCTGCCCGCCCGCGCGGCCGACGAACGGGTCACGGCTACGCTCGGCCTGACGATCGACGGCATCCGCGAGCTGGGGCGACCTGCCTGACGCAGCAGTCCCAGCCGCCCGGACGGGACGGTGGACTCCTGCATGGACAAGGTGGTGGGCAGCGCCGTGGAGGCGGTGGCCGACGTGCCCGATGGCGCGGTGCTGGCGGTGGGCGGGTTCGGGTTGTGCGGCATCCCGTACGCGTTGATCGACGCGCTGCTGGAGAAGG
>NZ_JBJGYR010000007.1:0-239523 GCF_054050095.1 Geodermatophilus sp. SYSU D01105
CGAGGACTCCCCCAGCTTGGCCACCGTCGCCGTGGTCGTCTCCGCCGCGGTCACCGCCCGCGCGGCCACGTCGGAGGCCTCCGCGGCGTTCGTGGCGATCTCCCGGATGCTGGCGCCCATCTGCTCGGCGCCGGCGGCCACGGTCTGCACGTTCCGGCTGACCTCCTCCGCCGCCGAGGCCACCACACCCGACTGCGCGGAGGTCTCCTCCGCCGAGGCCGAGATCTGCGCCGACGAGGCGCTCAACTCCTCCGAACTGGCCGCCACCGCGTCCGCCGACGCCGCCACCGACCCCAGCACCCCGCGGAGGTTGCCCTGTGCGACGGTGAGCGCGCCGGCCATCCGGCCCAGCTCGTCCCGGCCGCGCACCTCCGGCGCGACCGTCAGGTCCCCCTCGGCGAGGGCCTCCACCGACCGCTGCACCGACGTGACGGTGGACACGATGCGGCGGACGACGAACACGGTCAGCGCACCGGCGACGGCGACACCCGCGGCCAGGGCGACCCACAGGGTGAGGACGGCGGACGAGGCGATGGCGCTGGCGTCGTCGGTGTCGGCCTGGCCGGCCGCCACCCGCCGCTCCTGCATGGCGTTGTACTCGTCCATCAGCACGTCCGAGGTGTCCTGCAGCGGTCCGGTGATCAGCGCGGCGGCGGCCCGCAGGTCGCCGGCATCCGCGGCCGGGACCAGCTGGCCCTCGGCGATCTCGTAGTAGTCCGTCACGTGGCCGCGGAAGACCTCGAACGCCTCCCGGTTGACGGTCACCTCGGCATAGGCGTCCAGCTGGCCGTCGATCGTCGTCCGCCGCTCGGCCAGGTCGGCTCGCAGCGCGGCGCGGGTCTGCGCGTCAGCCAGCGGGTAGGAGTTGTAGCGGGACCGGTCGCCCTGCCAGGAGCGCTGGATGTTGGACAGGTCCGCCAGGGTGACGACGTTCTCGTTGATCCGGGTCGACGCCGCGTCGAGGGCGTTGATCCGACTGACCGCGAGGACGGTCATGCCGATCGCGACCGCGGCGAGCACGGCCAGGGCCGCACCGATCTTCACGCCGAGGGGGCGGTCGGCGAACCAGCCGCCGGACCGGCGGTCGGCGACGGGCGGTGCGGTGGTGCTCATGTGGCGTCTCCTGGACTGGTGGGTGGTCGACGGGATCGGGTCTCCGTCGACCCGCTCAGTTCTCTTCGGCAACACCCACAGCCATTTCAGGGACCTTGGTCCTGAATTTACTGAGTTCCTGGTCGCACTCTCACAGGTGGACCTCCGGCACCATTCCGAGGAACACGGACACATGTCGACGGCCGCAGTTCGGTGCCGTTCCCGCCATTGTCGACACGGGACGCCGAGAGGCCGCACGGACGTCGTCCGTGCGGCCTCTCGGTGAGCGGTGGGTCAGTAGGTGGAGCGGCCCGCGCTGGTGCGGAGGTCGGCGGCCATCCGGGAGAGCTCGTCCCCGGCCGTGCGGGTCTGGGTGGTCGACTCGGCCGCACCGGAGACGCCGGTGGTGTTCGCGGCGATCTCCCCGGAGCCGGCCGCCGCCTCGTTGACCGAGCGGGACATCTCGTTGGTCGTGGCGGTCTGCTCCTCCACCGCCGAGGCGATGGCGGTCTGCCGGTCGCTGATCTGCGCGACGATCGCGGAGATCTCCCCGATCGCGGTCACCGCAACGGTCGTCGGGTGGAGCTCCTGCCTGGGCGGGTCGAGCGGTGGTGGGCGGCGGGCCTGGCCGCGAGGCACCCGGTCCCACGGACGGACGGAACGGCGGGACACGCGGGACGGGTGGTGCTGCAGAGGGAACCAGGACGACGGACAACTCCGCCCCTGCCATTTCCGGGGTGTCGGGAGGATGGCTCAGAGATGTCGGCCACCGGCCTCCGTCTGTCGACTTGACGCCATTCCGCACGGACGCTCGGCCCATTCGGCGTCGACCCGGCGGCCCATGTGGAGGAACGACGGAGCGCCCGACCGGTGGACCGGTCGGGCGCTCCGCAGGTGGTTGCTCAGTAGGTGAAGCGGGTGACGCTGGTGCGCAGCTCGGCGGCCATCCGGGACAGCTCGTCCACCGCGGTGCGGGTCTGGGTCAGCGCCTGCGTCGTGGCCCCGGCGGCCTCCGAGACCCCGGTGATGTTCTGCGCGATCTCCCCGGCACAGCCGGCGGCCTCGGTCACCGACCGGGACATCTCGTTGGTGGTGGCCGTCTGCTCCTCCACCGCCGAGGCGATGGTGGTCTGCCGATCGGAGATCTGCGCCACGATCGAGGAGATCTCCCCGATCGCGGTCACCGCCGCGGTCGTGTCGCCCTGGATCGCCTCCACCCGGCGGGCGATGTCCTCGGTCGCCTTGGCCGTCTCCTGCGCCAGCTCCTTGACCTCGTTGGCCACCACCGCGAAGCCCTTGCCCGCCTCCCCGGCCCGGGCGGCCTCGATGGTGGCGTTGAGCGCCAGCAGGTTGGTCTGCTCGGCGATCGAGGTGATCACCTTCACCACGTTGCCGATCTCGATCGAGGACTCCCCCAGCTTGGCCACCGTCGCCGTGGTCGTCTCCGCCGCGGTCACCGCCCGCGCGGCCACGTCGGAGGCCTCCGCGGCGTTCGTGGCGATCTCCCGGATGCTGGCGCCCATCTGCTCGGCGCCGGCGGCCACGGTCTGCACGTTCCGGCTGACCTCCTCCGCCGCCGAGGCCACCACACCCGACTGCGCGGAGGTCTCCTCCGCCGAGGCCGAGATCTGCGCCGACGAGGCGCTCAACTCCTCCGAACTGGCCGCCACCGCGTCCGCCGACGCCGCCACCGACCCCAGCACCTCACGCATGGCACCGACGGCCTCGTCCAGCGCCGCGCCGGCGCGGCCGACCTCGTCGCGGGTGCGCAGGCCGGTGGCCCGGGTCAGGTCACCGCGGGCCAGGGCCTCGGCGGAGTCCTGCATGCGCCGCAGGCCGCCCGCGAACGAGCGCGCGATGGCGAAGCCGATGCCCAGCGCGGCCACCAGGCCCACGACCAGGACCGCGAGCAGCGTCGTCCGCGTGCTCTCGTAGGCGTCGGTCGCCGCGACGGCCTCCGCCGACGCGGTGTCGGCCAGGAGGTCGGTGAGCCCCTGCAGGTCCTCGACGATCTCCTGACTCAACGGGACGACCTCGTTCTGACGCAGCGCGTTGAACTCCTCCATGCGGCCCTGCGCGGCCAGCGAGTCCAGCTGGTCGCCGAGCTCGATGTAGTCCTCGATCGCGCTGAGCGAGCTCTCGAGCGCCTCGCTGACCTGCGGGTCGGCCGCGACCACGGTGCGCATCCGGTCCCCGGCGTCCGACAGGTCGGCGCGGGCGTCGTCACGCGCGGCCAGGTACTGCTGCTTCAGCTCGGCGTTGGGGGAGTAGGTGCTGTTGGTCGACTGGAAGCGGCTGTTCAGGAACTGGAAGCGGATCTCCTGCGCCAGCTGCGTACCGATGACGTTCCGCTCGTACATCTCCTGGGTGCGGTCGGCCGCGCTGCCGAGGGCGCCGAGGCCCACGACGCCGACCACGAGGGCGGCGAGGGCGGCGACGGCGACGGCGGCCAGGACCTTGGTGCGGACGCCGAGGTCACCCCACCAGGAGCGGTGGGGGGCCCGCACCGGTGCGGTGCGGGACGGGGTGGAGCGGGTGGTCATGACGGGTCCTCGAGGATCAGGGGAGGGGAGGGAGGGGCCGCCGGGCAGGCGCGGCGGGGGAAGACGCCGCGCCGGCCCGGGTGGTCAGTGGGGGAGGCGGCCGACGGCGGTGCGCAGGTCGGCGGCCATCCGGGGCAGCTCGTCGACCGCGGTGTGCGTCTGCGTCACGGCCTGGGTGGTCGAGCCGACGGCGCTGGAGACGCCGGTGGTGTCCACGGCGGTCCCGCCCGAGCCGGTCGCCGCCTCGTGGACCGACCGGGACATCTCGGCGGTGGTGGGGGTCCGGATCGCCTGCACGCGGCGGGTGGTGTCCTCCGTGGCCTCCGCCGTCTCCGGCGCCGCCTCCTCGACCTCGCTGGCCACGACGACGAAGCCCTTCCCGGCCTCCCCGGCCCGGGCGGCCTCGATGGTGGCGTCGAGCGCCGGCAGGCTCGTCTGCTCGGCGGTGCTGACGACCACCTCCACGGCGTCGCCCATCTCCCGGGAGGTGTCGCCGAGCGTGGCCACGTCGGAGGCCTCGGCCGCGGTGATCCCGATCTCCTTGATCGGGGCCCCGATCTCCTCCGAGCTCGCCGCCACCGCGTCCGCAGGTGCCAGCGTGAGGGTGGGGGGCCGATCGGTGGACCCACGACCGCTGCGCCGGTGCGCGGTCGTCGTGAGGGGAACGGCCATGTGGTGCTCCTGGGGTTGTGCGCGGGGACTGTCGATGCGCCCCGAGGCCATTCCACGGATTCTCTGGTACCTGCAGGAGTACTGGGGTGCGGCGCCATCGTCAGGCATTCCGCACGGTTGTGTTGCGCATCGACGTGCGTGTCGCGGGGCTCGACCGAGAATTGTCGGTGACCGCCTCCCCCCGGGTTCTTTGTCGACTTGACGTGCGCTGATCGCGACCATTCCGGGGCGGGGGGAGCTCGCGCTCTCCCCGCCCCGGGGACGGTCAGTAGGTGAAGCGGCCCACCGCCGTCCGCAGCCCCGAGGCCATGCGGGAGAGCTCGTCCACCGCCGTCCGGGTCTGGGCGAGGGCCTGCGTGGTCGAGTCCGCGGCGGTGGAGACGCTACCGATGTTCTCGGCGATCTGGCCCGAGCCGCCGGCGGCCTCGGCGACCGACCGGGACATCTCCGCGGTGGTCGCGGTCTGCTCCTCGACGGCCGAGGCGATGGTGGTCTGCCGATCGGAGATCTGGGCCACGACCTGCGAGATCTCCTCGATGGCGGTCACCGCGGCGGTCGTGTCGCCCTGGATCGCCTGCACGCGCTTGGCGATGTCCTCGGTGGCCTTGGCCGTCTCCTGCGCCAGCTCCTTGACCTCGTTGGCCACCACCGCGAAGCCCTTGCCCGCCTCCCCGGCGCGGGCGGCCTCGATGGTGGCGTTGAGCGCCAGCAGGTTGGTCTGCTCGGCGATCGAGGTGATCACCTTCACCACGTTGCCGATCTCGGCCGAGGACTCCCCCAGCTTGGCCACCGTCGCCGTGGTCGTCTCCGCCGCGGTCACCGCCCGCGCGGCCACGTCGGAGGCCTCCGCGGCGTTCGTGGCGATCTCCCGGATGCTGGCGCCCATCTGCTCGGCACCGGCGGCCACCGTCGCCACGCTGCGCGAGACCTCCTCGGCAGCGCCGGCCACCACGCCCGACTGGGCCGAGGTCTCCTCCGCCGAGACGGCGATCTGCGCCGACGACGCCGACAGCTCCTCCGACGACGCCGCGACCGCGTCGGCCGACGAGGCCACCTCGGCCAGCACCGCGCGCAGGCTCTCCTGGGCCGTGTCCAGCGAGGCCGCCATCTGCCCGAGCTCGTCACGGGAGTGCACGCCGGTGCTCCGGCGCAGGTCGCCGGAGGCCATGGCCTCGGCCACCCCCTGCACCGCGCGCACGGTCCGGGTGATCCGGCGGACGACGACCACGGTCAGCGCGCCGGCGAGCGCGGTCGCGACCAGGGCGCTCACGACGAGCGTGGTGACGGCCGAGTCGGCCCGGTCAGCGGCGTCCACGTTCCGGGTGGCGGCCTGCGCGGACTGGGCGACGCCCTCCTCCTCGAGGCCGTCGGCGATGTCGGTGAGCAGCGGGCTGGAGACCTCCCGGTAGATCGCCGCGTAGGCCGCGAGGTCCCCGCGGTCGGCGGCGGGGAACAGCTGGGTCTCGTTCGTGCTGAGGAACTCCTCGCGGGCGCCGAGGTACTTGTCCATCGCCGCCTGGTCGATGACGTAGGGCTGGTACTCGGCGAGCGCCGCGTCGACGTCGGCCTGCTTCTCGTCCATCTCGCCGCGCAGCTCCACGCGCCGCGCCGGGTCGGAGACGGCGTACTCGAGCACGCGGGCCCGGTGCGCGGCGGTCGCCCGCTGGACGGCCGAGAGGGCGTTGAGCGGCTCGAGGTTCTCGGTGTAGATCGTCTCCTGGTGCGTCCGCATCTCGGAGATCCGGAGCACCGCGAGGGCGTTGGTCGCGAGGACGACGACGGCGAGCAGCGCGACGACCGCGCCGATCCGGACACCGACCGGCCGGTCGTCGAACCAGCGGGCACGGCCGCCGGAGGGTGGAGCGGGAATGGTGGGGGAGAACACGGGACCCCTCCTGGGAGGCCGATGGCGAGGAGCGCCGGATGTGCGCCGGGCCATAGTGTGGAGCCATTCCAGGAGTTCGCCCCGACGCCGGATGCAGCGGGTGCGGAATCGTGCAGGATCGTTTTCCGGACCTGCGGTCACCGCCGCCCGGGAAGTCCTTTGTCGACAGGATCGGAACGGTCACCGGCGCGATCCCGGGTGCCTTTCGCTCCGATGGCGCGGAGGAGGCGGGGAGTTGTAGACGACGAGTGGCCGGTCGCCGCCCGCGCGGGCAGCGGCGACCCCAGCCGGTTCCGCGCCACGCCGGGGTCAGGCCAGCAGGTCGGCCAGGTCCTCGAGGAGGCGGACGACGACGTCGAGGCCGGCGACGCGGAAACGGGCCGCGGTCTCCCCCTCCCCGACCTTCACCGAGACGTCGCCCGGAAGCAGGGCGCGGAAGGCGTCCTCGTCGGTGCGGTCGTCCCCGAGGTAGACCGCCGCGGCGGCACCGACCTCGTCGCGCAACCGACGGAGGGCCCGGCCCTTGTCGGCGTCGGTGACGGCGAGCTCGAGCACCTCCTTGCCGGGCTTCTTCGTCAGTGACGGATCTGCTGCGGCATCGGCCTCGGTCAGCAGGGTGGCGGCCGCGGCGCGGTCCGCCACCTGGCGCACGTGCACCGCCACGCTGGCCGGCTTGACCTCCAGTCGGGCCCCGGGGACGGCGGCGACGAGGGGCGCCAGCCGCTCGGCGAGGGCGTCGCGCCGGCCGGCGAGCTCGCCGGTCAGCGGGCCGTCGAACTCCGCACCGTGGCTGCCCACCCAGCGGTAGGGGCCGGTCAGCCCGCTGACCTCCCGCAGGTCGGCGACACCGCGGCCGCTGACCAGGGCGAGGACGACGCCGGGCCGGGCGGCCACGCGGGCCAGTGCCTCGGCGACACCGGGGGAGGGGACCGCCTCCGAGGGGTCGCCCACCAGCGGGGCGAGCACGCCGTCGTAGTCGCTGGCCACCAGCAGCGGCCGCCGTCCGGCGAGCTCGCGGAGTGCGGCGGTCAGGTCCGCGGGGACGGCGGTCACGCCTGGGCGCGCAGCGCGTCGAAGAAGGACGTGGCCCAGTGCTCGAGGTCGTTCTTGGCCAGGTGGCGGCGCATGGCGCGCATCCGCTTGGCCAGCTCGTCGGGCTCCGCGCGCAACGCCCGCACCAGCTGGTTCTTCACGCCGGCGATGTCGTGCGGGTTCACCAGGAACGCCTGCTTGAGCTCGGCCGCCGCGCCGGCGAACTCCGACAGGACCAGCGCTCCGCCCAGGTCGCTGCGGGCGGCGACGTACTCCTTGGCGACCAGGTTCATGCCGTCCCGGTACGGGGTGACCAGCATGACGTCGGCGGCACGGTAGAGGGCGGCCAGCTCCTCGCGGGGCACCGACTGGTTGATGTAGTGCACGGCCGGGCCGCCGAGCGTGCCGAAGACGCCGTTGATGTGCCCGACCTGCTGCTCGATCGTCTCGCGCATGTGCACGTAGTGCTCGACGCGCTCCCGGCTCGGCGTGGCCACCTGGACCATCACCGTCTGCGGGGCTTCCAGCACGCCGTCCTCGAGCAGCTCCTGGAAGGCGTTGAGCCGGACGGCGATGCCCTTGGTGTAGTCCAGCCGGTCGACCCCGAGGATGATCTTGTCGGGGTTGCCGAGCTCGGCCCGGATCTCCTTGGCCCGCTGGACCACCTCGGGGGAGCCGGCGAGCTCGTCGAAGGCGGCGACGTCGATGGAGATGGGGAACGCCCGCGCGGTGACCGTCCGGCCGTCGTACTCGATGGTCTGTCCCCGCGCCGGGAGCTCGTGCAGCCGGCGGGCCAGCTGGACGAAGTTGGCCGCCGCACTGGGCCGCTGGAACCCGACCAGGTCGGCCCCGAGCAGGCCCTCCACGATCGCCGAGCGCCACGGCAGCTGGGTGAACAGCTCGTAGGGCGGGAACGGGATGTGCAGGAAGAAGCCGATGGTCAGGTCCGGCCGCCGCTGCCGCAGCATCGCCGGGACCAGCTGAAGCTGGTAGTCGTGGACCCACACGATCGCGCCCTCGGCGGCGACCTCGGCGGCCCGATCGGCGAAGCGCTTGTTGACCTGCACGTAGGTGTCCCACCACGTGCGGTGGTACTCGGGCTTCTCGACGACGTCGTGGTAGAGCGGCCACAAGGAGGCGTTGGACATGCCCTCGTAGTAGCGGTCGACCTCCTCCTCGGAGAGCTCGACCGGGATCAGCGACATGCCCCCGGACTCGAACGGCTCCGGCGCCTCACCGGCCGACCCCGACCAGCCCACCCAGGCGCCCCCGCGGCCGGCGACGAACGGCTCCAGGGCGGTCACCAGCCCGCCGGGGCTGCGCTGCCAGCGCGTCGTCCCGTCCGCATCGGTCACCTGGTCGACCGGCAGCCGGTTGGCCACCACGACGACCGGGCTGTCCGCCCGCTCGCTGCCTGCCGCTGTGTCCGCCATACCGCCCCCGACCCTACTGACCGCCGTCCCCGGCGGCAGCCGCAACCCTCATCCCCGGGCCAGGGCGTAGGCGCCCGCGGCCGCGCCCAGCCCCAGCACGACGCTGCCGGCCGCGTAGGCCAGCGCCCGGGCCAGGGCCCGCTCCTCGACCAGCCGGACGACGTCGTTGCCGTACGTGGAGAAGGTCGTCAGGGTGCCGCAGAAGCCGGTGCCGACCAGCACGACGACGGCCGGGGGAACCGACCGCAGCCCGAGCAGGACGCCCAGGACCGCGCTGCCGGCGACGTTGACCGCCAGGGTCCCCGCGACACTGCCCCGGCCGCGCCGGCCGACGGCGAGCCGTTCGGCGAGCAGCCGCAGCGGCGCACCCACGAGGGCGCCGGCGGCCACCAGCAACGCGGTCACGCGACCTCCTCCTCGACAGCGACCTCGGCGCTCCTCGGCACCGGCCGCGGGGCCAGGGCCCTGCCGAGCACCACCCCGGTGGCCGCGGTGAGCACCCCGCCGAGGACCGACGCCGCCACGTAGGCCGCCGCGGTGCCCCACGCGCCGACGTCGACCAGCTCGACGGTCTCCACGGCGAAGGTCGAGAACGTCGTGTAGCCGCCGAGGACGCCGGTGCCCAGGAAGGGGCGCAGCCAGGGGTGGTCGGGGTGGACGGCGAACACCGCGCCCAGCAGGACGCCGAGCACCAGGCAGCCGGTGAGGTTGACCAGCAGCGTGGCCCACGGCCAGGTCCCCGGGCGGGAGGGGAGGGCCTCGGTGACCCCCCATCGCGCCAGGGCACCCAGGACACCCCCGAGAGCCGCCATCACGTACGCCACGCGCCCATCCTCACCCCCGACGGCCGCCCGGCGGGGACCTCCCCGGGGTCCTCCCTCAGCGGCGGCGGGTCTCCGGGAACAGCAGGTCCACGAAGCGCTCGACGGTCGGCTGCGGCTCGTGGTTGGCCAGCCCGGGCCGCTCGTTGGCCTCGATGAACACGTGCTCGGCTCCCTCGACGTCGGGCACGAGGAAGTCCAGCCCGGTCACCGGGATGCCGATCGCCCGGCTGGCCCGGACCGCCGCCTGCGCGATCGCGGGGTGCAGCCGGTCGGTGACGTCCTCGATCGTGCCGCCGGTGTGCAGGTTCGCCGTCCGGCGGACCCGGATGCGCTCGCCGGTGGGCGGGACGTCGTCCATCCCGTACCCGGCCTCGGCGACCACCTCGGCGGTCGTGTCGTCGAGCGGGATCCGGGACTCCCCGCCGGTGGCCCGCTCCCGGCGCCGGCTGGTCGCCTCCACCAGCTGCGTCACCGGGCTGCGGCCGTCACCGATCACCTCGGCCGGACGGCGGACGGCGGCGGCCACCACCTCGTGGTCGATCACCACCACCCGCAGGTCGTCGCCCTCGACCAGCTCCTCGACGAGCACGTCGGGGCAGAACTGCAGCGCGACCCCGACCGCGCGCTCCAGCGCCTCGGGGGAGGTCACACCGACGGTGATCCCACGGCCCTGCTCGCCGCGGGCGGGCTTGACGACGACCTCACCGCATTCGTCGAGCAGCCGCCGGGCGTCGTCCAGGGCACCCTCGGCGGCCCGCACGCCGCGGGGCACCCGGACGCCGGCCCGCTCCATGATCCGGCGGGTGACCCGTTTGTCGTCGCAGCGGCTCATGGCGACCGCGGTCGTGAACTCCGACAGGGACTCCCGGGTGAGCACGGTCCGGCCGCCCAGCGACAACCGCATCTCACCCCACTCGGCGTCGGTGACCTCGACCCGCACCCCGCGCCGCAGCGCCTCCTCGGCGATGATCCGCCCGTAGGGGTTGAGGTCCTCCAGGCCCTCGGGGCGGGAGGCGAACAGCGGCGTGTTGATCGGGTTCTTCCGCTTGAGGCAGACGGCGGGGGTCCGCTGGAAGCCGAGCTTGCGGTACAGCGCGATCGCCCCGGCGTTGTCGTGCAGCACCGAGAGGTCCAGGTAGGCCCGCCCGCGGCCGACGTAGCGCTCGGCCAGCACCCGCACCAGCGCCTCCCCGGTGCCCGGCGGCGCGTCCTGGGCGTGCACGGCCAGGCACCACAGGCTCGCCCCGCCCTCGGGGTCGTCGAAGGCGAGCACGTGGTCGACGCCGGTGACCGTGCCGACGATCCGGCCGGTGCGCCGGTCCTCGGCCACCAGGTAGGTGAACGTGCGGGTGCGGTGGTTGGCCCACATCGTCTCCGGGTCGCCGGTGACCATGGCGTTGCGGGCGTAGATGTCGTTGACCGCGTCCATCTCCGCGAGCGCGGTCACCGTCCGGACGAAGACGCCCCGGATCAGCTCGGGCCGCGGCCGGTACCGGTGCAGGTCGAGCCGGTAGGTGTAGCTCGGGTCGATGAACAGCTCGTCGGGGGCCAGCCCGACCAGCACGTGCGGGTCGCGCGGGTAGATGCAGATGTCGCGGCGGCCGCTCTCCTCGGCACGGAGGGCGTCGACGATGCCGCGCATGTCGGCGAAGGTCTGGCCGAAGACCAGCCGCCCCCAGCCCATGTCGAGCACGACGTCGGTGCCCATGCCCTGCCGCTGGTGCTCCGAGGGCTGCTGCCACGAGCGGCTGGTGAACGAGGGGGTGTCGGCGACGGCGGTGCGGCGCCGGTGGCCGGCGATGCGGGGACTCATCCGCGCCCCCTCACACCCCGTGGGTCTGCAGCCAGAGCTCGAGCAGGCCCAGCTGCCACAGCTTGTTGCCCCGCAGCGGCGTCAGCTCGCCGTTCGGGTCGGCCAGCAGCGCGTCGACGTACTCGCGGCGGAACAGGCCCCGCTCGCGGGCCGCCTCGCCGGTGAGCGCGTCGCGCACCAGGTCGAGCACCTTGCCCTGGAGGTGGGTGATCGCCGGGACCGGGAAGTAGCCCTTCGGGCGGTCGATGACCTCCGGCGGGATGATCCGCCGCCCGATCGCCTTGAGCACGCCCTTGCCGCCGTCGGCCAGCTTGAGCTCCGGCGGGCACATCGCGGCCAGCTCGACCAGGTCGTGGTCGAGGAAGGGCACCCGGGCCTCCAGGCCCCAGGCCATGGACATGTTGTCGACCCGCTTGACCGGGTCGTCGACCAGCATGACCTCGCTGTCGAGGCGCAGTGCGGCGTCCACCGCCGTCTGGGCGCCGGACATGGACATGTGCCGCCGGACGAACTCCAGGCTGGGGTCCCCGTCGCAGGTGTAGCGGTCGGCCACCAGCCGCGCCATGTCCGCGGCGTCGCGGTCGAAGAAGGCCGCGGCGTACCGCTCCACGGCCTCCCCACGTCCGACGTCGGCCAGCGGCGGGTACCAGTGGTAGCCGGCGAAGACCTCGTCGGCGCCCTGGCCGGACTGCACGACCCGGATCGACTGGCTGACCCGCTCCGACAGCAGGTCGAAGGCGACGACGTCGTGGCTGACCATCGGCTCGGCCATGGCGCCGATCGCGTGCCCGAGGGCGGCCGCGAGCTCGTCGGAGGCGACCCGGATGCGGTGGTGGTCGGTGGCGAACCGCTCGGCGATGACGTCGGAGTACTGGAACTCGTCGCCCTCGCGGCCCCCGACTGCCTCGAAGCCGATCGAGTACGTGGCCAGCCCGGTCTGCCCCTCCTGCGCGAGCAGGCCGACGATCAGGCTCGAGTCCAGCCCGCCGGAGAGCAGCACGCCGACCGGGATGTCGGCGACCAGCCGCCGCCGGACGGCGACCCGCAGCGCCTCCTCGATCGCGTCCTCCCAGTCCCGGTTCGACCAGGAGGCGTGCTCGGGGCGGCGCTCGTAGGTCGCGTTCCAGTAGCGCTCCTCCCGGGAGGTGCCGTCGGCCTCGACCACGCGCACGGTGGCCGGCGGGAGCTTCCGGACGCCGTTGACGATCGTCCGCGGCGCCGGCACGACGGCGTGCCAGGTCAGGTAGTGGTGCAGGGCCACCGGGTCGATCGAGGTGTCGACGTCCCCGGCCTTCAGCAGCGCCGGCAGCGACGAGGCGAACCGCAGCCGGCCGGGCGTCTCGGCGAGGTAGAGCGGCTTGATGCCCAGCCGGTCGCGGGCGAGCACGACCCGGCCGGTGTCCCGCTCGTGGATGACGAAGACGAACATCCCGTGCAGGTGCGAGACCACGTCGGTGCCCCAGTGGTGGTAGCCCTTGAGGATCACCTCGGTGTCGCTGGTGGAGAAGAAGCGGTACCCGTGCCCCTCCAGCTCGGCGCGCAGCTCCTTGTAGTCGTAGATGCACCCGTTGAAGACCGCGGTGAGGCCGAGCTCGCTGTCCACCATCGGCTGGGAGCCGTGCGGGGACAGGTCGATGACCGACAGCCGGCGGTGCCCGAAGGCCACCCGCCCGTTGCTCCACGAGCCCTGGCCGTCGGGGCCGCGGGGGACGAGGGCGTCGACCATCCGCGCCACGGCGGTGGTGTCGGCCAGGGAGCCGTCGAACCGGATCTCACCGGAGAGGCCGCACATGTCGTTGATCCAACCCCAGGTTCCCGGACCCCGCGACGGGGCCGGGAGAACGTCACACCGCCGCAACACGGGCCGGTTCCACGTGGAACAGACACCGCGGGCACGGCGGCGGGTCCACCGGGCCTGCGGCGGGCTGCTGCAGACTCGGGAGGGTGACCGCCCCCGCGAGGTCTGCGGTGCTGGCCGTCGCTGGGTACGGGGCAGCGGCGGCGGCCTCGCCGGCCACGGCGCGCTGCTCGTGCTCGTCGGCGCGGCCGCGCTGCTCGGCGCGTTCGGGCTCCCGCCGGCCGACAGCCGGGCGCTGCGCTGGCACGTCCTCCTGTGGGACCCGTGGTTCCTCGGCTGGGGCGTGCTCCTGGCCGTCGGGGCGGTGGCGCACCGGCGCCGGGCCCGGGGGAGGGGCTGACCAGCGGCGCTCAGCTGTAGTACAGGGCCACGGGCCGGCCGTCGATCTCCCGGACGTCGACGGTGGTGTCGTAGACCGCCGCGAGCACCTCGGGGCGCATGACGTCGCGGGCGGGGGCGTCCGCGACGACGCTCCCGTCGCGCATGGCCACGATGCGGTCGGCGTAGGTCGCCGCGAAGTTGACGTCGTGCAGCACGGTGACGACCCGCTTGCCCAGCTCGTCGGCCATCCTCCGGACCAGCCGCATGATCTCGGTCATGTGCCGCAGGTCCAGGTTGTTGAGCGGCTCGTCGAGCAGGACGTACTTGGTGTCCTGCGCGAGCACCATCGCGATGAAGGCCCGCTGGCGCTGCCCGCCCGAGAGCTCGTCGAGGAACCGGTTCCGGTACGGGTCCAGGTCGAGGTAGGCGATCGCGCGCTCGATGTGCTCCCGGTCGACCACCGTGAGCCGCCCCCGGGAGTGCGGGAAGCGCCCGAACTCCACGAGGTCGTGCACGGTCAGGCGCGCGGCGACGTGGTTGTCCTGGCGCAGCACCGCGAGGACCTTGGCCAGCTCGGAGGACGGCGTCGTCGCGACGTCCATCCCGTCCACCGTGACCCGGCCGGCATCGGGCCGGACGAGGCGGCTCACCAGCCCGAACAGGGTCGACTTGCCGGCGCCGTTCGGCCCGATGAGCGCCGTCACGCCCTCCGCGCCGAACCCGATCGAGAGGTCGTCGACCACCGCCTGGCCGTTGTAGCGCTTCGTGGCGCCCTCGAGCGCGATCACCGCGCCCCCTTCCGCAGGACGAGGTACAGGAAGAACAGCCCACCGGCGAAGTCGATGACCGTCGAGAGGGTGCCGCCGAAGCCGAACGCCCGCTCGAGGACCAGCTGGCCGCCCAGCAGGCAGACCATGCCGATGAGCACGGCGGTGGGCACCGTCCACACGTGGCGGAAGGAACCCGCGTAGGAGTAGGCCAGGTTCGCGACGATCAGGCCGAAGAACAGGATGGGACCGACCAGCGCCGTCGACGCGGCGATCATCACCGAGACGATCGTGAAGAGGGTCATCACGACCCGCCGGTGGTCGACGCCCAGACCCACGGCCGTCGGCTCGCCCAGCGTGAGCACGTCCAGGGTGCGCAGCAGCGGCACGACCGCGACGCAACCGAGGGCGACGAGCAGCGCGGTGAGCGCCAGCAGCACCTCGTCGGGGCGCGTGAGCGAGGCGAACACCGCGTCGGTGAGCACCTGGAAGTCCAGCGGGTCCAGCATCCGCTGCATCCACTCGGTGAAGCTGCGGAAGAACGTGCCCAGCACGATGCCGACCAGCAGCATGAGGTGGATCGACCGTCGCTTGCCGCCGAACAACCAGGTGAACAGGACGACGCTGGAGGCCACCATGACGACGACCTGGACGATCCACAGGGTGAACGGGTCGGCAGCCAGGAACGACGCCGACCCGGCGGAGAAGACGATGACCGTCGAGACCAGCACGTAGAACGCGTCGAACCCCATGATCGACGGGGTCAGGATGCGGTTCTGCGTGATCGTGTGGAACACCACCGTCGAGACGCCGACCGCCGCCGCGACGACGAGCATCGCGAGCACCGTGAGGCTGCGGATCTCCAGCGCGAAGGCGAGCGAGCCGGGGACGTCGGTGAAGCAGTAGGCGGCGGCCAGACCCAGGACCGCGACGCCGAGCACGGCCAGGCGGACCCGGGGTTGCGCCCAGCGCGCGGCGAACCGGGCACGGGGGGCGGCGGGACGGGCCGCCGGGGGAGCGGGGTCAGTGAGCACGGCTCCCCCGTCTCAGCAGCAGCCAGAGGAACAGCGCCGCGCCGATGACGCCGACGATGACCGACAGCGGGATCTCGTAGGGGAACCGCACGACCCGAGCCAGGATGTCGCAGGCCAGGACGAACACCGCCCCCAGCCCGGCGACCCACGGGATCGCGCGGCGCACGTTGTCGCCGATGAGCAGGCTCACGACGTTCGGCACGACCAGCCCCAGGAAGGGGATCAGGCCCGCCGTGACGAGCACCGCCGCCGTGATCACCGCGATGAGCACCATGCCGACGGCCACCCACCGGCGGTGGTCGAGCCCCAGGTTGGTCGCGAACTCCTCACCGAGCCCGATCACGCTGAAGCGGTCGGCGGCGAACCACGCGACCGCGACCATGGCCGCTGCGATCCACACGAACTCATAGCGGCCCTGCATGACCGTGGCGAAGCTGCCCTGCGACCACTGCCCGAGGGACTGCAGCAGGTCCAGGCGGTAGGCGAAGAAGGTGGTCGCCGCGCCCACGACGCCGCCGAGCATGATGCCGACCAGCGGCACGAGCACGAGCTGGCGCACGGGCACGACCCGCACCACGCGGAGGAACACCCAGGTGCCGACGAGGCCGAAGACGGCGGCGACACCCATCTTCCCGACGACGGCCATGCCCGGGAAGAACACGATCGTGACCAGCATGCCGAGGGTGGCGAACTCGCTGACGCCGGTCGTGCCGGGCTCCACGAACTTGTTGCGGACGAGCATCTGCATGATCAGCCCGGCGATGCCCAGGGAGGCGCCGACGAGGACCACGGCGACGGTGCGGGGGATGCGGCTGGCCACGAGCAGGAAGGCCGCGTTGCTCTCCGGCCCGCCGGCGAGGACCGACCCGAGGGACACGTCGGAGACACCGACGAACAGGCTCGCGAGCGCCAGGACCGCGAGGAGGACGCCGACGAGCACCCCCACCCAGGTGCGGCCGGGCCGCACGCGGGCAGGGGTGCTCGTCGGGGTCGTGTCGAGCGCCGTCACAGGGGACGGGAGGGGTGCTCGGGCAGGTGCGACCTGGTCACGCAGCGATCTGCAGCACGTCGTCGATCATGATCTTCGTGGTGTCGATGCCGCCGAAGACGATGTACCAGGCCACCGGGTCGAGGTAGTGGATCTGGTCGTTCTGGAACGCGGTCGTCTGCTCGACGATGTCGTTGTCGAGGACCGCCGCGGCCGCCTGCGCACCCTCCTCGCCGGTGGCGGCGTCGCGGTCGACGACCCACAGGTGGTCGGGGTTGGTCTCGAGCAGGAACTCGAAGGAGACCGGCTCGCCGTGCGTGGCGGCCTGGATGTCCTCGACCACGGGCTGCACGCCGAACGCGTCGTAGATCAGCCCGCCGCGCGCGCCGCGCCCGGACGCGTCCTCGCCCGCCGGGGCCATCGCGCTGAGCTCGCCACCGGAGACCATGATGCCCAGGCCCGTGCCCGCCTGGGCCGTGGCGGCCTTCGCCTCCTCGATGCCCGCCTCGATCTCGTCGATCGCGGCGGCCGCCTCGTCCTCGGCACCGAGCACCTCGCCGAGGAAGGTGGCGTTCCGCTCGAGGGTCTCGGTGTACGAGCCGCGCAGGCTCAGGTCGACGGTCGGGGCGATCTCGCTGAGGTCCTCGTACAGCGCCGAGGAGCGGCCACCGACCACGATCAGGTCGGGCTGCTGCGACTCGATCTCGACCAGGTCGGCCTCGAACAGGGTGCCGGCGTTGAAGGCGTCGTCGGCCAGGTACTGCTCGAGGTAGCCCGGCACCGAGTCGAGCGGGGCGCCGGCGATCTCGCCGCCGAGCGCGCCGATGGTGTCGAGGCTGGCCATGTCGAAGACGACGATCCGCTCGGGGTCCTTCGGGACGTCGACCGTAGTCTCCTCGAGGACGGGCTCCTCGTCCTCGGCGGCGGTGTTCCGGTCCCACGTGAAGGGGACGGTCTCGGCTGCGGCGGTCCCGGCTTCGGCAGTGTCCTCGCCCTCGCCGCACGCGCTCAGCGACAGGGCGGTGGCCACGGTGAGGGAGAGGGCGGCCAGCGGCCGGGCGGCGGTGCGCATCGTGCTCCTGAGGGAAGGCTTGGCTAACTGAGGGCGCCCTAACTTCGCACACCACCCGTCACGGCTGTCAACCGGGTCACCACCACCCGGTTGTCGGGTGGGCAGCAGGGGCAGGGGAGGGGCATGGAGACGCGCACCATCGGAGACCTGACCGTGTCCGCCCAGGGGCTGGGCTGCATGGGGATGAGCGAGTTCTACGGCACCGGTGACCAGGCCGAGGCCGAGCGGACCATCCGCCGCGCACTGGACCTCGGCGTCACGTTCCTCGACACGGCCGACATGTACGGCCCGTTCACCAACGAGCGACTGGTGGGCGCGGCGATCGCCGGTCGCCGCGACGAGGTCGTCCTCGCCACCAAGTTCGGCAACGAGCGCGGCGAGGACGGCTCCTTCCGCGGGATCAACGGCCGGCCGGACTACGTCCGCCGGGCCTGCGACGCCTCCCTGCAGCGGCTCGGCGTCGACGTCATCGACCTCTACTACCAGCACCGGGTCGACACCACCGTGCCCGTCGAGGACACCTGGGGCGCCCTGCGCGAGCTGGTCGAGGCGGGGAAGGTCCGTCACCTCGGCATCTCGGAGGCCGCGCCGGAGACCATCCGCCGCGCGCACGCCGTCACGCCGGTGACGGCCGTGCAGACCGAGTACTCGCTGTGGACCCGCGACCCCGAGGACGACGGCGTCCTGGCCACCTGCGCCGAGCTCGGCATCGGCTTCGTCGCCTACTCGCCGATCGGCCGCGGCTTCCTCTCGGGGCAGATCCGCAGCATCGACGACCTGGCCCCCGACGACTTCCGCCGACGCAACCCGCGCTTCCAGGGCGAGAACTTCGTGCGCAACCTCGAGCTGGTCGACCGGGTCCGCGAGATCGCCGACGAGAAGGGCGTCACCGCCACCCAGCTCGCCCTGGCGTGGGTGATGGCGCAGAGCGACCGCGGGGGGAACCCGACGGTCGTCCCGATCCCGGGCACGAAGCGGGTGGCCTACCTGGAGGAGAACGCTGCCGCCGCCGACGTCCGGCTCACCGACGACGACCTGCGCCGGCTGGACGAGGCCGCCCCGGCGGGCGCCACCGCCGGGGACCGCTACCCGGACATGTCCACCGTGCACCGCTGAGCCGGCCAGGGCTGCTCGTCGCCCGGCCCGTCCCACCGTCCGGTGACGAGCGTGGCCACGTGCTCGCGCGCCGGGCCGTGCAGCCGGGCGCAGAGCTCCTGCCAGGCCTCCCACAGCTCCGCACCGGGCCAGCCCGGCGGCCGCAGGGCGTCGGGGAGCATCGGGTCGCTCACGCCCACCCGGCGGATCTCGGCGAGGACCCGCAGGTGGGTTACCAGTGCCGAGACCCCGTCGGGCGCGGGGCCGGCCAGCACGGCGCGGATGCCGTCGATCACCCGGCGGTAGGCCGCGGCGACCCCCTGCAGGTCCCAGCACCGGGCGGCCAGCTCGGTGTCCGAGCCGCCGGTCTCCTGGGTCACCTGGGCGGTGAGCAGGTCCAGCCGGCTCAGCGGCTCCCGGGCCAGCTCGGTGCGGACGTCGTCGAGCGCGACCTTGTGCGGGGACAGCCAGGTGGCCGGGGCCAGCGGGCCGAACCCGTGGCGGGTGAGCGTGCGCCGCACCCGTTCCCGGGCCGACCGGTCGGTCTCGGGCACCGTGTAGATGACCATCCGCCAGCGGCCGTCCCAGGGTCCCAGCCGCTCGTCGAGCCGGGCCCACCGGGCACGGACGGCGGCCCGCAGGTCGTCGGTCGGTGTGTAGAGCGTCTCGCGGCCGCGGCGGGAGGCGGCCAGCCACCCGGACCGGCGCAGGGCGGCCGTCGTCATGCGGGTGGTGGGCTCCGCGACCTCGAACGCCTCGAGCAGTGTCACCAGGGCCCGGAGGCGCACGGGCTGGTCGGTCACGGCGTCCAGGTGCTCGGAGAAGAGGTCGACGACCAGATCGCGGACGGTCATGGCGGTCCTTTCGGCACGCCCGTCACCGGGCGCGCCCCCGTGGTGTCCGTCCCGGCCGAGGGCGGTGCCCGAGACGTTCCCCCTGGGCGCGAGGATGGCATCCGTGCCCAGCGCCGTTCCCGCGAGGTCCCCCCGGTGACACCGGTGCTGGTCGTGGCGGTCACCGTGCTCGCCGCCGCGGTGGCCCTCGCGGGCCTCGCCTCGACCCTCGCGCGCCGGCGGATCGGCCTGCTGCACCTGTGGGCGACCGCGCTGCTGGAGGTGGTCCTGCTGGTGCAGGTGGTGCTCGCCGTCGTCCTGCTGGTGCGCGGTGAGCGCCCGGCCGACACGCCCACCTTCCTGAGCTACCTGGCCGGCGTCGCGCTGCTGCCGGTGGCCGGCGGGCTCTGGGCGCGCTCGGAGCCCACCCGCTGGGCCGGGACGGTGCTGGCGGTCGCCGCCGCCGCGGTGGGGGTCATGATCTGGCGGTTGCTGCAGCTGTGGGAGGCGACGGGTGGCTGATCCGGGACGACGGGGCGTCGACGACGCGGGGCAGGACGCGGCGACCTCGACCGGAGGGGGCCCGGGGCGGGTGCTGGTCGCCGTCTACGGCGTGTTCACCCTCGCCGCCGGGGCGCGGGCCGCCGTCCAGCTGTCGACGCGGTTCGCCGAGGCGCCGGTGGCCTACCTGCTGTCGGCCCTGGCCGCGGTCGTCTACCTCGTCGCCACGGTGGCGCTGGCCCGCGGCGGCCGGCGCACCGCCCTGACCGCCATCTCGATCGAGCTGGCCGGTGTGCTGGTGGTGGGCACGCTGTCCCTGCTGGACCCGGCGGCCTTCCCCGACGAGACGGTCTGGTCGGCCTACGGCCGGGGTTACCTGTTCATCCCGCTGGTGCTGCCGGTGGTCGGCCTGCTGTGGCTGCGGCGGCGGGCGGCGGCCGCGCGCGAGGGCACCCCCCGCTGACCGGCCGCCGCCTCGCCGGGGCTCAGAAGTCCCCGCCGCCGCCGAAGTCCCCGCCGAAGTCGCCGCCGCCGAAGTCCCCGCCGCCCATGTCGCCGCCGTAGTCGCCCTGCGCGCCGCCGGCGAAGTCACCACCCGGGTCGCCGCCGTAGTCGCCGTCGGCCCCGTCGGCGTACCCCGCGGCGTAGGCCTCCTCGTCCCCGCCGCCGAACAGGCCGCCGTCGCCCAGCCCGGTGTCGAACAGGGCATCGGCCACCGCGGTCCCGACGACCAGGCCGCCCACGGTCCCCAGCAGGCTGGCGCCCATCATGCTGCCGAAGCTGGGCCCGCCGAACCCGCCGCCGTAGCCCCCGCCGTACGCCGGCCCGTACCCCGGGCCCCCGCCGTACCCCGGGCCGTAGCCGCCGAAGGCGCGCTCCAGGGTGCCGGGGTGGCGCATCTCCGCCCGGGTGGCGGCGCGGGCCAGGCTGCGCGGGTCGTCTCCGTGCGCCCGCTCACCGGCCGCGGCGAGCTGGTCGAGGACCTGACGTCGCTGCTCGGGGGTGAGCTGCCCGAACGCCTCGGCGTGCGCTTCCTCGATCTTGTCCGGTGGCGCGGTCCGCAGCAGGTAGCGGTAGCGCTCGATGGCCCGCTCGTCGTCCGAGCGGCCGGCGGGTGGCGGTGGTGGTGGCGCCTCGTAGCCCTCGTACCCGCGGTCGTACCCCTGGTCGTGGGCGGGCCGGCGGCGGCCGAAGAGCCGGTCGAGCAGTCCCATGGCGATCGTCTCCCTCCCCGTGGAGCACGACGTGCCCCGCTGCTGGGTTCCCGCCCGGCGCCCGCCCACACCTGCCGGGTGGAACCGCAGGTCAGCGCCGCCGTGGTGGGTGGTCGCCCCGTGCGGGCCGCGGCTACTGTCGTGTCGTGCCGGCCGACCGGGACGCCCGCCCCCAGGCGCCCACCCTCCCGCCCGACGACGTCAGCGACGCCCGGCAGGCCGGCATCGTGAGCGCCGCCACCGCCGTCGTCTCCGAGCACGAGTCCTCCGGCACCGCCTCGGCGGCGCTGCCCGGCGTCCTGGCCGACGTGCCGGTGGCCGTCCTGGTCATCGACCGGGACGCCGGTGCGGTCATCTACGCCAACACCAAGGCGGTCGAGATGGCCGGCAACGTCTCGCTGCCGGTCGACGTCGACACCTGGGGCGGCTCGGCGGGCCTGACCGATCTCGGCGGCCGGCCGCTGGCCAGCACCACCGGGCCCCTGTCGCTGGTCGCCCAGGGACAGCCGGTCAACGGCGAGGCGATCCGCCTCACGCCGGAGCGCAGCACCGAGACCGAGCGGGCGGCGGTCGAGGGCGGTCGCGAGCACCTGCTGTGGGTGACCGGCTTCCCGCTGTCCCGGCCGGGCAGCGAGCAGCAGCTCTCGCTCGTCGTCTTCCTGGAGGTCGACCCCGGCGGCGCCGAGGCCGACCCCGACCGGTACCTGCAGGCGCTGCGGGAGCGGGCGGTGGTCGCCACCGACATCGCCTTCGCGATCTCCGACCCGCGGGAGCCGGACAACCCGCTGATCTGGGTCAACCCGTCGTTCTCCCGGATCACCGGCTACGGGTACGAGGAGGCGGTGGGCCGCAACTGCCGGTTCCTGCAGGGCCCGGCCAGCGACCCGGAGGCGGTCGCGGAGGTCCGCGCGGCCATCACCGCCCAGCGCACCGTCACCACGACCCTGCTGAACTACCGTGCCGACGGCACCGCGTTCTGGAACCAGCTCTCCATCAGCCCGGTGTTCGACGGCCAGGGGACCCTCGTCAGCTTCGTCGGCGTGCAGACCGACGTCACCGAGCGGGTGCGCGTCGAGCGCCAGCGCGAGGCCGCCTTCGCCGCCGAGCAGGTCGCCCGCCAGGAGGCCGAGCTCGCCCGCGCCACGGCCGAGCAGTCCCGGGCCGACGCGGAGAAGGCGCGCGCCGAGGCCGAGCGGGCGCAGACCCGGCTGGCGCTCATGGCCGAGGCGACCAGCACGCTGATCGCCACGCTCGACCTCACCGACCTGCTCGACCGGCTGGCCCGGCTGTGCGTGCCCCTGGTGGCCGACTGGGTGTTCATCACGCTCGTCGACGACACGGGGGCCGTCGTCCGCACCGCGTTCCGGCACCGGGAGGGCCGCGAGGAGGAGCTGCGGCTGCTCAGCACGGTGCACGCCCCGCACCTGCCGCCCGGCTCGCCGACCCGCCACAGCATCACCACCTCCCGGCCCGTCGTCGTGCAGCACGCCGACGAGCAGGTGGAGGAGCTGCTCGCCACCGACGCCGCCCGCGAGGCCTTCGCCCGGATCGGCGGGACGTCCCTGCTGGCGGTGCCGATGGTCGCCCGCCGCCGCACCCGCGGGGCGATCCTGCTCGGCCGCACCGCCGCCGGCCGGCCGTTCAGCCAGGACGACGTCGACCTCGCCGAGGACCTCGCCCGCCGCGCGGCGCTGGCCATGGACAACGTGCGCCTCTACCAGCAGGAGCACACCGTCGCCGACACCCTGCAGCGCTCCCTGCTGCCGCAGCTGCCGGACATCCCGGGCATCGAGGCCGCCGCGCACTACGTCAGCGCCTCCGAGGCGGCGGACGTGGGCGGGGACTTCTACGACCTGCTGCACCTGCCCGACGGCTCGGTCGGCGTGGTGATCGGCGACGTCGTCGGGCACGACATCGCCGCGGCGGCCGCGATGGGCCACCTGCGCGGGCTCATCCGGGCCTGCGTCTGGGAGGCGCCCGACCCCGACCCGGGCATCGTCCTGGCCCGGGTCGACCGGCTGGTGCAGGGGCTGGGCGTGGCCTCGATGGCCACGCTGGTCTACGCACGGGCGGTCCCGCCGGCCGAGCCCGGCGGGACGTGGCGGGTGCACCTGGCCAGCGCCGGCCACCCACCGCCGCTCCTGCGCGGGACGGACGGCACGGTGCGGGTGCTGGAGGAGGTGGCCGGGCTGCTGGTCGGTGTGGACGGCGGTGCACGGCGGCCGTCGACGGTGCTCGACGTCCTCCCGGGGACCACCCTCCTCGGCTACACCGACGGGCTGATCGAGCGGCCGGGGGAGGACCTCGACCGCGGCGTCGCCGAGCTGGTCACCCGGCTGGCCGGTACCCCGCCCGAGGCGACGCCCCGCGAGCTGTGCGACGCCGCGGTGGCCGCGGGCCTCGACGGCCGCGACGACGTCGCGCTGATCGCCGTCCGGTTCGGCTGACGGCACTCGGCCGTCGGGTCCGGCTGACGGCGCTCAGCCGTCGGTGCCCGCGAGCAACCCGTAGGCCCCGCGGTGGAACAGCAGCGGGCGCCGCCGCCCGTCGGCGCCGAGGTCCAGCACGCGGGCGGCGACCAAGGTGTGGTCGCCGCCGTCGTACTCCGCCCACAGCTCGCAGTCGATCCAGGCCACGACGTCGTCGAGCACCGGCTGCCCCTGCCGGCTCGGACGCCAGTGCACCCCGGCGAACTTGTCCACCCCCGAGCGGGCGAAGGTGCCCGAGAGGTCGTGCTGGTCCTCGGCGAGGACGTTGACGCAGAAGCGGCCGATGTCCCGCAGCCGCGGCCAGGTGCGGGACGTGCGGGCGGGGGCGAACACCACCAGCGGCGGGTCCAGCGACAGCGAGCTGAACGACTGGCAGGTGAAGCCGACCGGTCCGTCCTCGGCCAGGGCGGTGACCACGGTGACCCCGGAGGCGAAGTGCCCGAGCACCTCGCGCATGACCTTCGGGTCGACGACCTCGACCGCGCCGTCCGTGCCGGGGTCGACCTCGCTCATGACCCCACCCAACCACGGGTCGGGCGAGCCGGCCCGCGTGTCCTCCGACCGGCCCGGGCCGGCCTCAGGCGACGGTCGCGGCGTTGCGGGGGACCGAACGGCCGCCCGCCCGGTAGAGCGAGCTGGGCAGCTCGTGCCCGACGGCGTCCTCGGTCACCCGCGCGGCGGCCAGGACCGCGTCGAGGTCCATCCCGGTGTGCACGCCGGACTCCTCGAGCATGTAGACCAGCTCCTCGGTGGCGATGTTGCCGCTCGCGCCGGGCGCGAACGGGCAGCCGCCGAGGCCGCCGACCGACGAGTCGAGCTGGGTGACCCCGGCCTGGACGGCGGCCAGCGCGTTGGCCTGTCCGGTGCCCCGGGTGTCGTGGAAGTGGACGCCGACCGCGATGCCGGGACACGCCCGGCGGACGGCGTCGAGGAGCTGGACCACCCGCAGCGGCGTCGTCGTCCCGATGGTGTCGCCCAGGCAGAGCTGGTCGGCCCCGGCGGTGACCGCGGCCCGGGCGACGTCGACCGTCCGGCCGATCGGGGTGCGACCGTCGAACGGGCAGTCCCAGGCGGTGGCGATGACGACCTCGAGCGAGCCCCCTGCGCCGTGGGCGAGGCCGGCGATCTCCGCCACCGCCCCCACCGCCTCGGCGGTGGAGCGCCCCGCGTTGGCCCGGCTGTGGCCGTCGGAGGCCGAGACGACGTACTCCAGGTTCGACACGCCCGAGTCCACCGCCCGGGTCGCGCCGCGCGGGTTGGCCACGAGGGCCGACCAGAGGACGTCGCCCCACCGGGAGAGCTCGGCGGCGACCGCGTCGGCGTCGGCGAGCGCCGGGACGGCCTTCGGCGAGACGAACGACGTCGCCTCGATGCGCCGCACCCCGGTCGCCACCAGGGCCTCCAGCATGCGCAGCTTGGCCTCCAGCGGCACCGGCGCCTCCAACTGGAGCCCGTCGCGCATGCCGACCTCGCGGACGTCCACGGCGGCCGGCAGCACCAGGTCGAACTCGTTCACGGGAGCTCCCCTCGTCGGAACACGCCACACTGGGACGCCCCATCCTCCCCCGCCGGGAGGTTCCACGTGGAACCGTCCGGGGCACTCCAGGTCGAGAACCTGCAGCAACTGGCCCCTGTTCTGCGCAGAATGTCCGGCACGGAGGTGGGATGTGACGAACGCCGGCACGTTGCCACCGGCGGACCGCCGGAGCGCGTTCGCCAACGCCCCCATGGGCATCGTCCTCGCCACGCCGTCCGGGCTCCTGGTCGACGCCAACCCGGCCTTCGGCGCCATGCTCGGCCGCAGCACCGACGACCTCTACGGCCGCTCGGTGCTCGAGCTGATCCACCCGGAGGACGCGCTGTCCACGGCCGAGGCCTACACCGAGCTGGTCGAGCGGCGCCGGACGATGCGGCACGAGACCAGGCTGGTCCGCCAGGACGGCAGCGTGGTGCCGGTCCAGGTCACCTCGTCGTGGGTGGCCGAGACGCCGGAGGGCGACCCGCCGCACGTGGTCGCGATCGTCGAGGACATCACCGAGCGCAAGGCGCTGGAGGCCGCGCTGGTCCACCGCTCGCTGCACGACCCCCTCACCGGCCTGCCCAACCGCATCCTCTTCAGCGACCGGCTGCGGCACGCCCTGGAGCGCGGGTACCGCGAGCGCACACCCACCTGCCTGCTCGGCATCGACCTCGACGGCTTCAAGGAGATCAACGACGAGTACGGCCACCCGGTCGGCGACGCGGTGCTGGTCGCGTTCGCCGAGCGGCTGACGTCGGTCCTGCGGGCGAGCGACACCGCGGCCCGCGTGGGCGGGGACGAGTTCAGCATCGTGTGCGAGAACAGCGAGCGTGCCGACGCCGAGGCGCTGGCCGAGCGGCTGCGGCACCGCGTCACCGAGCCCCTGCGGGTCGAGGCGGTGACCATCCCGCTGAGCATGAGCATCGGGATCGGCACGGTGGCCGGCGGGACCGACCCGGAGCTGGCGTTCGAGCTGCTGGTACGCGAGGCCGACGAGGCCATGTACGCGGACAAGGCCGCGCGCCGGCGCTGAGGGCCCCTGCCCTCGGCGGGGTCCTCCCTCAGCCGCGCCAGCGGCCGACGACGCCAGTGAACGCGGCCGCCGCCTGCTCGAGCTCGGCGAGCTCCACGTACTCGTCGACGGCGTGCATCACCGCCGGGGTCCCCGGTCCCCACACCACGATGGGCGCGCCGCCCACCACCTGCCCGAGCACCGACGCGTCGGTGAAGTAGGTGGCCGGCGTGGGGAGCACGGGGGCGGGCAGGGAGGCCACCCACGGGTCGTCGGCGGGGGTGCCGACGGGTGGCAGGTCCACGCGGACGTCGACGTCGGCCACCTCCGGCTGGTCCCGCCACCAGGCGAGCAGCGGCGCCCCGTCGGCGACCGTGCGCATGTCGACGACGACCTCGGCGCGGTCGGGGACGACGTTCGGCACCGTGCCCCCGGCGACCACGCCCGGGTTCCACGTCTCGGTGCCGAGGAAGGGGTCGCCGCGCAGCGGCAGCGCACCGCCGGCCCGCCCGAGGACCGCCACGAGGTCCAGGACGGCGTTGTGACCGCGCTCGGGCGTGCTGCCGTGCGCCGCCCGCCCCGCCGTCCGGACGGCGAGCCAGAGCGCTCCCTTGTGCCCGAGGACGACCTGGTTGCCGGTGGCCTCCGGGACGATGACCGCCCCGACGGACTGGTCGGCGACCGCGGCGGCCGCGGCAGCGGCTCCCTTCGAGCCGATCTCCTCGTCGCTGGTGAGCAGCAGCGCGACGGGGACCTCGGGGTCGGCGGCCGCCAGCGCCGCGGCCGCCGCGACCACGCCGGCCTTCATGTCGCTCCCGCCGCGGCCCCACACCCGGCCCTCCTCGAGGTCCGCGCCGAAGGGGTCGCGCTGCCAGGCGCCGGGGGCGGGCACCGGCACGGTGTCGACGTGACAGGCCAGCAGGAGCTGGCGGCGGTCGGGGTCGGCCGGGGTCCGCAGCAGCGTCCAGGGGTGGTCGGGGTCGCGGCCCTCGGTCACCTCCAGGTGCGGAGCACGCTGGCGGAGCACGTCGGTGAGGACGCCCAGGGCGTCGCGCTGGGCGACGGCGTCCCCCGAGACCGTCGTCCGGCCCACCAGCTCGCGCACCAGCCTCACGACGTCCAGACCCTCGGCCATCCCCCGATCGTCGTCGGTCGCCGGGGAATCCGCCGCTCGTCGCTCGTGCTCGGTCGGAAGGATCCCCGCCGGAGTAGCTGGTGTCGCTGACTAGTCAGCCGTACTGTCCTCCGCCATGGCGGAGGAGCGGTGGCCGGGGGAGTGGCTGCGCGGCGTCCTGTCCCTGTGCGTCCTGCGCGTCGTCGCCGACGGCCCCACCTACGGCTACGCGATCGCCGCCCGCCTGCAGGAGTCCGGGCTGGGCGTGGTCAAGGGCGGCACGCTCTACCCGATCCTGACCCGCCTGGAGGGCGAGGGGCTGGTGACCTCGGCCTGGGCGGCCGGCGAGCACGGCCCCGGTCGCAAGTTCTTCACCCTCACGCCCCAGGGTGCCGACGCGCTGCGCAGCCGCACCGAGCAGTGGCAGGTCTTCACCGAGCGGGCCACTGGCCTGCTGCTCACCCCGTCCCACCGCCCCTGAGGAGCCCGACGTGCAGCGTTCGACGACGAGCGGCGTGCAGTCCTACTGCGACGCCCTGCTGCTGGCCATGCGGGCGCGGGTCGTCCCCGGCCGGCGGATCGGCGAGGTGCTGGCGGAGGTGGAGAGCCACGTCGCCGAGACCGGGGAGGACCCTCACCAGGCGTTCGGCCCGCCGCAGGAGTACGCCGACCGGGTCGCCGAGGCCCTCGGCATCCCCCGCTCCGGCACCTGGGCGGGGCTCGCCCGCGGCCTGGGCTGGGCGGACCTGGTCGGCGCCGTCGTGATCGGCGTGTGCTGCTTCCTGCTGGCCGACGGGTCGTGGTCCCTGGGCGCCGGCACGGACGGCGTGCTGGGCCTGCCGGCTGGGGTGGTCACCGTGGCCGCGGCCCTCGTGCTGGGCGCCTCCGTCGTCCGCACCGTGCGCTCCGTCCGCCGGGACCGGGACGACGACGCCGTGGTCGACCCCCGCACGGGCAGGGACATGGTGCCCTTCGGCGGCTGGCGGCTGGCGCTGCTGACCGCCGTCCCGGTCGTCTCGCTGGCCGCGGTGTTCGTGGGCGGGCTGGTCACCGGCTCCTGACCGGCCGTCACCCGCGTCCGCCCACTGCCCGCCGGCCGGCCGCTCACCGGCGGTCCCGCCCGCCGCCCGACCGCCGGCCGCCTGCCGCTGCTCAGCCGCCGAGGGCGGCGGTGACGACGGCGCGGGCCTCCTCCTGCACACGGGCGAGGTGGTCGGGGCCCTTGAAGGACTCCGCGTAGACCTTGTAGACGTCCTCGGTGCCCGAGGGCCGGGCGGCGAACCAGGCGTTCTCGGTGACCACCTTGAGCCCGCCGATCGCGGCGTCGTTGCCCGGTGCGCGCGTGAGCTTGGCGGTGATCGGCTCACCGGCCAGCTCGGTGGCGGTGACGTCCTCCGGCGACAGCTTGCCGAGCTGGGCCTTCTGCTCGCGGGTGGCGGGGGCGTCGATGCGGGCGTAGCTGGACTCCCCGTACTGCGCGGTCAGGTCGGCGTGCAGCTGGGACGGCGAGCGGCCGGTCACCGCCTGGATCTCGCTGGCCAGCAGCGCGAGGAGGATGCCGTCCTTGTCCGTCGTCCACACCCGGCCGTCCCGGCGCAGGAACGACGCGCCGGCCGACTCCTCACCGCCGAAGCCGACCGACCCGTCGAGCAGTCCGGGCACGAACCACTTGAACCCGACCGGCACCTCCACCAGCCGCCGGCCCAGGCCACCGACGACCCGGTCGATGAGGGACGACGACACCAGCGTCTTGCCGACGGCGGTGCCCGCGCCCCAGTCGGGCCGGTGCGAGAACAGGTAGGAGATCGCGACGGCGAGGAAGTGGTTGGGGTTCATCAGCCCGCCGTCGGGGGTGACGATGCCGTGCCGGTCGGCGTCGGCGTCGTTGCCCGTGGCGACCTGGAACTGCTCGCGCTTGCCGATCAGCGAGGCCATGGCGCTCGGCGAGGAGCAGTCCATCCGGATCTTGCCGTCCCAGTCCAGGGTCATGAACCGCCAGGTCGGATCGACCAGGGGGTTCACCACGGTCAGGTCGAGCCGGTGCCGCTCGGCGATCGCCCCCCAGTAGTCGACGCTGGCCCCGCCGAGCGGGTCGGCACCGATGCGCACCCCGGCATCCCGGACGGCGTCGAGGTCCAGCACCGACGGCAGGTCGTCGACGTAGGCGCCGAGGAAGTCGTGGCTGCGCGCCGCCGCCCGCGCCCGGGTGAACGGGATCCGCGCGACGCCGTCCAGGCCGGCGCGGAGGAGCTCGTTGGCCCGGTCGGCGATGGTCCTGGTCGCGTCGGTGTCCGCCGGGCCACCGGACGGAGGGTTGTACTTGAAGCCGCCGTCGCGGGGCGGGTTGTGCGACGGGGTGACGACGATGCCGTCGGCGAGACCGGAGGTCCGCCCGGCGTTGGCCGTGAGGATGGCGTGGCTGAGTGCCGGCGTGGGCGTGTACCGGTCAGCGGCGTCGACGAGGACCGGGACGTCGTTGGCGACGAGCACCTCCAGCGCGCTGGCCCAGGCCGGCTCGGACAGCGCGTGGGTGTCCCGGCCGAGGAACAGCGGACCGTCGTAGCCCTGGGCCACCCGGTACTCGCAGATCGCCTGGGTGGTGGCGAGGATGTGCGCCTCGTTGAACGCACCGTCGAAGGCGGAGCCGCGGTGGCCGGAGGTGCCGAAGGCGACCTGCTGCGCCGGGTCGGCCGGGTCCGGTTCCCGCGTGTAGTACGCGGTGACCAGCGAGGCCACGTCGATGAGGTCGCTCGGCCGGGCCGGCTGTCCGGCGCGGGGGTCGGTCATGCGCTGATCTTGGCCCGCGGGCCGCACCGGGCGCGACCGGTGCCCGGTCGTCGGTCCCACCAGGAGTGCTCCTCGCACGGTGTCGCACCATCCCTTCCCCAGGTCGTCTCGGCTCCTCCCGCCGTGCCCATCCCACCAGGCGGAGCACCTCCCACGAGGTCGCCGTCCACAGGCGCGCCCTCCGTCCACAACCTCCTGACCTGCACTTTCCCGTCTCGCCGCGGTCCTACCCTCGACCCGTCGATCCGGTGCGTGGCCAGGGAGGAGGGCGAGGTGTCCGAACTCCGCTCCGCCCTCGACGGGCTGCCCGAGGCCGACCTCGACGGCCTGTCCGCCACGCTGCTCGACCTCGGCCCCGAGCGGTGGCCGGTCGGGGACCCGGGGCTCTCGAGGGCCGGCGGTGCTCAGGCCTCCACGCGCTCCAGGAAGCGCTTGAGCGTCTCGAGGAACACCTGCGGCTGCTCCGAGTGCACCCAGTGACCGGCGTTCTTGACCCGCACGAGTCGGGTGGTGGGGAAGAGCTGCTCCATGCGCGGGCGGTCCTCGGGCAGCACGTAGTGCGAGTTGGCCCCCGCGATCCACAGCACCGGGCCGTCGTAGCGCGCGCCCGGGGGCGGCTCGGGGAAGCCGCGCAGCTCACCCAGGTCGCGCTCCAGCAGCTCCAGGTTCAGCCGCCAGCGCCAGCCACCGTCGGCACCCAGCCCCTCGCGGACCAGGCTCTGCAGCAGGAACGAGCGCACCATCCGGCTCGGGACGGCGGCACGCAGCGCGGCGTCGGCCTCCTCACGGCTCCGCAGCGAGCCGAGGTCCACCTCCCGCATCGCGGCGATGTACGCGGCGAACGGGGAGGCCTCCTCGTCGGGGTCGTCGGTGCGCCCGCCGGACACCGGGTACTCGCTGGGGGCGATGTCGACGACGACCAGCGCGCGCAGCAGCTCCGGGTGCCGCAGGGCGACCTGCATCGAGACCTTGCCGCCCATCGAGTGCCCGACGAGGGTGACCGGCTCCCCGAACGACCGCAGCTCCTCGGCGACCATGCGCGCCATGTCCAGGTAGCCGACCCGCTCGGTCCACGGCGAGTGCCCGTGGTTGGGCAGGTCGAGGAGGGTGACGCGGTGGTCGCCGGCGAGACCCTTGGCGATCGTCGTCCAGTTCTTGCCCTGGCCGAACAGCCCGTGCACGAAGACGACCCGGGGGCCGGCCTCGCCCAGCGTCCGGGCGTGCAGCCGCTCCTCGGCGTTCTCGGTCACCGGGGGATTCCACCAGAGGCCCGGCACCGGCTGCACACGGCCGGAGGCGGACCCGCGATCCGGGGACGACGTGCCGGGCGGCCTGACGGGCGAGGCGGCAGCGGCGCTCTAGCGTGCCGGGGACGAAGGGGGAGCACACCCATGCCCGGACGGCGCCGCCGGACGACGAGCCGCTCAGCCAGCACCACCCGCAGCACCACGAGCCGCAGCAGCACCACCGGCAGCAGCACCCGCCGCACCGGTACCCGCCGCGCCGCGCCGGCGCGCCGCCCCGCCAAGCCCGCGCCGGAGCGCCCGGTCGCCGGCCCGGGGGAGCGGGTGTGGGTGCTCGCCGTCCCGTTCCGCGCACCGGCGCCCGGAGCCCAGTGGCGCCCGGACCTGCAGGCCCACGTGTACGTCGGCCGGGAACTGCCGCCGGAGCTGGCGCCCTACGACCCGCCGCCGTACACCTTCGAGCGCTTCCTCGAGGACGAGCTCAACGCCACACCGCGTCCGGTCCCCGCGAGCCGCCCCGTGCAGCCCCGGGACGAGCAGCTCTCCGGCGCCGCCGCGATCGCCGCGTCGGCGAAGGCGGGCCACCGGGTGTTCCTGCTGGGCGACGACCCCGGGGTGGGCAAGACCGGCACCGCCGTCCTGGCCGCTCGGGAGGTCGCGGCGCAGCGCGGCGGCCGCACCGTCCTCGTGGTCGCCGACCGCCCAGCCGCCATCACCATCCCGCACTGGACCCGGTCCATCGCCGGTTTCGGCGACGGCGGGCTGCGCTGGTGCGTGACCACCTGGGACCGGCTGGGGAAGGTCAGCCGGCTCCGGTTCGACGTCGTCATCGCCGACGAGGCGCACATGGTCCGGCACACGACCACGCAGCGGTGGAAGCACTGGAAGGCGGTCTCCGGCGCCGGCCGGGTGAAGGACGCGCCGTTCGTCATCGCGGCCACCGCCACCCCGGCCCACACGCCGCTGGAGCTCCCGTACCTGGCGCCGCAGTTCGCCCAGCGGCACGGCGAGCCGCTGCGCGCGTGGGCCGACCTGCCCGCGAAGCTCGCCGAGCACGGGTTCCACGTGGAACGTGGCCGGTACGGCTGGGCCTGGACCGAGGACGCCGACCGCCGCCGCGCCGACCTCGCCCGGTTGCAGGGCTGGCTCGCCGAGGGCACCCCACCGGCGACGCTGCACCGCCCCGCGCCGTGGGGCCCGGTGTCGGTCACCGGGACGCCGGTGGCGCTGACGCCGGCCGAGCAGGCCGCCTACGAGTCCGAGTGGCAGGAGTTCCGCGCCGAGATGCAACTGGCCCGCCGCGGTCGGCAGACCGCGCGTGGCCGCGCCGCGCTGCTGCGGTTCCGGCAGAAGGCCGGCCTCATCCGCGCCCAGGCGACCGTCGACTGGGTCACGGCACAGCTGGAGGCCGAGCGGCAGGTCGCCGTGTCGGTGGAGTTCGTGGAGACCGCGGCCGACCCGATCCGCGAGGCGCTGCTGGACTCGGGGATCGCCGTGGCCGCCATCTACGGCCGCGACCGGTTCGACGTCGAGGCCGAGCGGCTGCGCTTCCAGACCGGGGCCGCGCCGGTGTGCGTGTTCACGGTGACCGCCTCGATCAGCCTGCACGCGGGAGAGCTGCTGCCGAACGGGTCCACCGCCGCGGCCACCCCGCGGGTCGGGCTGTTCCACCAGCCGCGGTTCTCCGGCATCCAGGCCCGGCAGGTCACCGGCCGCACCCACCGGGACGGACAGGTCTCGCCGTGGCGGGTCGCGTTCGCCGAGGACACCGTCGAGGAGCAGGTCGCCCGTGTGATGGTGGAGCGGCTGGCGGTCAGCGGCTCCACCGCGGGGGCGGACACGTCGTCCCTGCAGGGGATCGCCGAGCTGCTCGATGCCGACTGGCTGCCCTCGACCGCGCTCACCGGCAGCGACTGAGCCCGCCGACCGCGACCGCCGACCGCGACCGCCGACCGCGACCCGCCGTCCCCGACCCGGAGCGCGCCGAGGGGCTGACACGGACCCGCCGGGGGAGAACCCTGGACGCCGAGCGACACCGGCGGAGGGGGCCGGGATGGGGGTGCGACGGTCTGCCCGCGGTCCGCGACTGGTCGGCCGCGCCGACGAGCTCGCGCTGCTGACCCGCGAGCTGGACCGCGCCGCCCGCGGTGAGTGGCGGGGACTGCTGCTCACCGGCGAGGCCGGCGTGGGCAAGAGCCGGCTCGCCGCCGAGCTGGTGGTCCGCCGTCCGGACGTCGTCGACCTGGCCGCGCGGGCGTTCCCCCTGGGGTCGACCGCGCCGTTCGGGCTCTGGACCGAGGCGCTGGAGCGCCACCTGCGCGGACTGCCCGCCGAGGACGTCGCCCGGCACTGCGCCGGCTCGGAGGCCGACCTCGCCCCGGTGCTGCGCAGCGTCGCCGCGGCCACGGGCGCCCGGTCCGCGGGGGCGCCATCCCGCGCGCGGCTGATGACGGCACTCCCCGCGGTGCTGCGCAGCCTGGCCGCCGAGCGTCCCGTCGTCCTCCGCTTCGACGACCTGCACCTGGCCGACGCCTCGTCGCTGGAGGCCCTGCACTCGGTGGCCTACGGCTGCGCCGGCGCCGCGGTCCTGGCGCTGGCGACCGCCCGGCCGGCCCCGCTGCGCGCGGAGCCGGCCCTGGGGCGGGTGCTGCTGGGACTGGAGCAGGAGGGGTCGCTGCGCCGGCTGCCGGTGGCGCCGCTCCCGGCCGCGGCGCTCGCCGACCTCGCGGCGGCGGTCCTCGGCCCGGGGACGCCGGTGCCGGCGGCCCTGCCCGACTGGCTGGCCCGGCGCTCGGGCGGCAACCCGTTCGCGGCGATCGAGCTGCTGCGGGCGCTGTGCGCCGAGGGCGCCGACCTGGCCGCACCGGAGCTGCCGCGGCTGCCGGCGTCCCTGGCCGAGCGGGTGGAGCTCGACCTCGCCCGGCTGACCCCGGACGCCGTCGCGCTGCTGGAGCTGCTGGCGGTCCTCGGCCGGCGCACCGACCTGCGCAGCCTGGTCGCGCTCGCCGGGTCCGAGCCGGCGACGCTGGCCGGCACGCTGGAGTCGCTGGTGCGGGCCGACCTGGTCGCCGAGGAGGAGCGGGGCCTGCGGTTGTCCTACGAGCCGGCCCACCCCCTGCTGGGTGAGGCCGTCTACCGGCGGATCGGCGCGGCCCGCCGCCGCCTGCTGCACCGCCAGGTGGGCCGGGTGCTGCTCGACGCCGGCCGCGTGGGGGAGGCGGCACCGCACTTCGCCCGCTCGACGGGGGCGGACGACGACGAGGCCGTCGGCGTCCTCATCGAGGCCGAGCGGCGCGCGGAGGCGGCCGGCGCGTTCCCCGAGGCCCTGGCCGTCCTCGGGGCACTCGTCGGGCTCCTCCCCGCCGGGGACCCCCGCTGGGTGGCCGTCGTCGACGCGCTGCGGTGGGACGCCGAGTGGGTGCTCGACCACCGCGCCGACGAGCACGCACCCGCCGGCATCGGCGCGCTCCAGGCCATGGACGCCGCGCTCGCCGACGTGCCCGACCCGCGCCCTCGCGCCCAGGTGCGGTTCCGGCTGGCCAGCTTCCTGGCGTGGGGGGACGGCGACCTCACGAGAGCGGAGCGGCTGTGCGCGGAGGCGGCCGAGCTGTTCACCGCCGCGGGCGACACCCGCGGCTCGCTGCTGGCCGGACACGAGCTGGCCTGGATCCGTCACCTCGCGGGCAGCTCCGCGCCGGCGATCCGGGACTCCTCGGCCCGGGTGGTGGACCGTGCCCGCGCGCTGGGGGACCGGGTCGTCCTCGGCCGGGCCCTGCGCACGCTGGGGCTGACCGCCACGATCTCCGGCGCGCTCGACGTGGGCCGGGCCGCGCTGCGGGAGAGCAACGCCATGGCCCGCGCGGACGGGAGCCGCTACCGGCTCTCCATGGCCCTGCACAACGAGGCCCAGCTGCTCGTGATCGCCGGCCGGGTCGACGAGGCGCTGCCGCGGGTGGAGGAGGCCCGGGAGCTCGCCCCCGACGAGCCGCCGCTGCCCCTGGAGGTCTTCGTCCGCTGGCTGGCCGGTGACTTCCCCGGCGCCGTGGCGGCGGCCCGCCGGACCGCCGACGCGCACCCGGTCGGCCCGGGCCGCCGGACCGCCTGGGCCTCGGCCACCGCGGCGGCCGCGGCGGCCGAGCTGGGGCAGCACGCCGAGTCGGCCCGGTTCCTGGCCGTGGCCCGCGCCCCGTACGCGGGCACCCGCGGGGTCTACGGCGAGATCGTGGCCTACGCGGCGACGGTGTGCGCGACCCTCGCCGGACGGCGGGACGACGTGCTGCCCGAGCTGCACCGGCTGGCCGGGCGACTCGACGAGCTGGGCATCCTGCTCACCCTGCCCTGTCTGGTGGACCTGGCCGAGGCCGGCGCCCGGCTCGGCCGGCCCACCCCCTCCGCGGCGCCGGCCCTGGACCGGGTCGCGGAGCGGACCGGGGTCCCCGCGCACGCCGCCCTGGCCGACCTCGCCCGCGGCTGGTCCGCCCACGGCGAAGGGCGGGACCGCGCGGCGGAGCGCTGGGCGGCCCGGTGCGGTGCAGACCCTGGACGCGGCGAGCTGGCCGATCCACCGAGCCCGCGCCCACCACCTGCTGGGGCTCACCGCCGGCGACCGCGAGCGGTCCACCGCCGAGCTGGCCGCCGCGGCCGAGGGCTACGCCGCCTGCGGCGCGCTGGTCCGGCGGGACGACGCCCTCGACGCGCTGGCTCGCCGGGGCTCACGGGGCCGCCGGGAGGCCGCGGCCGCCCGCGGCCCGGGCTCGTTGACCGCCCGCGAGTGTGAGGTGGCGGAGTTGGCGGCCACCGGCCTGTCCGCGCGGGAGATCGGCGCCCGGCTGTTCATCGGCGAGCGGACCGTGGAGGGACACCTGGCCCGGACCTACGCCCGGCTGGGCGTGCGGTCCCGGGTCGAGCTGGCCCGGTACGTGGCGGCCGAGGGGCTCAGCGGTCCGGGAGCAACAGCGGGGGCGGGTCCGGGCACAGCGGGGGCGGGTCCGGGCACAGCGGGGGCGGGTCCGGGGGCAGCAGGGAGGGCGCGTTCGGGGACCCCGGCGGGCGTGGATTCGGGTACCCGGGCACGTACCGGTACGCCGGACCGCCGTCCCGCCCGTTCCTAGCGTCGCGGCCATGACCACCTACGAGACACTCCGCCGGCGGCACCTGGCCGACGCCACCGCCCTCGCCCCGCGGCTGTTCGCGCCCCTCGAGTGGCCTCCGGACCGGCTCGCCGAGCACCGCCGCGACGCCCTGCGCCGCCTGGTCCGCGTGGCCCGGGACCTCTCCCCGTGGCACCGCCACCGGCTGGCCGGCGTCGACCCGGACGAGCTCACCGAGGACACCCTCCCCGAGCTGCCGGTGATGACCAAGGACGACCTCATGGCGCACTTCGACGAGATCGTCACCGACGACCGGCTGACCCTCGACGTCGTGGAGGCCCACCTCGACCGGCTCACCTCCGACGCCTACCTGTTCGACCGCTACCACGCGTGCGCCTCCGGCGGCTCGTCCGGACGGCGAGGGGTCTTCGTCTACGACTGGGAGGGCTGGGCGACCGTCTACTGGAGCCTGATGCGCCACCCGGTGCGGGCGCTGCGCACCGACCCGGCGCTCGCCGGGATCCGGCCGAAGCTGGGCATGGTCGCCGCCGCGGCGCCGACGCACATGACCAGCGCCGCGCCGCAGACGTTCACCAACCCGCAGGTGGAGATCGTCCGGTTCCCGGTCACCCTCCCGATGGCCGAGATCGTGGCCGGCCTCAACACCGCCCAGCCGACGCTGCTCTGCGGCTACTCCTCGGCGATGCACGAGCTGGCCGCCGAGGCGCTGGCCGGCCGGCTGCGGATCTCCCCGGCCTGGGTGATGGGCACCAGCGAGCCGCTGCTGCCCGAGACCCGGGCGGCGCTGGAGGAGGCCTTCGGCGTCCCGGTCGGCAACTGGTACGGCACCTCCGAGGCGGGCGGCAACGGCTGCCCCTGCCGGTTCGGCACCCACCTGGCCGACGACCTGATGGTCAACGAGCTGGTGACCACCGACGGGCGTCCGGTGCCGCCCGGCACGCGGTCGGACACGGTGCTGCTCACCAACCTCTACAACACCGCGCTGCCGCTGATCCGGTACGAGCTCACCGACCAGTTGACGCTGGTCGACGGCCCCTGCCCCTGCGGCTGCACCCACCGGCGGATCGAGGACCCGTACGGGCGGCTGGACGACGTCTTCACCTACGGCGCGGTGCGGGTGCACCCCCACGTCTTCCGCTCCCCGCTGGCCCGCCGGCGGGAGGTCGTGGAGTACCAGGTGCGCCAGACGCCCCTGGGTGCGGCGGTCGTCGTCCACGCCACCGCGCCGGTCGACACCGGCGCCCTGGCCGCGACGATCGCCGACGAGCTGGCGGGGGTCGGCGTCCCCGACCCGGAGGTCACCGTCACGCCGGTCGCCCGGATCGCGCGGCCGCCCTCGGGGAAGCTGAAGCGCTTCGTCCCGCTCGCCGCCTGAGCGCCCCCGGCCGGGACGACGTTGCTAGGTTCGAGGGCGTAAGTGGCACGGGGTGCCCCGCCCGGGGCTGAGAGAACACCCGTCGAACCTGCTCCAGTTCGTACTGGCGAAGGGATGTCACGGCGTGGGAGCCATGGACCTGCGCGCGGCCCGCGAGGCGCTGCGCACCGCTGCACCGCTGGTGCACTGCCTGACCAACACCGTCGTCCAGACGACGACGGCCAACGCCCTGCTCGCCGCGGGCGCCGCGCCGGCCATGGTCGACGCACCCCAGGAGGCCGGGGACTTCGCCGCGGTCGCCTCCGCGGTGCTGGTCAACGTCGGGACGGTGCACGAGCGCACCGCCGAGGCGATGCGCCTGGCGGCCCGGTCGGCCGGCACGGCCGGCACACCGTGGGTGCTCGACCCGGTCGCCGTCGGCGGGCTGGCCTACCGCACGGCGCTGGCCGCCGAGCTGGTCGAGCTGCGCCCGACCGCCGTCCGGGGGAACGCCTCGGAGGTCATGGCGCTGGCCGGGGCGGGCGCCGGCGGTCGGGGGGTGGACAGCACCCACAGCACCGACGCCGCCGCGCAGGCCGCCGCGGACCTGGCCCGGCGCACCGGCGGCGTCGTGGCGGTCAGCGGCGAGGTCGACCTGCTCACCGACGGACGGCGGACGGTGCGGGTGGGCGGCGGCTCGGTCCTGCTCACCCGCACGACCGGGGCCGGGTGCGCGCTGGGTGCCCTCGTCGCCGCCTACCTCGCCGTCTGCGACGACCCGCTGACCGCCGCCGTCGCCGCGCACGCGCACGTGGCGCTCGCCGCCGAGGTGGCCGCCGACGTGGCCGACGGGCCCGGCACCTTCGCGCCGGCCTGGCTCGACGCCCTGGACGCCCTCGACGGGGACTCCCTGGCCGGGGCCGACGTGCGGGCGGAGCCGTGAGGTTCGACCCGACCCTCTACCTGGTCACCGACACCGCGCTGTCCCGGCCGCGGCCGGTGGCCGACGTCGTCCGGGCCGCGGTGGCCGGTGGAGTGACCGCCGTCCAGGTGCGCGACAAGACCGCCTCCCGGCGGGAGCTGCTCGAGCTGACCCGGTCGGTCCAGGCGGCGCTGGCCGACCGGCGCGACGTGCCGGTCGTGGTGAACGACGCGGTGGACGTCGCGCTGCTGGCCGGCGCCGACGGCGTCCACGTCGGCCAGGACGACCTGCCCCCGGCCGAGGTGCGGCGGCTGCTCGGGCCCGGCGTGGTGCTGGGCCTGAGCGTCACCTCCGCCGCCGACCTCGACGCCGCGCTGGCCCTGCCGCCGGGCACCGTGGACCTGGTCGGCATCGGCCCGGTGTGGGCGACGCCGACCAAGCCCGACGCCGCACCCGGCCTCGGCCTGGAGGGCACCGGCGCGCTGACGTCCGCCGCCCGGGCCGCGGGGCTGGTCGCGGTCGCGATCGGCGGCATCGACGCCGCCCGCGCGGCGGAGGTGGCCGCCACCGGGGTGGACGGGATCTGCGTCGTCTCCGCCGTCTGCGGGGCGGCCGACCCCGCGGCGGCGGCCCGCGGGCTGCGGGCGGAGATCGCCCGCGGGCGGCTGGCCGGGGTGGGCCGGTGAGCGCCGGGGTGCCGGTCGCCCTCACCGTGGCCGGCAGCGACCCCAGCGGCGGCGCCGGCATCCAGGCCGACCTCAAGACCTTCAGCGCCCTGCGCGTCTACGGGACGGCGGTGCTGACCGCCCTCACCGCGCAGAACACCCGCGGGGTCACCGGCGTCCACCCGGTGCCGGCGGAGTTCGTCGTCGCGCAGCTGGAGACGCTCCTGGACGACGTCGAGGTGCACGCCACCAAGCTCGGCATGCTGGGCACCGCGGAGGTGGTCCGGGCGGTGGCCGGGGTGCTGGCCGGCCGCCGGGCCGGCCCCGTCGTCTGCGACCCGGTGATGGTCGCGACCAGCGGTGACCGGCTCATCGACGAGGCCGCGGTCGACGCCGTCCGCACCGACCTGCTGCCGGTCTGCGACCTGGTCACGCCGAACGTGCCCGAGGCGGCCGCCCTCCTCGACGCCGCCCCGGCCGGCGGTGTGGACGACCTCCCCGGCCAGGCCACGGCGCTGCTCGCGCTCGGCCCGCGGGCGGTGCTGCTCAAGGGCGGCCACCTCGGCGGGGAGGAGAGCGTCGACGTGCTGGCCACCACGGCCGGCGTCACCGTGACCCGCCGTCCGCGGGTGCGGACGACGGCGACGCACGGCACCGGCTGCACGCTCTCGTCGGCCCTCGCCGCGCTCGCCGCCCGCGGCCGCACCGACGAGTGGGCGGTGCTGGTCGACCCGGCGCGCGACTACCTCCAGGCCGCGCTGGTCGCCGGGAGCGGCCTGGGCGTCGGGTCCGGGCACGGCCCGGTGCACCACTTCGCCGGCGTCTGGCCCTCGTGAGCGCCGTCGTGGGCGACGCCGGGAGCGCGGTCGCGGGCACCGCCGGGGGCTCGTTCAGCGCACGGGCCTGGACGGCGACCGCCGGCCTCCGGGCGGCGATCGAGGACCTGCCGTTCCTGGCCGAGCTCGGCTCCGGCGCCCTGGACCCGTTGACCTTCCGGCACTACCTCGAGCAGGACAGCCTCTACCTGGCCGACTACGCGCGGGCGCTCACGCTGCTGGGCGCCCGCGCCCCGGACTCCGCCGCCGCGTCCTTCTGGGCGACGTCGGCGGCCGTGACCGCGACGGTCGAGCGCCGACTGCACGCCGACCTGCTGTCGGCGGAGCTGCCCCCGGCGGACCGCCCGGCGGGGGAGCCGGTGCCCTCGCCGACCTGCCGGGCCTACGTCTCCTACCTGGTGGCCACGGCGGCGACCGCGCCGTACGCGGTCGGCGTCGCGGCGGCGCTGCCCTGTTACTGGGTGTACGCCGACGTCGGCGCGCGGCTGGCGCGCACCACCGCCGCCGTGCCCGGGCACCCGTACCGGCGCTGGGTGGCCGCCTACGACTCCCCGGAGTTCCAGGAGTCCGCGGAGCAGGCGCGGACGCTGGTGGACGCGGCCGCCCGGCAGGACCCCGGCGCGCAGCCGGCCATGCTGCGCGCGTTCGCCGTCGCGACCCGGTACGAGCTGGACTTCTGGCGGGCCGCGCACGCGCGGGAGACCTGGCCCGACCCGCTGCCCTGACCGCGGCTCAGCGCGCCGGGGGCTCGCCGTCCGCCGGGACGACGGGGACGCGGGTGGCCGCCCCGTCAGCGGTGGCCGTGCCCGCGACCGCGCCGGCGCCGCCGAGGCGACGCAGCAGCGCCGCGACGTCGACACCGGTGAGGTCGCCGGACAGCTGCAGCCCCTGGGCCACGTTGGCCGCGACCGACCGGCCCAGCGACCCGGCCCCGTCGGCGGAGATGACCGTCATCTTGTCCACGCCGGCCAGTGGCGCGGCCGCGGCCTGCACGACCTCCGGCAGCACCTTCACCAGCATCTCCAGGACCGCCGCCTCGCCGTACTCGGCGAACGCCTCCGAGCGGGCGTCGAGCGCCTCGGCCTCGGCCTGGCCGCGGGCCAGGATGGCCGCCGCCTCGGCCGCACCCTCCCGCTCGACGGCGTCGGCGATCGCCTGCCGGTGTCTGGGAGGCCCTCGGGCAGCACCGAGGCGGCCGCGGCACCGCCGACCAGCGCCGCGAGGGCGGGGACGGAGAAGGCGCCGTCCGCGTCGCCCGCGAGGTCGCCGATCTCGCCGACGAGCAGGGACAGCAGCAGGACGCCGAGGCCGATCGCGCCCACGACGAGGAGGACTCCCGCCACGCTGCCCCTCTCCGTCGGTGTGCCACCGGACACTCGCAGCCACGCGGGACGGTGATCAACCGGTTCCGGCCCCGGGAGGTCCGCTCTCACCCGGTCGGAGGACGGGCGACCATGGGGGAGGCCGGCGACGACGAGGAGGTGGGGCGTGCGGCGGGAGGCGAGCATCCTCCACCTGGACCTCGACGCCTTCTTCGCCGCGGTGGAGCAGCGCGACAAGCCGTCCCTGCGCGGTCGGCCGGTGGTGGTCGGCGGCGTGGGCGGGCGCGGCGTGGTGGCGACGGCGTCCTACGAGGCGCGCGCCTACGGTGCCCGGTCGGCGATGTCGACCGCCGAGGCCCGGCGTCGCTGCCCGCCTGGCACGGCGTTCCTCGGCGGGCGGTTCGCGGCCTACCGCCGCACCTCCGACGTCGTCATGGGGCTGCTGCGGGAACTGTCGCCTCTGGCCGAGCCGGTGTCGATCGACGAGGCCTACGTCGACCTGGCGGCCGGGCCCGGGCACGACCTGTCGGTGGACGGCGTCACCGAGCTGGCCCGCGGGCTCAAGGAGCGGATCGCCGCGGCCACCGGCGGGGTCACCGGATCGGTCGGCATCGGCTCGTCGAAGCTGATGGCCAAGATCGGCTCGGACCTGGACAAGCCCGACGGGCTGGTCGTCGTCCCGCCGGGCAGCGAGCTGGACGTGCTGCACCCGCTGCCGGTGACCCGGCTGGGCGGGGTGGGTCCCGCGACCGCCGAGCGGCTGCGGCAGGTCGGGGTGCGCACCGTGGGCGACCTCGCCGCGAAGTCGCTGCCCGACCTGGTGGCGCTGGCCGGCCGGGCGCACGGGGCCGGCCTGTACGCGCTGGCCCGCGCCGAGGACGACCGGCCGGTGGTCGCCGAGCGGGAGGCCAAGTCGGTGTCGCAGGAGGAGACCTTCGAGCGGGACCTCACCGACCTCGCCGTCCTGGGCCGGGAGATCGATGCCATGGCCGCGCGGGTGGCCGCCCGGCTGCGCGCGTCGGACTACTCCGGCCGGACGGTGACGCTGAAGATGCGCCGCTACGACTTCACGACACAGACCCGGTCGCAGACGCTGCCGCAGCCCACCGACGACGTCCGGGTGATCGCCTCCATCGCGCGCCGGCTGCTCACCGAGGCGGGGACCGGCGGCGGGCTGCGACTGCTCGGCGTGGGGGTCTCGGGGCTGTCGCTCTACGCCCAGGGGGACCTGTTCGCGTCGGACGACGAGCCGTCGTCCCCCGACGAGACCGCCCTCGCCGACGAGCCGGGAGCCGCCGAGGTCCCCCCGGCCCCGACGGAGGCGCGGTGGTGGCCGGGGCAGGACGTGCGGCACGACGAGCTGGGCGCCGGCTGGGTGTGGGGGAGGGGGCTGGGGCGGGTGACGGTCCGCTTCGAGGGCCCGCTCACCCCTCCCGGGCCCGTGCGGACCCTCGCCGCCGACGACCCCGCTCTGCACCCGGCGGACCCGCCGGACTGGCGGGTCAGCGAGCCAGTGCCACCCAGCCGAGCACCGTGAGGTCGCGGTCGACCGGGACGACGACCCGCTGCCCGGAGCAGGTGACGAGGTGGGCGGTGTAGAGGCCCTCGCCGTCCACCTCGACCCGGTCGATGGTGGCGCCGGGGTGTTCGCCCAGCGCCGCGGCGGCCACGGCCACGGCCCGGTCCGCCGGCAGGTCGACGTCCGGCGGCGGGGTCAGCGTGCGGATCCGCATGCGCCGCCGGATCCTGCCCTCGCTCGTCCTCGTACCCATGGTGTCCTCCCGTCGTCGCCACGGCCCCTCGTGGGCCGTTCGGTCCCCGAGACTCGGGCGCGCACCTGTGGGGAGCCTGGGGGCCGGGTGGGGGTTCGGTCGGGATCGGGGCGATCATGGGCCGCGTGGCCGAGCAGAGCGCGTGGGTGCGGATGACCCAGGAGGACCCCGGTCACTCCGCGAACTACGTGCAGCGGTTCCGCACCCTCGCCGCCCAGGGGTTCGACCTGGCGGGCGAGGCGCGGCTGGTCGACGCGATGCTGTCCCGCGGCTCGCGGGTGCTCGACGCCGGCTGCGGTCCCGGCCGGGTGGGCGGCTGGCTGGCGCGGGCCGGGCACGACGTCGTCGGGGTGGACGTCGACCCGGTCCTGATCGCCGCCGCCGAGGAGGACCACCCCGGGCCGCGGTGGCTCGTCGGCGACCTCGCCGAGCTGGACCTGGGCGGGGAGCCCTTCGACGCGATCGTCTGCGCGGGCAACGTGATGACCTTCCTCGCGCCGTCGACCCGCACCGCGGTGCTGCGCCGGCTGCGCGCGCACGTCGCGGGCGACGGCCGCGCGGTCATCGGGTTCGGAGCCGGGCGGGGCTACGGCTTCGACGCGTTCCTGGACGACGCCCGCACCGCCGGCTGGGCGCATGACCTGCTGCTGTCCACGTGGGACCTGCGGCCGTTCACGCCCGCGTCGGACTTCCTGGTCGCCGTCCTCGGCCCGGCCTGAGGCGGGCCAACCGTCCCCCCACGCCGCGCTCCCTCGGCGCGGGACCTGCGAGGGGAGCCGCCGGGGACGGCGGTCCGAGCGGTGTTCCACGTGGCACGTCGGCCCGGGGGGGGAACGCGGAGCCCGGCACCACGGGGACGTGCCGGGCTCCGCGTTCCCGGCGGGGTCGGCGCCCTCGAGCCGGCCTCCGCTCGCCGGGGTCGTGGTGACGGGTGCTCCTGCCCGCTTACCCCAGCGCCCTCCAGCGTGGGCCTGCTGCCTGGGAGGGAGCTGTCCGGCGGCTGCCAGTCCGCTAGGTCCGCCAGCCCGGGTGCGCGTCGTGCTCGGCCGCTGCGCGCCAGGGCGGTGACCCGGGCGGCGCCACCACGGTCACGGCGCCCTCGGCCGACGGCAGCGTCAGCAGGTACGGCGCCGGGTCGGCCGGGTCGCCGCCCTCCGGTGCCCGCCGCGGCGCGCCGAGCAGCCAGTGCGCCGTCCGCGCGAGGGAGAGCTCCCCGTGCCAGCCGCCGCCCTCCTCCCGCCGGCGGGCCACGGCGGCCAGCACGGTCGCCGCGGCCAGGTGACCGGTCGCGTGGTCCAGCGCCTGGGCCGGCAGCACGCCCGGCGCCTCGGCGCTCCCGTACACGAGCGCGATGCCGGTCGCGGCCTGCACCAGCGAGTCGAAGCCCCGCCGTCCCGACCACGACCCCCGCGTCCCCCACGCCGAGAGGCTGACCACCACCAGGTGCGGGTGCCGCTCGGCCAGCGCGGCGGGGTCCAGCCCGAAGCCGGCCAGCGCACCGGGCCGGTAGCCCTGCACGACGACGTCGGCCGCCGCGAGGAGCTCCTCGACGGTCCGGCGGTCTGTGCCGGTCGCGAGGTCCAGCAGCGCGTGCCGCTTGCCCGGCCCGGTGTCGACCAGCGAGCCGGGGTCGTCGGGCAGCCGGGGGCTGTCGACCCGCAGCACGTCGGCGCCGTGCGAGGCCAGCGTCCGGGTGGCGACCGGACCGGCGATCACCCGGGTCAGGTCGAGGACCCGCAACCCGTGCGGCGACACCGCGCGGGGCGGCCCGGGAGCCGTCCGGCGCAGGTCGACCAGGGGCGTGGCCGCGACGGCACGCCCCGGCGGCGACCCGGCCCACGCCGCCGCGGAACGGACCGCGCCCGCCGCACCGCCGGCCGCGACCACGGCCGTCTCCAGCTCCTCGGCGGTCCACCGCAGGGCGGCCGACCCGACGTCCTCCCCGAGGACCCGCAGCGCCGCGGCCCGGTGGTGCGGGTGGTTGGCGTGCAGGCGCAGCCAGCCGTCGGCGGTGCGCCAGAACCGGGACAGCGGGTGGAACCCCGGACCCACCGGCCGGCCGTCGACCGCGGCGTACCGCTCGCTGCGGAAGGCGACCCCGACGTGCGCGGCGTCCACGCGCACCGGGTCGCCGGGCGTCAACAGCCGGGCGGCGAGCAGCTGCGCGGCGACCGCGCCCACGGCGAGGTCGGGCACGGGCAGCGGCCCGTCCAGGCCGGTCCCGCCGGTGACCGGCACGTCCGGGGCGGGGACGCCGGCCAGCAGCGGCCACACCTCCGCCAGCAGGGGGTTCACGACGGCCACCGACCAGGGCTCACGACCGCTGGGTGCCCAGCGCGAGGGTCAGCTCCAGGACGCTCTGCGGGTCCTCGAGGCGGGCGCCGAAGAGCTCGCGCAGCTGGCCCATCCGGTAGCGGACCGTCTGCGGGTGGACGAACAGCTCCGCGGCGATCTTCTCCCGCCGGCCGTGGTGCAGCAGCCAGGAGCGCAGGGTCTCGACCAGCTTCTCGCGCGGGCCGGGGCCCAGGTCGTCCAGTGGCGCGAGGACCTGCGCCCGCAGGTCGCCCAGCGCCTCGCCGTCCGCCCGGAGGACCAGCTCGACCAGCCGCTGCTCGGTGTCCACCGGGGCGTCGCCCTCCGGCCGCAGCCCCAGCTGCAGCGCCCGCAGCGCCCGCGAGTAGGAGGAGCGGGCCTCCTGCCACGGCCGCGCCGGCCCGACGACGGCCTCCCGCCCGCGCAGGGCCTTGAGCAACCCGGCCCGGGCGAACCCCTCGGCGTCCGGGACGAGCAGCACCGCGCGCTCGGTCTCCGGCTCGGCGCCGGGCAGGTCCTCTCCGGCCTGCAGCGTGCGGGCGTCGAGGACCGCCAGGGCGCCGCGGGCCCGCACCTCGGGGAGCAGCACCGCGGTCAGGGTGCGCGGCGGTGACCAGTCGGCGCGTTCGGCCGCGGCGGCCAGGTCGTAGGGCGGGCCACCGGTCAGCAGCAGCTCGGCCAGCCGCTCCAGGTGGCGACGGCGGACCCGGCCGCTGGTGGCCAGGTGGTCGGCGTGCCCCGCGACGCTGGAGGCCGACAGCTGGTCGATGTAGGCGAACACCAGCTCGGCGAAGCGCGCCAGCGAGTCCGCCGGCATCCCGGCGGCCACGGCCGTCTCGCTCATGTGCCGCCACGCCACCCGCGCGCCCACCCGGTAGGCGGCCAGCAGCGCGTCCATGGTGCGGCCGCCCTTCGCCTCCCCGCGGCCCAGCGCGTAGGCACCCTCCAGGGCGGGCCCGATCGGCCGGCTGGGGTCGGCCCCGCCGGCCGCCGTCGCGAGCTCGAGGAACCCGCCGAGGGCCAGCTGGACGGCGTTCTCGATGGCCCGGCCCATGTCGCCCTGGAACGCCTCGGCATAGCTGGGCACCTCGACGACGATCGCGGCCACCGTCGACTCGGCCACCGCCGGCAGTTCCGCGTGCATGGCGGCGGCCACCTCCGGGGTGAAGGTCTCGGTCTCCGGGGCCACGTCCACCTCTCCGTTCCCGCGCCGTTGTTCGCAGCGAACAGTATCCGGGCGGAGGTTCACGTCTGGGGCACAGGTGAATTCGCACCCCGCTGGGAACGATCAGAAGCATGACCGCGACCGTCCCGCGCCCGGCCCCGGCCCGGCCGGCCCTGGCCGCCCTGCGCGCCCGTGCCCTCCGCCTCGCCGAGCTGGTGACCACCCCGCTGCTGCCCGACGACTACCTCGACATGGTGAACCCCCTGCGGGCCGGCACCGACCTGCGCGGACGCGTCGTCGCCGTCCAGGAGGAGACCCGGGACGCCGCCACGCTGGTCATCCGACCCGGGGCCGACTGGCGGCGCCACGTGCCGGGCCAGTGGGTGCGCATCGGGATCGACGTCGACGGCGTCCGGATGTGGCGGGCCTACTCGCTCACCTCGCACCTGGACCGGCCCGACGGCTGCATCAGCATCACCGTCAAGGCCATCCCGGGCGGCAAGGTGAGCAACCACCTGGTGCACCGCACGACGCCGGGGACGCTGGTACACCTCGACCAGGCCACCGGGGAGTTCGTGCTGCCGCCGGAGGCCCCCGCCAAGGTCCTGTTCGTGACCGCGGGCTCGGGCATCACCCCGGTCATCGGCATCCTGCGCAACCACGACGAGCTCCGTGACGTCGTCGTCGTGCACTCGGCCCCGACGGCGGAGGACGTCGTGTTCGGCCCGGACCTGCGCGAGCTCGCCGCGGCCGGCCGGATCCGGCTGGTCGAGCAGCACACCGACTCCGCCGGGATGCTCGACCCCGCCGCGATCGCCGAGCTGGTCCCCGACCTCGCCGAGCGTGCCACCTGGGCCTGCGGGCCGGTCGGCATGCTCGAGGCGCTGGAGGAGCACTGGAGCGCCGCCGGCATCGCCGACCGGCTGTTCACCGAGCGGTTCCGGCCGACGGTGATCGTCGCCGGCGAAGGGGGCACGGTCTCCTTCACCCGGGCCGGCACGACCCTCGAGGCCGACGGCGCGACGCCGATCCTGGACGCCGCCGAGGAGGCCGGCGTCCTCATGCCCAGCGGCTGTCGCATGGGCATCTGCTACGGCTGCGTGCTCCCGCTGCGCGAGGGCGCCGTCCGGGACCTGCGCACCGGCGAGGTCACCACGGCCGCCCCCGGGGACGGCGTCCTCGTCCAGACCTGCATCAGCGCCGCCGCCGGCGCCTGCTCCATCGACCACTGACCCCGTTCCCCAGAGATCCCGGAGGACAACGCGTGACCGTTCTGCAGAAGAAGCCCGTCAACCCCATCGCCCACCTGACGGCCGGTGACATCGAGCTGATCGGCAAGGAGCTCGACGAGATCCGCCAGGAGGTCGTCGACACCCGTGGCGAGAGGGACGCCCGCTACATCCGCAAGGTCATCGACGTCCACCGCAAGATCGAGCTGGGCAGCCGCGCCGTGCTCCTGGCCTCCGGGTTCCCGCCGGCCTGGATCGTCGGGACGATCGGCCTCTCGGTGGCCAAGATCCTCGACAACATGGAGATCGGGCACAACATCCTGCACGGCCAGTGGGACTGGATGCGGGACCCGAAGATCCACTCCACGACGTGGGAGTGGGACATGGCCAGCCCGGCCGACCAGTGGAAGCACTCGCACAACGAGCTGCACCACACGTACACGAACGTGATCGGCAAGGACAACGACCTCGGCTACGGCATCATGCGCGTCGACGAGGACCAGAAGTGGGTGCCGATGTACCTCGGGCAGCCGCTGTGGAGCTTCATCAACGCCTGCTTCTTCGAGTACGGCATCGCGGCCTACGACCTCGAGCTCGGTGCCGTCGTCGCGAAGAAGCAGACCAAGGACCCCGAGTTCCGCGCCCGGGCCAAGGCCGTGCTGCGCAAGATCGGCCGGCAGGCACGCAAGGACTACCTCGTCCACCCGCTGCTGTCCGGGCCCAACTTCCTGGCGACGCTGACGGCCAACTTCGTGGCCAACCTGGTGCGCAACCTGTGGTCGAACTCCGTCATCCTCTGCGGGCACTTCCCCGAGGGCGTGGAGACCTTCGAGAAGAAGTCGATCGACGGCGAGACCCGCGGTGAGTGGTACCTGCGGCAGATGCTCGGCTCGGCCAACATCTCCGGCAGCAAGGCCATGCACATCATGACCGGCAACCTGTCGCACCAGATCGAGCACCACCTGTTCCCCGACCTGCCGAGCAACCGGTACGCCGAGATCGCCCCGAAGGTGAAGGCCCTGTTCGACCGCTACGGGCTCAACTACCACTCGGCCCCGCTGCCCAAGCAGGTGGCGTCGGCCTGGCACAAGATCATCCGACTGTCGCTGCCGAACGGCTGGCTGGACCAGACCACCCTCCGGAACCTGCCCGCGCAGCTGGTGAAGCTCTACAAGATGAGCACCGCCGACCCGAAGACGCGCCGTCGCCTGCTCGCGCAGACCCAGGCGGCCGCCGCGGCCGCCTGATCGGCGACACGGACACCGCGGAGGGCGGGGGAGGCGGCAGCGGCCGTCGCCCCCGCCCTCCGTCGTTCTCCGAGCGCACGCTGTGCCGACACCACGCTCCGCGACACCGGAGATCCGGTGCCGGGACCCACGCCCCTGCCCCTCCCGGTCCGCACGCGTTGACATGGCCGCCTGACCACCCACCGCAGGGGAGGACGACGATGGACGGCTACGTGTTGGAGGCCCGGCTCCCGAGCACGATCCAGATCGGCCTCGTTCCCGAGGGACTGCGCCTGGACGTCGGGGTCGAGGGCACGATCACCGAAGGGCCGATGACCGGCGGGCGGGTGACCGGCGTCGACTACCTGCTGATCCGCCGGGACGGCAACGCCGTGCTCGACGTCCACGAGACGATCACGTTGCCGGGCGGAGGCATCGTGTCCCTCCAGGTCCGTGGCTTCGCCACGCCGCCCGTCGAGATGCCACCCCTGGAGACGCTGGCCGCACCGGGCTTCGAGTGGCCCGACGTCGAGGTGCCGATCCACGGGGCCGTGACGATGCAGACCGCCGAGCCGTCCCTCGCGGCCCTGAACCACACCGTGTACGGCATGACCGGGACGGTGAACATGGCACGCGGTGAGGTGCGGGCCAGCGCCCGCAGCATCGCCGCGGTACCCGTGAGCTGACCCGCACCCGTAGCCCGTGGCGGGCGGCGGACACGCGAGAGGCCCGGAGCGGGATCGCTCCGGGCCTCTCGGGGTGCTGGGTGGTCCCGTCAGTTCGCCATGTCCACGAAGCGGCTGTAGTGGCCCTGGAAGGCGACGGTGACGTTCGCGGTCGGACCGTTGCGGTGCTTGACCAGCATGATGTCGGCCTCGCCGGCCCGCGGGCTCTCCTTCTCGTACATGTCCTCGCGGTGGATCATCATCACCATGTCGGCGTCCTGCTCGATCGAGCCGGACTCACGGAGGTCGGACAGCATCGGCTTCTTGTCCTGACGCTGCTCGGAGCCACGGTTGAGCTGGCTCATCGCGATGACCGGGACCTCGAGCTCCTTGGCCAGCAGCTTCAGCGCCCGGGAGAACTCCGAGACCTCCTGCTGGCGGCTCTCGACCTTCTTGCCCGACGTCATCAGCTGGAGGTAGTCGATGACGACGAGCTTGAGGTCGTTGCGCTGCTTGAGCCGCCGCGCCTTCGCCCGGATCTCCATCATCGTCATGTTCGGCGAGTCGTCGATGTAGAGCGGGGCGTCGGCGATCTCGCCCATCCGGCGCGCGAGCTTCGACCAGTCCTCGTCGGACAGCGTGCCGGCGCGCATGTGGTGCAGCGGCACCTTCGCCTCGGCCGACAGCAGACGCATGGTGATCTCGTGCTTGCTCATCTCGAGGGAGAAGATGACCGCCGGCATGTGGTGCTTCACCGTGGCCGACCGCGCGATGTCCAGCCCCAGGGTCGAGTTGTGCGTCGGGACGAGACTGCGCCCGGCGAGGAACAGGTGGTCGTCAGCGTCGACCTGGATGCAACGGACCGGCACGCTCGGGACCGGCCGGACGTCGGTGATGAAGCGGACCCCCCGCGCCGTGAACGTCCGGGCCCCCCGCTCCTTGTGCATCAGCTTCTTGCGCTCCAGACGGAAGACCTCGTCGTCCGTGCCGAACGTGAGCGTGTAGCAGGTGGAGGACGCGTCGGAGCGGCCGTTGACCCGCTTCCGGGTCATCCGCACCCGGTGGCCCAGGCTGGCGATCAGCTCACGGGCGCCCTCGGCCAGCCGCTGGTTCGTGACGGCGAACTGGACGGCGCCACTCGGCGTCACGGTGCCGTCGGTGTCCAGGAGACCGGCCAGCAGCGCCCGCCGCTGGGCCACAGAGGCCCGCAGGTAGGTGATGGGGATGTGCTTGTCCCCGAAGACGCCCAGTGAGCGCAGGATGCCCGGAACCGTGCCGTGGTGGTCCCGGCAGGCCTGGCACTGCGCGAGCCCCGAGGACGGGCCACCGCAGTCGGGGCAGGTCGCCTGGCGGCCCGCGCCCCCGCTCGCGCGCAGGCGGCCGCCGCACGTCTTGCCGCAGGTCTGCACCTGCGAGGTCCTCGGGACGAAGTGCTCGCCGCACATCGGGCACGGTCCCGCCTCGGGCGCCGGCCTGGCCGGCAGACGCAGGGCGTACCGCCGGTCGACGCCGGTGGGCTCCACGACGAGGCCGTCGCCCTCGATGTACGCGGCGATCTCCGGGTCGTCGCTGGTGAAGTGGGCGGCCCGGGAGGTCCCGTCGCCGAGCCAGACGCCGAGCGCGTACGGCGGCAAGGGGAGGTCGGCCTCCGGCAGCTCCAGCGGGGCGGCGTTGGCGACCGAGTGGTTGAGCCGGGCGTCCTTCGTCGTGCACCGGACGGTGCGGGCGATCTCCTCCGTCGTCCGGACCTGCGCGAACGTCCGCTGGTTGCGGTACCGGTTGGAGCCCGTGCGCGCCGCCTGCGCGGACCTCCGGCTGGCCCGGGTCTCCGTCAGCCACTGGTGCAGGGCGTCGGCGACGATCACCGAGCCATCGGAGAAGTGCACCTCGTAGCAGGGACGCCCGGTCATCACCTCGGTGGCGGCCACCACCGTCGTCGGCCGGCCGTCGGAGCCCATGACCTGCTCCCCGACACGGATGTCACCCATCGTCGTCCAGCCCGTGGGCGTCGCGATCGGCGTGTCCAGGGCCAGGGCCTTGCCCACACCGGGCCGCGCGGCGATGACGACCATCTGGCCGGCCTGCAGGCCGTTGGTGAGCTCGTCGAGGTCGCGGATGCCGGTGGGCACGCCGCGGGCGGTGCCGCCGCGAGAGGCGATGGCGTCCAGCTCGTCCATCGTCGGCTGCAGGACGTCCTCGAGGCGCGCGTAGTCCTCGCTCATCCGCTTCTCGGTGACCTCGTAGATCTCCTGCTGGGCACGGTCGACGATGTCGTCGACGTCGCCCTTGCCGCCGGCCGCGCCGTACCCCAGCTGCACGACGCGGGTGCCGGCCTCGACCAGCCGGCGCAGCGTGGCCTGCTCGGCGACGATCGCGGCGTAGTAGCCGGCGTTGGCGGCGGTGGGTGTCGACTGGATCAGCGTGTGCAGGTAGACCGCACCCCCCATCTTCGACAGCTGGTCGGTGCGGTTGAGCTCGGCGGCCACGGTGATCGCGTCGGCCGGCTCACCCCGCCCGTACAGGTCGAGGATGCAGTCGAAGATCACCTGGTGCGCCGGGCGGTAGAAGTCGTTGCCGGCCAGCACCTCGACGACGTCGGCGATCGCGTCCTTGCTCAGCAGCATGCCGCCGAGCACCGACTGCTCCGCCGCGACGTCCTGCGGCGGCTGCCGGTCGTACTGCGGAGCCGTCGGGGTCGGTCGGCTGAAGTCGTCGGCCACCGCCACGGTGGTTCCTCCATCCACTCACCAGCGCACCCGCGAACAGACCCCGGCCGGAGGACCGGGGCCTGGTGGGGGAAGCACCAGAAACGACGTACGCCTGACTCGAACGTCTGTTCGGGTCATTGCTACCCCGGGACACCGACAGTTCGTGCCTGCCGGGGGAGCCGGAGAGGACGTTAGGAACACCGGACGGACCCGTCCAACACCGGTGTGCACCCCGTTCTGCACAACTTGTGGACAAGTCGGTGGACACAGACGTGTCGACATGTGGAGACAGCGGGGGACGGCCGCGGGGACACCCGCGTATCCCGCGTCTGACCTGCGCAGAGACGACCCACGGGGTGTGGACGGGAAAAAGCCGCGTGAAATCCGGGTGTCGCGCCCCGGCGTGTCGCCACCCCCGCACAGCAGCCCCACGGGTCACACGTCCACAGGTCGACCGGACAGGCCACCGTGGCTGCGCGACGCCGACCGTCGCAGCCCGCGACGGCGGCCGTGGAGGGGAGGTCCCACGGCAGTCGGCCGCACGCTGGTCGACCCGTGGTCCTGGGGGGAGGCCGTCGCCTTCGACCAGGCACAGCTCGTCGAGGGCGCGCGCCGGGTGCTCGTGTGCTCGGGGCAGGGGGCGAGCTCGCCGGAGGGGGAGATCCGGCACGTCGGGGACCTGCCCGGCCAGGTCTCGCTGGCCCTGCGGTCGGCCGACCGGCCCCGCAACGCCGCGAGGGGCGCCGGACCGGAGTCCGACGCCCCTCGCGGGCACTGTGACCCCTCCGGGAGGGGTCCGCTGTCAACCGGGGACGACCTCGATCGCCAGCTGGGTGGTCACCTCGGGGTGCACCCGCACGGTCACGGTGTGCTGTCCGGTGGTCTTGATGCTGCTGGGCAGCTCCACCCGGCGACGGTCGAGCTCGGGGCCGCCCGCGGCGGTCACGGCGTTCACGACGTCGGCGGTGGTGACCCGGCCGAACAGGCGGCCACCCTCACCGGCGCGGGCCGGCACCCGCACGGTCAGACCCGACAGGCGCCCGGCGACGGCCTGGGCCTCCTCGAGCGTCCGGACCTCGCGGGCGGCCCGCGCCCGGCGCAGGGAGTCGACCTGCTTCTCGGCACCGCGGGTGGCGACGATGGCCAGGCCGCGGGGCAGGAGGTAGTTGCGGGCGTACCCGCCCTTGACCTCCACGGTGTCACCGGAGGACCCGAGACCGGTGACCTCCTGCGTCAGGATCAGCTTCTGGGTGCTCATGGTCAGCGCGCCGTGGAGGTGTAGGGCAGCAGGGCCATCTCGCGGCTGTTCTTCACGGCCACGGCGACGTCCCGCTGGTGCTGGCTGCAGTTGCCGCTGACGCGGCGGGCACGGATCTTGCCGCGGTCGGAGATGAACTTCCGCAGCAGGGTCGTGTCCTTGTAGTCGATGTAGGTCGCCTTGTCCTTGCAGAACTGGCAGACCTTTTTCTTGGGCTTGCGGACGGGGGGCTTGGCCACCGGGGTTCTCCAGTACGAAGAGGTTCAGGGAACGGACGGCCCTCTCGCAGGGGCCCTCCGCCTGCGCGGAGCGAGGCGTGGGGGGCGAGAGGGTCCTCTCTCAGAAGGGCGGTTCGTCCGACGGGGGAGCGGGGGTCGACCACGGGTCGCTGGACCCGCCGCCGAAGCCACCACCGCCGCCACCGCCGCCGAAGCCGCCGCCACCGCCCTCGCCGCGGGAGGCCTTGGTGACCTTCGCGGTGGCGTAGCGGAGCGACGGGCCGACCTCGTCGACCTCGAGCTCGACGACGGTGCGCTTCTCGCCTTCCTTGGTCTCGAACGACCGCTGCTTGAGCCGGCCGGAGACGATCACCCGCGAACCGCGGGTGAGCGACTCGGCGACGTTCTCCGCCGCCTGCCGCCACACGTTGCAGCGCAGGAAGAGCGCCTCGCCGTCCTTCCACTCCTGGGACTGACGGTCGAAGGTCCGCGGCGTCGAGGCCACGGTGAAGTTGGCGACCGCGGCGCCGGACGGCGTGAACCGCAGCTCCGGGTCCGACGTCAGGTTGCCGATGACGGTGATGACGGTCTCGCCGGCCATGGTCAGTGGACCTCGGGCCGCATCAGCTTCGTGCGCAGGACCGACTCGTTGAGGTTCAGCTGCCGGTCGAGCTCGGCCACCGCGGCCGGGTCGGCCTGGATGTCGATGACGGCGTAGATGCCCTCGACCTGCTTCTTGATCTCGTAGGCCAGCCGGCGGCGGCCCCAGATCTCGGTCGAGAACGTGCCACCGGCGTTGGTGACGACGGTCAGGAACCGGTCGAGCGAGGGCGCGATGGTGCGCTCCTCGAGATCGGGGTCGAGGATGACCATCAGTTCGTAGTGACGCACGGAGAACCCCACCTCCTCTGGTCTCGGCGGCTGCAGTGCATCTGCAGCAGGAGGGTCGTACACGCGTCGCGCGCCCCGACCGGTGTCGGGCACCGGGGAACGCGCTCCTCCCAGGCTACCAGCGCCCGGCAGGGAGCCCGCCGCCGTCGTCCGCAGGCTCGACCGGGCCGCTGGCCCCCTGCAGGGTCCCTCCGCGAGCCTGCGAGCGACGAGGGGCGAGGGGTCCTCCTAGGGTCGGCGCGTGGCAGTTCACCCGATCGGCGTACACGTCGGCCCTGGCCTGACCGAGGACAACGAGCTCGACGCCGGCGGCCCGCTCGCCCGAGCCGCGGAGATGGACGCCGACGGCGTGCAGGTCTTCCTCGCCGACCCGCAGGGGTGGACCGCCCCCAAGCCGCGCCCGGACACCGCCGACCTGCTCGCCAGCGACGTCGTGGTCGTCGTCCACGCGCCCTACGTGCTGAACGTCGCGACGACGAACAACCGCATCCGGATCCCCAGCCGCAAGCTGCTCGACAAGCACGCGCAGGCGGCCGCGGCGATCGGCGCGCTGGGCATGGTCGTGCACGGCGGTCACGTGCTGGCCAAGGACGATCCCGCGGTCGGCGTCGACAACTGGCGCAAGACGTTCGCGCGGCAGGCCGAGGACGGCGGGTTCCCCCTGCCGCTGCTCATCGAGAACACCGCCGGGGGCGGCAACGCCATGGCCCGCGACCTCGACGCCATCGCCCGGCTGTGGGAGGCGGTCGGCGAGTTCGGCGCCGGGTTCGTGCTCGACACCTGCCACGCGTGGGCGGCCGGCTGGGACCTCGCCACGGCCGTGGACGACGTCCGCGCCATCACCGGCCGCATCGACCTGGTGCACCTGAACAACAGCCGCGACCCGGCCGGCTCGAGCCGCGACCGGCACGCCCCGCTGACGTCCGGCGAGATCCCCTTCGAGCTGCTGGCCGAGGTGGCACGGGCGGCGGACTGCCCGGTCGTCCTCGAGACACCCGGGGACGCCGCCGAGCACGCTGCGGAGATCCAGGCCCTGCGGGCGGCCCTCGCCGGCTGACCCCCAGGCACAGCAGCTCCGTCTACGTCGCGGCACCTCGGGACGTGTGCACTGCCTGCTGTGCCTCTGGCGTGCCCGGGGTGCGGTGCAGGCGACCACCCGTCAGGCGCACCCGGTCAGGGGAGTGGTCGAGCACGCCTCCGGCGGGGTCGTCGACGCCCGGCCAGCCGGCCCGGACCACGTCCCCGTCCGGGTGCCAGACGTCGCGCACGACCAGCGCGACGAGGACGAGGACGGCCACGTCGCGGATGGTGACCGCGAGGAAGAACCACTCCACCTCGACGCCGCGGTCACCGGTGCCGAGGTACCAGAGCATCCGGGGCACCCACAGGAGCGCCTCGGTGGCCTGCCACAGCAGCAGCGAGCGCCACCGCGGGCGGGCCAGCACCGCGAGGGGCAGCAACCACAGCGAGTACTGCGGGCTCCACACCTTGTTGAGCAGCAGGAACCCGGCCAGCAGCAGGAAGGCCACCTGGGCCACCCGCGGACGCACGGGCGCGGCCAGGGTCAGCCAGGCCACCGCGGCCACCAGCGCCAGCAGGGCGACGGCGACGACGGCGTTGAGCACCGCCGGGGCCTCGCCCTCGGCCGGGACACCGCCGAACAACCGGCCGCCGGAGACGGTGATCGCGATGTTCCAGAGCGTGTCCGGGTCGGCGGGCCGCTCGCTGTTGAGCCGGAAGAACCGCGACCAGTTCTCCGGCGCCAGGACGGCGACCGGGACGTCGACCAGCAGCCAGGCGACGCCGGCCGCGATCGCCGTCCGCAGCCAGGTGCCCAGCCGACCGGCCCGCAGGCACAGCAGGAACAGCGCGCCCAGCACCATGACCGGGTAGAGCTTGGCCGCGACGCCCAGCCCCAGCAGCGCTCCGGCCAGCACCGGACGTCGCCGCGCCCACGCCCACAGGCCGAGGGCGGCCAGCGCGACGGCGAGCAGGTCCCAGTTGGTGAAGGCGTGCACGAACAGCAGCGGGGACAGGCCCACCATCGCCGCGTCCCAGGGCCGCCGTCCCGACGTCGCCAGGACGGCGCGGGTCACCAGCAGCGCGCACAGCGAGAGCAGCAGGCAGGTGGCGACGTAGTACGACTGCACGGGCGGTACGTCGGGCAGCACGCCGACGGCGGCGGCCAGCGCGTCGTAGGCGCGGCCCAGGCCGGCCGCGGCGGCCATGAAGGCGCCGGTGAGCACCGGGTACTCGACGGCGGAGTCCAGGTAGGGGATCTCGCCGCGGTCGAGGCCGTGCAGGCCGAACAGCGGGACGGTGTCGGAGTAGCAGAAGTGCGTGTACTGGACCGAGCCGGCCCAGTTGCCGTCGGAGCAGGGCGCCTGCTTGACCCAGGCCAGGGCCAGCACCGCGGTGGTGAACAGCAGGCAGACGCGCAGCGGCGTCCAGAACAGCGCCCGCCCGGTGACCGCGTGCCGGCCCCACGGGCCGCCCACGGCCTCGCTGGCCTGCACGGCCACCGGGTCGCTCCAGGTGGGCACGACGCGGTCGGGACGGCCGTCGTCCGCCGACCGGACCGCGACCCCCGGAGACGCCGAGGGCCCGTCCGCCGGCTGGGATGCCGGATCGGACGGGCCCGTCGGTGTGCTGCTCACACCGGTCAGTCTGCCCTCAGGGAGTCAGGCGGCCGGTTGCACCGGCACAGCGGGTTGACCGTTCTGCGTGTCCCCAGTCGTGTCGCCCTCGGTCACATCGCTGCCGTCCTCGGGCGTCGTCTGGCCGCCACCGGGTCCCTCCTCCTCGGTCCCCTGGTCGCCTTCTCCGGTGCCGGTCCCGGCGTCGTCGTTGCCGTTCCCGTTGCTGTTCCCGTTCCCGCTCCCGTTCCCGTTCCCGTTCCCGTTCCCGTCGCCGTCGCCGCTCTCCTCGGCGTCGTCCTGGGTCTCGGTCGGCTCGGCCGGCTCGGACGACCTGGTCGGCGCGGCGGAGGACGACGGCGCGGAGGTGGTGCGCTCCCGGGTCGGCTCGGGCACACCGACGCCGGTGTCACCGCGGATGATCGCCCGGTCGGGCAGGTCCTCCTCCGGCGTCCCGTCCAGGACGGTGTCCATGAACTCCTGCCAGATCGCCCCGGGCAGGCCCGAGCCGTAGATGATCGCGCCGTTGGCGTTGACGATCGGGTCGCTGGGGGAGTCGTTGCCCATCCACACCGCGGTCGAGATGGACGGCGTGTACCCGACCATCCAGGCGTCGGAGTTGTCCTCGCCCTGGCCCTGCGTACCGGTCTTGCTGGCCACCTCGCGGCCGCCGTCGAGGGCGCGCTTGGAGTAGGCGGCCACGCCCTTGAGCGCGTAGGTGACGTCGTTGGCGATGTCGGCCGGGATGGCCTGCTCGCCGGTGTCGCCGTTGTAGTCCAGCAGCACGGTGCCCTCGTTGTCGGTCACCCGCGAGACGAAGAACGGCTCGTGCTCGACGCCGCCGTTGGCGAAGGTCGCGAAGCCGTGCGCCTGGTCGATCGGGCGCATCTCGTACTCGCCGATGCCGATCGCCGACCCGGTGAAGCCGTCGGCGTTGGCCAGCGTGGTGTTGCCCTCGAGCGTCCCGCTCTGCCAGGTCTCGGGCAGCCCGGTCGCGGCCAGGGCGGTCTCCCGGACCTTCGCCGGGCCGACCTCGTAGGCCAGCCCATAGAACGTGGTGTTCAGCGAGCGCGTCATGGCCTCGACGAGGGTGCACGCCCCGCAGGAGGCACCGCCGGAGTTGCGCACCAGCGCGTCCCGGTCGGGGAACTTCTGCGGGGAGCTGCCGTCCCGGCGGGAGTTGACGCTGATGCCCTGCTCGAGCGCGGTGGCCAGGGTGTAGGGCTTCATCGACGAGCCGGGCTGGCGCTGGGCCAGCGCGTAGTCGGTACCCGTGCCGTTGCGCCCGCCGAAGTAGGCCCGGACCGCGCCGGTGCGCGGGTCGACCGACACCAGCGCCTGGCGCAGCCCGTCGGGCTCGCCGGCCATCACGGTGTCGACGGCGGCGATGGCGCTGTCCTGGTAGCGCTTGTCCACCGTCGTGGTGATCCGCAGGCCACCGGCGCGGATCTGCTGCTCGGTGTAGCCCTTGGCCTCCAGCTCGGCCACGGCGCGCTGGACGACCAGCCCCTCGGGGCCCTCCGGGATGCCCAGCGACGACGGGGACTTGGGCAGCACCGGCGGGTAGACCGAGGCGTCCCGGTCGGCCTGGGAGAGCCAGCCCTCCTCGACCATCGCGTCGAGCACCAGGTTCCAGCGCTGCAGCGCGCCCTCCGGGTTGACCGCGGGGTCGTTGTTGCTGGGGCTGCGGACCAGGACGGCGAGGACGGCGCCCTGCTGCGGGGTGAGCTCGGCGGCGGGCACCCCGAAGTAGGTGTTCGCGGCGGCCTCGATGCCGTAGGCGTTGCGCCCGAAGTAGATGGTGTTCAGGTAGTTCTCGAGGATCTCCTCCTTGTCGTAGTTGTTGTCCAACTTGATGGCGAGGAAGAGCTCCTGGAACTTGCGGCTGAACGTCTGGTCCTGCGTCAGGAAGGCGTTCTTGACGTACTGCTGGGTGATCGTCGACCCGCCCTGCGTCGAACCGCCCGTGAGGTTGTTCCAGGCGGCCCGGACGATGCCGGTGAAGGAGATCCCGGGGTCGGTGTAGAAGCTGCGGTTCTCCGCCGCCAGGATCGCGTCCTGCGCCGGCTTGGAGACCTGGTCGAGGCGCACGTTGGTGCGGTTGCCGCCGTCCACGCCCAGCCGGGCCATCTCGGTGGTGCCGTCGGCGTAGTAGACGACGGTGGTCTGCGCGTTCTGCACCGAGCTCGGGTCGGGGACCTCGGTGGTGGCGTACACGACGCCGACGAAGACGCAGAGCAGCGCCAGCAGCCCGGCGAGGGTCGCGCCGGCGATCTTCAGCCGGCGGCGGCGCTTCTGCTTCGTCGTCCGCGCCGCCTTGGCGGCAGAGCCCTTCGCGGCGGGACGCGTGCCGCGGGTGGCGGGGGCACCGCTGCGTGACGCCGTCGTCCGGCCTCCGCGGCCGGCCGGCGGACGCCGGCTGCCGCCGCTGCCGCCACCGGTGCGGCCGGGCGGCGGCCGGCGGTCCGAGCCGCCTGGCGGCCCGACCGGGGAGGTCTCGTCGTGGGGAGGCACGAAGGGGCCCCTCTCTGACTCGTTGGTGGACACGGGACACAGGCGTCCCACACCCAGGGTGTCGTCTTCAGCTGTGAGAACGGGGGAGGACCCGCGACATCGCCGTCCCACAGCGGTCCTGTGGTACGGAAGGGTCCACCGGGGCGGGTTTGTTCCCCGGCGGCGCGACTACTCCGTCGCAGCCCGCCGTCGTGTGCGGCGCGGCGTGCGCCCCGGCTCGGGCTCGGCGCCCAGGAGGTAGGAGCAGTCCAGGTGGTTCCAGCCGCAGCTCCGGCACACCTGGACGGCGTAGACGGTGAACTCCTCCTGGGCGGCGTCCATGCGGGCGAGCTCGGCCTGCGTCTTGGCCTGACCCGCCGTCGGCCCGAGGTGCTCCCCGTAGACGTAGCTCACCAGGACCAGGCGGTCCTTGCGGCACACCGGGCAGGCGAGGTCGGTCGCCTCGCCGTGGTACCTGGCCGCGCGGGAGAGGTACGGACTGGCGTCGCAGACCTCGAAGAGCCCCGTGCGTCCGGCGTACACGTCGGCGAGGACGGCTCGCCGCTGCAGCGAGTAGTCCACGACGGATCGACGTCCGGGCACGGCGCCAATGTACGCACCGGGGACGACGGCGGACGTCAGATCACGCGCTGACCGACGCCCGCTCGGGCGTCGGCGCCCCCCGGTCCGCCACCTCCCGTTGTGGTGGCGTTCACCTGTCGATGTATCGTCCCGATACATCGAACCGCGGGGCGAAGGGGAGGCGACGTGCTCGAGTTCGCCATCCTGGGCCTGCTGCACCAGCACCCGATGCACGGCTACGAGCTGCGCAAACAGCTCGCGCAGGTGCTCGGGGGGCTGCGCAGCATCTCGTACGGGTCGTTGTACCCCGCGCTCAAGCGGCTGCACGCCGCCGGGTACGTCACCACCGAGGACCCGGAGCCCCGTGCACTGCTGCCGGCCGACGCACCGCCGCTCACCGGCCGGCGCGGGAAGGTCGTCTACACGATCACCGCGGAGGGGAAGGAGCGCTTCCACGAGCTGGTCAGCCAGTCCGGCCCGGAGGCGTACGACGACGGCGGGCTCTTCGGCGTCCGCCTGGCGTTCTTCCGACACACCGCCGCGGACGTGCGGCTGCGGATCCTCGAGGGCCGTCGCCGCACGGTGGAGCGGCAGCGGGAGGGGTTGCGGGCCTCGCTCAGCCGGACCCGCGAACGCCTCGACCACTACACGCTCGAGCTCCAGCGCCACGGCCTGGAGTCGGTGGACCGGGAGGTCCGCTGGCTCGCGGAGCTGATCGACAAGGAGCGCACCGACAGCGAACGGCGTCGAACCGACGGCGTCGAGAACGGGGACGTCGGCCCGCCCGCGGGGCCGGTGCCGCCCCACTCCGGATGACCCCCGCGGGGAACCCCCCGGCCCCCGTTCCCCGACAGGACCGCCCGCGGTCCGAAGCCACGACCGCACACCGGTCCGAGAACAAGGAGATCTCCATGGGATCTGTCAAGGTCGCCATCGTCGGCGTCGGCAACTGCGCCGCCTCGCTGGTGCAGGGCGTGCACTACTACCGGGACGCCGACGAGACCACGTCCGTGCCGGGCCTGATGCACGTGCGCTTCGGCGAGTACCACGTGTCCGACGTGGAGTTTGTCGCAGCGTTCGACGTCGACGCCAAGAAGGTCGGTCGCGACCTGTCCGAGGCCATCGTCGCCAGCGAGAACAACACCATCAAGATCTGCGACGTCCCGCCGCTGGGCGTGCCGGTGCAGCGGGGCACGACCCTCGACGGCCTCGGCAAGTACTACCGCGAGACGATCGACGAGTCCGACGAGCAGCCGGTGGACGTCGTCGCCGCGCTGCGCGAGGCGCAGGCCGACGTGCTCGTCTGCTACCTGCCGGTCGGCTCGCAGCAGGCCGCCGAGTTCTACGCCCAGTGCGCGCTCGACGCCGGCGTGGCCTTCGTCAACGCGCTGCCGGTGTTCATCGCGGGCACGAAGGAGTGGGCGGACAAGTTCACCGCCGCCGGGGTGCCGATCGTCGGTGACGACATCAAGAGCCAGGTGGGCGCCACCATCACCCACCGCGTGCTGGCCAAGCTCTTCGAGGACCGCGGCGTGCAGCTGGACCGCACGATGCAGCTCAACGTCGGCGGCAACATGGACTTCAAGAACATGCTCGAGCGCGAGCGGCTGGAGTCCAAGAAGATCTCCAAGACCCAGTCGGTGACCAGCCAGGTCGACCGCGACATGGGCCAGGGCAACGTGCACATCGGCCCGTCGGACCACGTGCCGTGGCTGTCGGACCGCAAGTGGGCCTACGTGCGCCTCGAGGGCCGCGCGTTCGGCGACGTCCCGCTGAACCTGGAGTACAAGCTCGAGGTCTGGGACTCCCCGAACTCCGCCGGCATCATCATCGACGCCGTCCGGGCCGCGAAGATCGCCAAGGACCGGGGCATCGGCGGACCGATCCTCTCGGCGTCCTCCTACTTCATGAAGAGCCCGCCGGTGCAGTACAGCGACAGCGAGGCGCGCGACGCCGTCGAGGCGTTCATCCGGGGCGACGTCGAGCGCTGAGGGTGGGACCCCGTCCCCCTGGACGGGGTCGGCAGGGCCCGCTCCCCGCATGCGGGGGGCGGGCCCTGTCGCGTTCCGCGTGGAACCCGGCCGCGACCTGCACCGCTGCCTACCCTGGGCGCCATGCCGCCGCGCCGCCGTCCCCTCGTCCCGGTCCTGGGGCTGGTGCTCGCGCTGCTGACCGGCTGCTCGGCCGACGACGGGGAGCGGCGGACCGGTGACCCGGTGACGCCCGAGGAGGCCGGCGTCCTCGCCACGCTGCTAGCGCGCAACAGCGAGCAGGGCGGCGCGGACTTCGTGGTGACCGCCCCCTACGGCGAGGACACCGTCCTCACCCTCACCGGCGAGGTCGACTTCCCCGGGCAGGTGGGTCGCGCACAGGCGGTGACCACCTTCGGCGGCGACCGGCCCGACGCGGCCCGGACGCTGTTCTTCACGTCCGAGACGCTGTGGTTCGGCGACGTCCCCGGGCTGGCCGACTCCCTGGCGGAGGCGGGGCTGCCGGAGGCCTCCTACGTGACCCGGCCGCTGGCGACCGGCGAGGAGCAGCCACTCACCGACGTCCTGGTCCGGCTGGTGCTCAACCTCGCCGCCGAGGAGCCCGACGACGCCGGCGCCTTCCGCAGCGCGGACTACTCCTGGCAGGGCGAGCGCTCGGTGGACGGCGAGCTGACCGCGGTCTACGCCTCCGACTCCGGCTGGTCGGTGGCGGTGGACAGCTCCAGCGACCTGCTGGTGCAGTTCGCCACCCGACTGCCCGACCAGGACCTCGAGGTGACGGTGACCCTGTCCGACCACGGCGAGCGGACGATCACCCCGCCGGAGGAGTCCCAGACCGTCGACGGGGAGGAGCACCCGGAGGTCGCGGCGGCCGTCGGGCTGTAGAGGAGGACGGGCCGACCCTGGACGTGCGGGAGGGGCGGCCTCTTCCCCAGACCGCCCCTCCCAGTCCTCTTCCTACCAGATCCGGGTCGACCGCGCTGCCCGTGTGCGGCGGATCGTGACCTTCAGTTGACCGACGGGTCGGCCGGCGCGGTGGACAGCACCGCCAGGCGCCCGGTCTGGCGCCCCATGACCCGGCGCCACAGCTCCGGGCCGGCCAGTGGGCTGAGCACGTCCTCGGGGCGGCCGGCCACGCAGGCCCACGCGCCCTCGGCGATCTCGCCCGCCAGCTGGCCCGGTGACCAGCCCGCGTAGCCGGCGAACACCCGCAGCCCGCGGACCCGGGGGTCGAGCACGTCGGGGTCGGCGTCGAGGTCGACGAGGTGGACGTCGCCGGCGACCCGGCGCAGGCCGCTGTCGGCGTCGGGCTCGGCGCCCGGGCACACCGCCAGGCACAGCGCGGTGTCGGTCTCGCACGGACCGCCCACGTGGAACACGCCCGGGTCGACGGCGAGGTCGCACCAGCCGGGCAGCACGTCGCGGATCTCGACCTGGCTCGGCCGGCCCAGGACGACGCCCAGCGTGCCGGTGTCGCTGTGGTCGAGGACGAAGACGACCGTGCCCGCGAACGTCGGGTCGGTCAGCAGTGGCATCGCGACGAGCAACGAGCCGGGACGGACGTCGTCGAGGCTGCCGATCGACAGGGCGGGCACCGCTTCCGGACGCCGACGTCCCGTGGCCGGGCGGCCAGGCGGCCCGGGCTCGGGTTCGTTCGGCGGCGGGGGAGTCATCGGGTTCCAGTGTGCCCCACCCGGCGGGCCCGCGGCGGGCGAGGGCGCCCCGGTGGGGACCTTCGGCCCGTCGTCCACCCAGAGGCAGGGGACGGCCACCGTAGGGTGACGGCGTGCGGCAGGCGGCGACCACCGTTCGCTCCCTCCTGGTGCGGCCGGACTTCCGCCGGCTCCTCGCCACGCGGCTCGCCTCGCAGGCCGGGGACGGCGTGCTCCAGGCCGCCCTCGCCGGCACGGTGCTGTTCAACCCGCAGCGCGCGGCCGACCCGCTCGACGTCGCCGCGGGGTTCGCCGTCCTGCTGCTGCCCTACTCCCTCGTCGGCCCGTTCGCCGGCGTCCTGCTGGACCGGTGGAGCCGCCGGCAGGTCCTGCTGGGGTGCGGCCTCCTGCGGGCCGGCCTGGTCGCCCTCCTCGCAGCGCTGGTGTGGGGCGGGGTCGCCGGGGCGCCGTACCTCCTGACCGGGCTGGCGGTGTTCTCGGTCAACCGGTTCGTCCTCGCCGCGCTGTCCGCGGCGCTGCCGCACACCACCGACCCGCCGTCCCTGGTGCCGGCCAACGCGGTGTCGACGACGGCCGGCTCGGTGGCCACGGTCGTCGGCGGGGCGGTCGCGGTCGCCCTGCTGCCGCTGGGGAGCGCCGGGGACGGCACCTACGCGGTCATGACGGCGGGCGCGGCCCTCCCGTACCTGCTCTCGGCGCTGGCGGTGGCGGGCCTCGGGCGGGGCTCGCTCGGCCCGGACGCGGGGTCCCGGTCGTCCCTGCGCGCGGTCGGCGCCGGGATGCTCGCCGGCGCGCGGTACGCCTGGTCGATCCGGCCGGCCGCCACCGCGCTGGCGGTCATCACGGTGCACCGGCTCTGCTTCGGGCTGGTCACGCTGATGACGCTGCTGCTGTTCCGCAACACGCTCGCCCCGTGGGGACCCGTCCCCGGCGGGCTGGCCGGCCTCGGCGTGGTGGTCGCGGCAGGGGCGGTCGGCACCCTGCTGGCGGCCGTGGGGACCCCGCCGGCCGTGCGGCGCCTGGGCCGGGCGCGCTGGGTCACCCTGGTGCTCGCCGTCCTCGGGCCGGTGATGGTGGCGCTGGGCCTGCCCTTCCTGGCGCCGACGGTGGCGTTGGCCGGCCTCGCGCTCGGCTTCGGCGGCCAGGCGGTGAAGATCTGCGTGGACAGCACGCTGCAGGAGACGGTGGCCGACGACGTCCGCGGCCGGGTGTTCTCGGTCTACGACATGCTGGTCAACGTCAGCTACGTGGTGGCGCTGCTCGTCGCGGCGTTCCTGCTGCCCGCCTCGGGGGTCTCCGTCCCGCTGGTGCTGGGCGTGGGCGCCGCCTACGCGCTCACCGCGGTGGCCCACGCCCGCGCCTCGTCGCGCTAGCGGAGCGGGGTGGAGCGGAGCGGAGTGCCACGGCGCGGTTTGCTGCGCTCTCACTGCGCTCGACTGCAGAGTGCCGCCCAGATCTCAGCGGCACACGCGTCCTGCTCCGAGCGCGAGCACTCGAGTGGGAGAGGCAGCCGTCGGGTCCTGCCCACGCCAGCCCCGCGAGGTACCTCTCCCGCCGGGTGAGCGCCCCGGAGTGCAGGACGACGACCCCGGGGACCGGTTCCTGCCACCTGCCGGACCGGATGGCCCTGCGGATGCGGTCCTCGCCCACGCCCAGGACGGCGAGCTGGCGACGGTGAGCCACCGTGGTCCGGTCCGAGCGCATGACCCGACCCTGACCGACGCCACACCTGCTCCGACGACTGTCCACAGGCGCGGCTCCGCAGGGGAGTGGGAGGGGCGCACCTCCCACTCCGTGGTACTCCGCCGCCGCTGCGTGACGGGCCGTCAGTGCCGGGCGGCCCACCAGGCGCGGAGCTCGGCCTCGGCCTCCTCGGGTTCCAGCGGGCCGCGCTCCAGCCGCAGGTCCTTGAGGAACGTCCACGCCTCGCCGACCTCCCGGCCCGGCGGGATGCCCAGGATCGCCATGATCGCGTTCCCGTCGAGGTCGGGGCGCACGCGGGCGAGGTCCTCCGCCGCCGAGAGCTCGGCGATCCGCCGCTCCAGCGAGTCGTACGTGGCCGACAGCGCCGCCGCCCGGCGCTTGTTGCGGGTCGTGCTGTCGGAGCGCACGAGCTTGTGCAGCCGCGGCAGCAGGTCGCCGGCGTCGGTGACGTACCGGCGGACCGCGGAGTCGGTCCACTCGCCGCGGCCGTAGCCGTGGAACCGCAGGTGCAGGAAGGTCAGCCGGGCGACCGCCTCCACGACGTCCTTCGGGTAGCGCAGCGCGGTCAGCCGCTTGCGCACCAGCTTCGCGCCGACCACCTCGTGGTGGTGGAAGGAGACCCGCCCCCGCGGCTCGTGCCGCCGGGTGGCCGGCTTGCCGACGTCGTGCAGCAGCGCGGCCAGCCGCAGCACGAGGTCCGGCGACTCGGCGTCCGGATCGGCCTTCTCCAGCGCGATCGCCTGGTCGAGCACGGTGAGCGAGTGGGTGTAGACGTCCTTGTGCTGGTGGTGCTCGTCGATCTCCATCCGCAGCGCGGGCAGCTCGGGCAGGACGACGTCGGCCAGCCCGGTCGACACGAACAGCTCCAGCGCCGCGCGGGGACGGTCCTGCAGCAGGGTCTTGGACAGCTCCACCTGCACCCGCTCCGGCGTGATCCGGGCCAGCTCGCCGGACATCGCCGTCATCGCCTCGACCACGTCCTCGGACGGCGTCAGCTCCAGCTGGGCGACGAAGCGCACCGCGCGCAGCATCCGCAGCGGGTCGTCGGCGAAGGAGTCGGCGGCCGCCCCGGGGGTCCGCAGCCGCTTCGCCAGCAGGTCGCCGAGCCCGCCATGGGGGTCGGTGACGGTGCGGTCGGGACCGAGCGAGACCGCCATCGCGTTGACGGTGAAGTCGCGCCGGGCCAGGTCGTCGACGAGCGAGTCCCCCCAGGCCACCTCGGGGTTGCGTGACTCCCGGTCGTAGCGGTCGGCGCGGAAGGTCGTGATCTCCAGCCGGACGCCGTCCACCTCGGCCCCGACGGTGCCGAAGGCGATGCCGGTGTTCCACGTGGAACTGGCGAACCCGCGGAGCAGCCGCAGCACCTCGACCGGCCGGGCATCGGTGGTGAGGTCCAGGTCGCCGGGCACGCGCGCGGCGCCCGACCCGGCCGCCAGCAGCGCGTCGCGCACCGAGCCACCGACGAGGTGGATCTCGAACCCGGCGTCGGTGAACCGCTGCCCGAGCCGGGTCAGGACGGGCGAGACGTCGACGAGCGCGCGCACCGTCTCCTGCACGGCGGGGGGAACGGCATCGTCACCAGGACTCGAGGGCTGACCGGACACGACGATCCAGCGTAGTGGCGCGCCCGACCGGCACCCGTCCGGCTCCGCGCACCGGGGGAGGACCCCCTGCGGTGCGGCCGCGGTCGCTCGCTCCCCGCTGCGATGCTCCCTGAGTCGTCGCCCGACGCGCGCTACCCTCCTGACATGGCTGGGACGGGCGGGCGAGGGCGCCCCGGCCGCCGGTTGCGGCGGGTGGACGAGACCTCCGCCGGGGGCCTGGTGGTGGCCGACGACCCCATCACGGGGCCGCGTGCCGCCCTCATCGGGCGCACCGACCGCCGCGGCCGGCTGCTCTGGTCCCTGCCCAAGGGGCACATCGAGGAGGGCGAGACCCCGGAGGACACCGCCGTCCGGGAGGTCGCCGAGGAGACCGGCATCATCGGTGAGGTCGTCGCCCCGCTGGGGATCATCGACTTCTGGTTCGTCGCCGACGGCCGGCGCGTGCACAAGACCGTGCACCACTTCCTGCTCCGCGCCATCGGTGGGGCCCTGTCCGACGCCGACATCGAGGTGACCGAGGTCGCCTGGGTGCCTCTCGACGAGCTGAGCGAGCGGCTCGCCTACGCCGACGAGCGGGCCCTGGTCGAACGGGCACCCGCGCTCCTCGCCGACAGCGCGTGACCGGCTGGGAGGCCACCCGCACGGGCCACGCTCCCGGATGGACCGGCGCCGGCGGGGAGCTGACGTGACCCGGACGGCTGCCGGGAGCGCCGGCGGCCGGTCCGGCAGCCCCGGTCGCGCGAGAGCCCGCGCCCGCCGGACGACGGTGTGCGCCACCCTCGCCACGCTGCTCACCGCACCGCTGCTCGGGCTCGCCGTCCCGACCGCCGGAGCCGCCCCGGGCGAACCGGAGCCGGCGGCCGAGGACGACGTCAGCGACCCCGCCCGCCCGGTCCAGGTCGACGTCACCCGCCTCGAGCCGCGCACCCTCGTGGCCGGCGCGACGGTCACCATCACCGGGACGCTCACCAACACCGGCACCGAGACGCTGACCGACCTCGACGTCCGGCTGCAGCGCGGGGAACTGCTCGCCACCCGCGGCCAGCTGCAGGCAGCAGACACCGAGAGCGACCCGGCGGTCGCCGTCGCCACGCCCTTCCAGGAGGTGCCGGGGGAGCTCGAGCCCGGGGAGTCGCTGTCGTTCGGCCTCACCACGAACACCGGCGAGCTGGGCATCGACCGGGACGGCGTCTACCCGGTGCTGCTCAACCTCAACGGCGCGACCGCCGACGGGGAGCGCCGGCGCGTGGGTGAGGTGTCGACGTTCCTCGTGCAGCCCCCGGCGCAGCCGGCGGCCCCGGTCGGCGTCGCGTGGCTGTGGCCCCTGGTGGAGCGCACGCATCGCGACGCCGCCGGCCGGTTCACCGATGACGGCCTGGCCGAGGAGGTGGCCTCCGGGGGCCGGCTGGACCGGGCGCTGGCGGCCGTCGAGCGCCTGCCCGAGTCCGCGGCCGCGGAGGGGAGCGCACCGGCACCGGTGGTGCGGGTGACCCTCGCCGTGGACCCCGCCCTGGTCGAGGAGCTCGAGCTGATGGCCGGCGGCCCCTACGACGTGGCCGGTCAGGAGGACGCCGGGGAGGGCACGGAGGACGCCGCGGCGTTCCTCGACCGGCTGCGGGCGCTCGCCGCCGACCACCCGGTGGTCGCGCTGCCCTACGGCGACGTCGACGCCGACGCCCTCACCGCGGCCGGACTGGGCGACGTCGTCACCCGCAGCCTCCCCGGGACGCCGGACGGCACCGCCCGGGACGACCCCGACGCCCCCACCCCCACGGCGGAGACCACCGAGGCCACCGGCCCCGCGGCGGAGGAGGACGAGGACGCCACCACCGGCGCCGGCGCGGAGGTGCTCCGCGAGGCCCTGGGGGTCGAGCCCCGCACCGACCTGGCCTGGGCGGTCGGCGGCTCGCTGCGTGCCGACACCCTCGCCACCCTCCGCGCCGGGGGTGTCGACGAGGTGGTGCTCTCGCCCAGCGGACTGTCGCAGGGGTCCGCGGCGCTCGGCCTGGACGGCGCCGGCGCGGCGGCCCGGACGACGGTGCCGGCCGAGGACGGCGCGGTCGACGCGCTGGTCGCCGACAGCGGGCTCAGCGGGCTCGTCGGCGCGGCCGCGAGCTCACCCGGGGGCACCCGCGTCGCCGAGCAGCGCTACCTCGCCGAGCTGGCCCTGCTGGGCCTGCGCACCGGCGGGGACCCGGGCGCCGGCCAGACCGTGCTGGTCGCGCCGCCGCGCGAGGTCGACGTCGACCCGGCGGGCATGAGCTCGATCATCGCCGCCGCGGCGCAGCTGCCGTGGCTGCGCCCGGCGACGGTGTCCCAGCTCGACGACGGGCCGGTCGCGGCGACCGGTGAGCTGGTCCCGCCGGCCGAGCCGGGCGGCCTGGCCGCCGGGGGCCTGGCCGAGGTCGCCGCCGCGGTGGACATCCGCGACGACCTGGCCGGCGCCGTCGTCGAGGACGTCGGCGCGGCGATGGCCCCCTACGACGCCGCCGTGTCGCGGACCACGTCCGCGGCGTGGCGGGACGACCCGGAGGCCTTCGGCGCGGCCGCCACCGACCTCCGCTCGACCCTGTCCGGGCTGCGCGGGCAGGTCACCCTGCTCTCCCCGGCCGACGGCACCTACAGCCTCGCCTCCAGCGACGCCCCGCTGGTGCTCACCGTGCGCAACGACCTGCCCTTCGCCGTGCGCGTGCAGCTGCAGGTGCAGACCCGCGGCAGCGCCCTCACCGTGGGCGACGTCGGCGCGCAGGTGCTCGCCCCCGAGCAGCGGACGACGCTGCAGGTGCCCGCCGAGGTGCGCCAGTCCGGCCGCTTCAGCGTCGTCGCCACGCTGACCACGCCGGACGGCGGGCCGCTCGGTGAGCCGGTGGAGCTGCAGGTCAAGAGCACCGCCTACGGGTCGATCTCGCTGCTGATCACCATCGGCGCGGCCGCCCTCCTGGGGCTGCTGTTCCTGCGCCGCCTGGTGCTGTTCCTGCTGCGCCGCCGCCGCGGGACGCCGCAGGACGCCGCTGCCCCCGTGCCGCTGCCACCGACGCGGAGCCCCGTGTGAGCACCGACCGTCCCGTCGGCGAGCAGCAGCGCCGGATCCCCCTGCCTCCGGTCCCCCCGCCCGACCGCGGCCTCGCCGACCGGGAGACGACCCGAGACGGGGAGGCGGCCCGCGACCGGGAGGCCCCGCCCCACCGGGAGGCCCCGTTCGGGGGGACCACCCGCGACCGGGGGACCCCGCCGGCCGCCGCACCGCCGGCCGCCGCACCGCCGGCCGCCGCACCACCGGCCGCCGGCCCGCCGCCCGTGCCCGGCCCGGCCACGCCCGCGCTGCCGCTGCCCCCGCCGCCCTACCCCCAGGTGCCCCGGGCGGTGCCGGCCGACGGTCCGCGCGTGCCGGAGCAGGCCCGGCCCGCCGCGTCACGGCCCACCGTCCGACCCCCCGGGCGGTCGCGGCCGCTGCCGCCGGTCCCGCCGCCGCGGCCCCGCGGCCGGTTCGTCCCCGGTCCCGACGACACCCAGCTCATCCCGGTGCTGCCGGCGGTGCCCCGCCGGGTCGACGAGACCGACGAGGAGGTCGAGGCCCGCGAGGGCGCGCCGGGTGCCAGCCGCGGCATCCTGCGCGCCGCGGGCACGATGGCGGTCGCGACGCTGGTCTCCCGGGTGACCGGCCTGCTGCGCACCATGGTGCTGGCGGCGGCGCTGGGCGTGGGTCTGGTCAACGACGCCTACAACACCGCCAACACGCTGCCCAACATCGTCTATGAGCTGCTTCTGGGCGGCGTCCTGACCTCGGTGGTCGTGCCGCTGCTCGTGCACGCCCAGGAGCGCGACGCCGACGGCGGCGTCCGCTACGCGCAGCGGCTGTCCACCGTCGCGCTGGTCGGCCTGCTCGGGGTGACGGCGGTGGCCATCGCGGCCGCTCCGCTGCTGACCTCGCTCTACGGGATCCACGGCGACCCGGAGCAGGTGCGGCTGGCCAACTGGCTGGCGCGGATCCTGCTGCTGGAGATCGTGTTCTACGGGCTGGGAGCGCTCGCCCAGGCCATCCTCAACGCCCGCGGGGTGTTCGGGCCGCCGGCCTGGGCGCCGGTGCTCAACAACGTGGTCGTGATCGCCACCGGCCTGCTGTTCGTCGCCGGGAGCGGGCCGGGCGAGCTCACCCCGGTCACCATCACCGACGGCCAGGTCTGGCTGCTCGCCGTCGGCACGACGCTGGGCATCGCGCTGCAGGCACTCGTGCTGCTGCCGCTGCTGCGCCGGGCCGGCGTCCCGCTGCGTCCCCGGTGGAACCTGCGGCAGACCGGCCTGCGGGAGGTGGGCGGCCTGGGGCTGTGGGTGATCGGCTACGTGGCGATCAGCCAGATCGGTGTCGTCGTCGCCACCCGGGTCGCCAACGAGGCCGGCCGCGAGGACGGCCTCGGTTCGAGCGCCTTCGCGATCGCGAGCCTGCTGTTCCAGATGCCCTACGGGATCATCGGTGTCGCCCTGCTCACCGCGCTCCTGCCGCGGATGAGCCGTGCCGCCGCCCGCTCCGACGTCCCGGGCGTGGTGCAGGACCTCTCCCTGGGCACCCGCCTCTCCGCGCTGGGCCTGCTACCGGTGGCCGCGGCGCTGACCGTGCTCGGCCCGGCCCTGGCCACCGTCGCCTTCGCCCGCGGCAACACCAGCGTCGAGGACGCGCGGGCCATCGGCGTGGCCCTCGCCGTCGGCGCGTTCGGGCTGCTGCCGATGGCGGTGACCCTGCTGCAGCTGCGGGTGTTCTACGCGATGAAGGACGCCCGGACGCCGACGCTGCTCCAGCTCGGGATGGTCGCCGTCCGGGTGCCGCTCCTGCTGCTGGTCCCCGTCGTCGTCGACCCGGAGCACGTGGTGGCCGGGCTGATGCTGGTCACCAGCGTCACGTACGTGGCCGGCTGGGTGCTCGGGCACGTCGCGCTGAGCCGGCGGCTGGGCGGGCTGGGCGCTGCCGGCACGCTGGGGACGGTCCTGCGGGTCGCCGCCGCGTCGGCCGTGGCGGCGCTGGTCGGGTGGGTCGTCGTCCGCGTGACCGACGACGCTCTGGGGACGTCGGTGGGGGGCTCGCTCGGCACCCTGCTGATCGGTACCGTGGTGATCGGCGTCGCGGCTCTGGTAGGGATCGTGCTCGCTCGAGTTCCGGAGACCCGTGAGCCCCTGGCAGCCGTCAGGGCCCGGCTGGGGCGCGGGTGAGCAGCGCGGCGGCGCCACCGCCGGGGCACCCGAGCCACCGGCCCGGAGCGAACAGGGGGTCGGCCGCGTCGATGACGTCCACGGCCACCGGCCTCCCCGACCGCTACCGCCCCCTCGACGAGGTCGGCGCCCCCGAGACCACCGCCACCGGCGTCATCCGCTGCTGGCGTGCCAAGGACCGCATCCTCAACCGCGACGTCGCCATCCGGGTGCACGCCCCCGGCGGCCAGGCGGCCCGCGAGTGGATCACCCGCGCGCTCACCGCCGGCGGCCTGGCGACCCCCGCACTGGCGATGGTCTACGACGCCGCGGAGGGCAGCGGGTCGGGCAACGACAGCGCCGCCTACGTCGTCAACGAGTGGATCGAGGGACAGACCCTCGGTGAGCGCCTCGCCGAGGGCCCGATGCCCGACCGCGAGGTCCGCACCGTGCTGCGGCGGCTGGCCGAGGGGGTCGCCGAGGCCCACCGCGTCGGGCTCGCCGTCGGCGGCATCACCCCGGACACCGTCGTCCTGCGGCCCAACGGACTGGTCGGCCTGCGGGCGGTCCCCGCTGCCAGCGGCACCATGCAGGGCGACATCACCGCGCTCGGCGAGCTGCTGGAGTACTGCCTCACCGGAAGCCGCTCCGGTGACACCGTCGTCCCCGGCCGGACCCCCGCGATGGCCCCCGACCTCGCCGCGCTGGTCCGCCGCGCCCGGTCCACCGAACCCGGCGCCGGCCTGTCCAGCGTCGCGGCGATGGCCTCGCTGCTGGCCGAGCGGCCGCGCGGCACGCACCCGTCGGAGCCGCTGCGCGGTCCCGACGAGACCGACAGCGGCTGGCTGCGCCGCCTGCGCGAGCGCCGGGACGAGGACGACGTCGCGGTCGACCCGGCGCCGACGATGGACGCCTCGCGCTCCGGCGCCCGCCGCCTGGACCCCTCGGGCCGCCCGCCGGTGCCCGGCCCGCCCGCCGACGACGCCGACGAGGACCTGTTCCCGCTGTCGGGCGGGTTCGGGGTGGACGACGACGACGAGCCCGCGGACGAGGCCCTGGCCGACGACGAGCCGCGGCCCGGGCGCCGTCGGCTGCTGGTCGGCGGCCTGGTGGTCGTCACCCTCGCCGTCGTGGTCGCGCTCGCCTGGTGGTTCGGCTCCAGCGTGCTGTCGGTCGCCGGCTCCGTGGGCGAGACCGACAGCCCGTCGGCGCCCTCTCCCGCCGGCACCGCCCCGGCCGCGGAGGAGGCGCCGGCCGAGGACACCACGGCCGCCACCATCAGCTCCGCGACGGTGTTCGACCCGTTCGGGGACGGCGAGCCAGAGAACACCGACGACGTCCCGCTCTCCTACGACGGCGACCCGGCCACCGCGTGGTCGACCCTGGAGTACCGGGGCTCGGCCGACTTCGGCAACCTCAAGGACGGCGTCGGCGTCGTCTACGACCTCGGCTCGGAGCAGGCCCTGGCGGGGGTCACGCTCACCACCAACACGCCCGGTGCCACCGTCGAGGTCCGCACCGGCGGCTCGCCCGACGGTGCGCTCGACGACTTCCCGGTGCAGGCCTCCGGCGAGCTGGAGGAGAGCACCGACCTCACCTTCGACGCCCCGGTGACCTCCCGGTACGTGCTGGTGTGGGTCACGGGGCTGGTGTCCTCGGGGGACGGTTTCTCGGCCGACGTCGCCGAGGTGGAGCTGCGCCCCGCGGGGTGAGCGACACCCTCCGTCCGGGGGGAGCGCGGGCCCGCTGACGGGGGAATTCGGCCCCTACCATCCTCGTTGTGCCGCCCGTGACCACAGACCACCCGACCCCTGGACCCGCCTTGACCACCGAGGGGAACCCTGCCATCCCGCCGGCGGAGCACGACGGCGTCCGCGACCTGATCATCATCGGGTCGGGCCCGGCGGGGTACACCGCCGCGATCTACGCCGCCCGCGCGAACCTCCACCCGCTGGTGTTCGAGGGCTCCCAGTTCGGTGGCGCGCTCATGACCACCACCGAGGTGGAGAACTTCCCCGGCTTCGCCGAGGGCATCCAGGGCCCGCAGCTCATGGACGACATGCGCACCCAGGCCGAGCGCTTCGGCGCCGAGCTGGTGGCCCGCGACGTCACCGAGGTCGACCTCACCGCCGAGCCCAAGATCGTCAAGGTCGGCGACGAGGTGCACCGCGCCCACGCGGTCATCGTCGCGACCGGCTCCAAGTACCGGTACCTGGGCCTGGACAACGAGGCCCGGCTGCTCGGCCGCGGTGTCTCCGCCTGCGCGACCTGCGACGGCTTCTTCTTCCGCGACCAGGACATCGTCGTCGTCGGTGGCGGTGACTCCGCGATGGAGGAGGCCACCTTCCTCACCCGCTTCGCCAAGACCGTGACCGTCGTGCACCGCCGGCAGGAGCTGCGCGCCTCCAAGATCATGCAGCAGCGCGCGCAGGACAACGAGAAGATCCGCTGGGCGCTGGGCAAGACGGTCAGCGACGTGCTCGGCGAGGACACCGTCTCCGGCGTCCGGCTCACCGACGTCGAGACCGGGGCCTCCGAGGAGGTGCCCGTCACCGGCGTGTTCGTCGCCATCGGCCACGACCCCCGCAGCGAGCTGTTCGCCGGTCAGCTGAAGCTGGACGACGAGGGCTACATCCAGGTCGAGCACCCGACCACCAGGACCAACATCGACGGCGTCTTCGCCTGCGGTGACGTGGTGGACCACATCTACCGCCAGGCCATCACCTCGGCCGGGACCGGCGCCTCGGCGGCCATCGACGCCGAGCGCTTCCTGGCCGAGAAGTTCCACGAGCGCTGACGACCGACCCCGGCCCGTGCACCGGGGCGCCCCGACCCGGGCATAGATGCACCACCGTGCCGGTTGCACCCGGCAGCACTCGAGCCACTCGAACCACGAGGAGAACGACCATGGCAGGCAACACCGTGACGGTCACCGACGCCACCTTCGCCGACGACGTGCTGGGCAGCGACAAGCCCGTGCTCGTCGACTTCTGGGCGGAGTGGTGCGGCCCGTGCAAGATGGTCGCTCCGGTCCTCGAGGAGATCGCCGCCGAGCACGGCGACAAGCTGACGATCGCGAAGCTCAACATCGACGAGAACCCGCAGATCGCGCGTGACTACCAGGTCATGTCGATCCCGACGATGACGGTCTTCCAGGGCGGCAAGCCGGTGAAGAGCATCATCGGGGCCAAGCCGAAGGGCGCGATCCTCTCCGACCTCGCCGACTACATCTGAGCGAGGCCCGTCCTCCGGGACGTGGCTGCACGACCTGATCCAGGGCCTCCCCGGCCGCGTGCCGGGGAGGCCCTGGCGCGTCCCGGGCCCGGCCCAGCGGAGCCGCCGTGCGCCCCCGCTGGGCCGGGACGGCGTGCGGGGACGACAATCGACGCACGATGGGAACCGACAGCCGCATGCACCCACTGGGGCCGGGGGACCGCGGCCCCGCCGTGGCCGACGTGCACGCCGCCCTGCGCACGCTGGGGCTGCTGCCCGCCGCGAACGGTGCCGCCGAGGAGGAACCGCTGGAGCAGGCGGTCTACGACCCCTCCACCGAGCTCGCCGTCCGGCACTTCCAGCAGGTCCGCGGGCTCACCGTGGACGGCCGCGTGGGGGAGGAGACCTACCGCGCACTGTCGGAGGCCCGCTGGTCCCTGGGCGACCGGCTGCTGCACCACGACCCCGAGCGGCCGATCCGCGGGGACGACGTCACCAACCTGCAGGACCGGCTGCACGAGCTCGGCTACGACGCCGGCCCGGTGGACGGCGTCTTCGGTGCGGAGACCGAGTCGGGGCTGCGCGCCTTCCAGCGGGACTACGGCCTGACCGCCGACGGCACCTGCGGCCCGGCCACGCTGCGGGCGCTGCGCCAGCTGGGCCGCAAGGTCACCGGCGGCCGGCCGCAGCTGCTGCGGCAGAGTGCGAGCTTCGTGGAGAGCGGTCCCCACCTGATCGGCCGGCGGATCGTCGTCGACCCCGGCCACGGCGGGTCCGACCCCGGCGTCACCTCGGGCGAGACGACCGAGGCCGACCTGGTGCTCGACCTCGCCTCGCGGATCGAGGGCCAGCTCGCCGCCGCCGGCGCCACGGTGTACCTGACCCGCGGCCGCGAGCAGAATCCCACCGCGGCCGAGCGGACCCGGTTCGCCAACGACGCCCGCGCCGACCTGTTCCTCTCCCTGCACCTGGACGCGTACTCCTCCGAGCACGCCCGCGGGGTGGCCAGCTACCACTACGGCACCGGCTCGGGGGCGTCGTCCACCGTCGGGGAGCAGTTCGCCAACCTGGCCCGCCGGGAGATCGTCGCGCGCACCGGCATGCTGGACCTGGGGTCGCACCCCAAGACCTGGGACCTGCTGCGGATGACGAAGATGCCCGCGGTGCGGATCGACTGCGGCTACCTCTCCCACCCGGTCGACCGGCTGCTGCTGCTCGACGCCCGGCTGCGCAGCACGGTCGCCAGCGCCGTGGTGGCCGCCGTCCAGCGGCTGTTCCTGCCTGCCGAGGCCGACCCGCCCACCGGCACGTTCGTCCTCCCCGCCCGGGTCTGAGGGCGGTGACACCGGTCCTCCCGGACGACACCGCGGCCATGACCCCGGCGCTCTCGGTCGGCGCGGGCCGAGCGCCCTCAGCGGACCCTTCCGTCACAGTCGACGTGTCCCCGGCGGGCCCGGGGGAGCGGCTCCCTACACTCGACAGGTGGCCTCCCTCCCGCCCGGCACGCCCCCGGGCCCCGGTGTGAACCCCCACCCGGCGCCGCGCCACCCGCGGCTGGACCCCCTGGCGGACCGGTACGCAGCACGCACGCACGGGATGAAGACCTCCGAGATCCGTGCGCTGTTCTCCGTCGTCAGCCGGCCCGAGGTCGTGTCGCTCGCCGGCGGCATGCCGGCGGTCACCGCCCTGCCGCTGGACGCGGTCGGCTCGATGATCGGCGAGCTGGTCTCGGGCATGGGCGCGCAGACGCTGCAGTACGGCTCCGGCCAGGGCGATCCGCGGCTGCGCGAGCGGATCTGCGACGTCATGGCGCTGGAGGGCATCACCGACGCCTCGCCCAGCGAGGTCGTGGTCACCGTCGGGTCCCAGCAGGGGCTGGACCTGGTCACCCGGGTGTTCTGCGACCCGGGTGATGTCGTCCTCGCCGAGGGGCCGTCCTACGTCGGCGCGCTGGGGGTCTTCCAGGCCGCCGAGGCGCGGGTCCGGCACGTCCCGATGGACGACGACGGGCTGATCCCCGAGGCGCTGGAGCAGGCGCTCATCGAGTGCCGGGCCAACGGCGACCGGGTGAAGTTCCTCTACACGGTGCCGAACTACCACAACCCGGCCGGCGTGACCCTCTCCGAGCCGCGCCGCGAGGCGGTCATGGAGATCGCCGAGCGCTACGACCTGCTCGTCATCGAGGACAACCCCTACGGGCTGCTCGGCTTCGACCGCGACCCGATGCGCGCCCTGCGCGCCCGCGACAGCCGCCGGGTGGTCTACCTCGGCTCGTTCTCCAAGACCTTCTCCCCGGGCCTGCGGGTCGGCTGGGTGCTCGCGCCGCTGGCCGTCCGGGAGAAGCTGGTGCTGGCCACCGAGGCGCAGGTGCTCTGCCCGCCCTCGCTCACCCAGTACGCCGTCGCCCGGTACCTGGACACCCAGCCCTGGCGCGAGCAGATCAAGCACTTCGTCGAGCTCTACCGCGAGCGGCGGGACGCCACGCTGGAGTCCCTCGAGCAGCTGATGCCCGCCGGCACCACCTGGACCCGGCCCGACGGCGGCTTCTACGTGTGGCTGAAGCTGCCGCACGGTCTGGACGCCAAGCTCATGCAGCCGCGCGCGGTCAACGCGCACGTCGCCTACGTGCCCGGCATCGGCTTCTACGCCGACGGCGCGGGCAAGGAGTACATGCGGCTGTCGTACTGCTACCCCGAGCCCGACCAGATCCGGGAGGGCGTCCGCCGGCTGGCCCGGGTCATCGAGGCCGAGCTGGACCTGCACTCCACCTTCGGCGCGGTGGACACCGGCTCCTTCCGCGCCGTGGCCCGCCCCAACCACACGGCCGAGAACGTGGTCGGCCCCGCCAACAGCGACACCTACGAGGACGGACGCGCATGAGCGAGCCGGCTGCCGCCCCCGCCGCGGAGCCCGTGGAGTCCCGCCACCCGCTGCGCGCGGTCGTGCTGGCGGGCGGCCTGGCCTTCGAGCGCGAGGTGAGCCTGTCCTCGGGCACGCAGGTCTGGGAGGAGCTGACCCGCGTCGGGGTGGACGCCGAGCTGCGCGACGCCGACGCCGAGCTGCTGCCCGGCCTGGCCGCCGCACCGGCCGACGCCGTCTTCATCGCACTGCACGGGGCCACCGGGGAGGACGGCGCGCTGCGCGCGGTCCTCGACCTGGCCGGCGTCCCCTACGTCGGCTCCCCGGCCGCGGCGTGCCGGCTGGCGTGGGACAAGCCCGCCGCCAAGTCCGTCGTCCGGTCCGCGGGCCTGACGACGCCGGACTGGGTGGCGCTGCCGCACAGCACCTTCCGGGAGCTCGGTGCCGGCGCGGTCCTGGACCTCATCGTCGCCCGCCTGGGCCTGCCCTTGATGGTCAAGCCCGCGTCGGGAGGGTCGGCCCTGGGCGCGCAGAAGGTCACCCGCGTCGAGGACCTGCCCGCCGCCATGGTGAGCTGCTTCGCCTACGGGGACACCGTGCTGGTGGAGCGGTTCGTCGAGGGCGTGGAGCTGGCCCTGTCCGTGGTCGACCTGGGCCGGGGCCCGGAGGCGCTGCCGGCCGTGGAGATCTCCCCCGAGTCCGGTGTCTTCGACTACACCTCCCGCTACACCCCGGGTCTCACCGAGTACCACGCCCCCGCCCGGGTCCCCGACGAGGTCGCGGCGACGGCCGCGGCGCTGGCCGTCCAGGTGCACCGGGTGCTCGGACTGGCCGACCTGTCCCGCACCGACGCCATCGTCACCCCTGACGGCCAGGTGCACTTCCTCGAGGTGAACGTCTCGCCGGGGCTCACCGAGACGTCGATGTTCCCGATGGCCGTCGAGGCGGCCGGTCACTCGCTGGGCGACGTCCTCGCCCAGCTGCTGAGCCGCCGGGCCACCACCCCCCGCTAGGCACAGACCGCGAAGGCCGGGTTCCGTCAGTGACGGAACCCGGCCTTCGCGGTCCTCCCGTCAGTCCTCGGTCCGGCGCCCGCTGATGTCCGGGGCCATCTGGCTGATGATCCGCTGCAGGTCGTCGACCGACCCGAACTCGACGACGATGCGGCCCTTGGCGCGGCCGATCTGGATCTTGACCTTGGTCTCGAAGGCGTCCGACAGCCGCCCGGCGAGGTCCTCCACACCGGGAGCGCTGATCCGCCGGGTCCGGCGCTTGGCGGCCGGCTCCTCGGCCGCGGCGAGGGCGACGGCCTCCTCGGTGGCCCGCACCGACATCCCCTCGGCGACGACCCGGGTGGCCAGGGCCTCCTGCGCCTGCGCGTCGGCCAGCCCGAGCAGCGCGCGGGCGTGACCCGCGGAGATCACGCCGGCCGCCACGCGGGTCTGCACCTTCACCGGCAGCTTGAGCAGCCGGATGGTGTTGGTGACCTGCGAGCGGCTGCGGCCGATCCGCTGCGCCAGCTCCTCGTGGGTGGCGCCGAACTCCTCCAGCAGCTGCTGGTAGGCCGCGGCCTCCTCCAGCGGGTTCAGCTGGACCCGGTGGATGTTCTCCAGCAGGGCGTCGCGCAGCAGGGCGTCGTCCGTGGTGTCCCGGATGATGGCCGGCACGGTCTCCAGCTCGGCCGCGCGCGCGGCCCGCAGCCGGCGCTCGCCCATGATGAGCTCGTAGCCGCCCTCGCTGCGCTCGCGCACGACGATCGGCTGCAGGAGACCGAACTCCCGCACGGAGTGCGTGAGCTCCTCCAGCGCCTCGTCGTCGAAGACCTGGCGGGGCTGCTTGGGGTTGGGGACGACGTCGGCGACGGCGACCTCCCGCAGCTGCGCGCCCGGGACACCGACGGCCTCCTCCACCTGGCGGGCCACCGTCGCGGCCGCCTCCGCCGCCGGGGGCAGCAGGTGCACCGGGGGAGCGGCGGGGGGCTCCGCCGGGGCGGCGGGCGCGGCGCCCTCCGGCCGCTGTCCGCCGTCGGTCTCGGGCAGCGTCGGCTGCTCGACCGGGGCGCTGGTGGGGATCAGCGCCGCGAGCCCCCGGCCGAGGCCACCACGCTTGGACATGCTCACTCCTCAGGACGGGACGGGGGGACGGGCACGGTGGCCGCGTCGGTGTCGGCGAAGGCCAGGGACGTCGCGGCGGGGGGAGGGGCGGGCGTCCCCGGCCCGGTGCGCGAGGTCAGCGGCGGCAGGGACACGCCCCGCTCGGCGAGCTCGCGGGCGGCCTCGACGTAGCTGGTCGAGCCGCGCGAGCCCGGGTCGTAGGTGAGCACCGACTGCCCGTAGCCCGGCGCCTCCGACACCCGCACGTTGCGGGGGATCACCGCGTCGAGCACCAGGTCCCCGAAGTGGTTGCGGACCTCCTCGGCGACCTGGTCGGCGAGCTTGGTCCGGGCGTCGTACATCGTCAGCAGGATGGTCCGGACCGCGATGCCGGGGTTGAGGTGCTGGCGGACGAGGTCGATGTTGTTGAGCAGCTGCCCCAGCCCCTCGAGCGCGTAGTACTCGCACTGGATCGGGATGAGGACCTCGTCGCCGGCCACCAGCGCGTTCAGCGTGAGCAGCCCCAGTGACGGCGGGCAGTCGATGAGCACGTAGTGCGGGCGCTGCTCCACCGGGAGGACCTCGAGGTAGGCCTCGATAGCCCGGCGCAGCCGGTACTCGCGGGCCACGACGGAGACCAGCTCGATCTCCGCACCGGCGAGGTCGATCGTCGCGGGGACGCACTGCAGCAGCGGGCTGGCCGTCGTGGGGTGCACGACCTCCGACAGCGAGCTGTCCCCGACCAGGGCGTCGTACACCGACGGCGTCCCCACGGTGTGCTCGACACCCAGGGCGGTGCTGGTGTTGCCCTGCGGGTCGAGGTCGATGACCAGCGTCCGCAGCCCGTAGAGCGCCAGCGCCACGCCCAGGTTCACCGACGAGGTGGTCTTGCCGACGCCGCCCTTCTGGTTGGCGATGGTGATGACCCGGATCCGGCCGGGGGCCGGGAACGGCTCCTGGTTGGCCGCGTGCAGCACGCGGGTGGCGCGCAGCGCCTCCATCGCGATCGGGCTGTCGAAGTCCGCTCCGGAGCTGCCAGCCTGGTCGGCGGCGAGGGCGCCCCGCAGCCGCTGGCCCGGGTCGGTCATCTCGGGTCCTTCCTGCCCATCCGTTTCACGTGGAACGGGAGCGGGGAGTTGTACGGGTTCCACGTGGAACAGGTGCCCGGACGGGTCACCGCGGCCCACGGGTCATGACCACCACGGTAGTGGCAGCCTCGCCGAGCTCGGCACCGACAGCCCGCACGTGGACCTCCCTCATCCCCGCGGACTCCAGCTGGGGCACCATCGCCGGCAGTTCGGCGACCGCGCGGGCGCCGACGAGCGCCACGAGCTGGGCGCCGGGCCGCAGCAGCCCACGGCACCAGGAGACCAGCCGGGGGAGGGCGGCGACCGCCCGCGCGGTGACGACGTCGACCGGGCCGACGGCCGCCCGCACGGAGCGCTCCTCGGCCCGGCCGCGGACCACCCGCCACGGGACGCCGAGCTCGGCGACGACCTCCTCGAGGAACTCCACCCGCCGCGCCATGGGCTCGACGAGCGTGAGCCCGATGTCCGGCCGGGCCAGCGCCAGGGGGATGCCCGGCAGACCGGCTCCGCTGCCGACGTCCACCACCCGGGCGCCCGCGGGGACGGCCTCGGCCACCGCGGCACTGTTGAGCACGTGCCGCTCCCACAGCCGGGGCACCTCTCGCGGGCCGATCAGGCCGCGGACGACGCCGTCGGTGGCCAGCCGGGCCACGTAGCGCTCGGCGTCGGCGAGCCCGTCGCCGAAGACGGATCGCGCGACGGGAGGGGCCGGCGGGACCGCTGGGGCGCCGGCGTCGGGAGTGGCGGCGTCGGTCACCGATCGGGCAGGACGACGACCCGGCGGTTCGGCTCCTCGCCCTCGGACTCGCTGCGCACCCCGGACATGCCCGCGATGACGTCGTGGACGACCTTGCGCTCGAACGGGTTCATCGCGGCCAGCCGCTCGGGCTGCCGGCTCTGCGCCACCCGGCGGGCCGTCTCGGCCGCCAGCGAGGTGAGGTCGGCCCGGCGCTTGGCCCGGTAGCCGCCGATGTCGAGCATCAGCCGGCTGCGGACCCCGGTCGACTGGGCCACGGCCAGGCGGGTCAGTTCCTGCAGCGCCTCCAGCACCGCGCCGTCGGACCCGACGAGGTCACGCAGGTCGCCGCCGACGATCGCGACGGAGGCCCGGTCGCCCTCCACGTCCAGGTCGATGTCGCCGTCGACGTCCAAGATGTCCAGCAGCCGCTCGAGGTAGTCGCCGGCCACGTCACCCTCGCGGACGAGCAGGTCGTCCGCGTCGTCGGTGTCCGCGTCGTCGGTGGGCTCGAGCACCGCGTCCGCGCCCTCGGCACCCTCGTCGGGGAGGTCGGGCTGGGCCGGTCCGGCGGCCGCATCCGGCACCGGGCTGAGGACGGCGCCGGAGGTGGCCTCCGCCGTGGCGGCGGTCCCGGCCGTGTCAGTGGGGTGCTGCGGGGCGCTCATCGCGATTCCTCCCAGTTGGTGCAGGCGTCCGGGCTTCCCCGGTGGTCGATGGCCGGCGGGCGTCCGCAGCGGACGCCGGCGGTGTCAGCGGCGCTTGCGCTTCCCCCGGTTGGCCGGGCCCTGGCTCCCGCCCCGCGCGCCGGTGCTGCGCGGCCGGCTGCCCGTGCCCTTGCCGCCGCCCGGGGGCTGGCCGTTGGAGCCGGCGGCCGTGGCCCCGGGGGGCTGCACGCCGTCGACCGGCGTCGTGTCACCCGTGGGGTTCGCGGGGTCGACCGTCGACGCGGGCGACGCGGGCCGGCCGGGCTTCGGCCGCACCGGCTTGGCACCGGGCTTGGGCGCGAGGGCCTTCGGGTCGATCGCCGGCTTGTCGGCGGCGGCCTTGGCCTTGGCGGCATCGGAACCGGGCGGGGGCAGCTTGCGCAGGATGAAGAACTGCTGCCCCAGCGTCCACAGGTTGTTCGTCATCCAGTACAGGAGGACGCCGATCGGGAAGAAGAAGCCGGTCACGAAGAGGCTGATCGGCATGCCGTAGAGCAGCAGCTTCTGCACCGTGGCGGCCTGGCCCTCGACCGGGCCGGACCGCTTCATCGTCTGCTTCTGCGTGACGTAGGTGGTCGTGCACATGATCACGATGAGCACGAACGCGACGACGCGGATGTTGAGCTGCCCCACACCGGGCAGGGCCAGGATCGCCTCCGCCTTCGCCCCGCTCATGGTGAACGAGGACGAGATCGGCGCCCCGAACAGGTCGGCGGACGCCGCCTGGTCGGTGAGGGTGTCGTCCCAGCTGTAGAGCCCCGGAGCGCCCGGGGCCAGCCGGCGCAGGACGTGGAAGAGCGAGAGGAACACCGGGATCTGCGGCAGGATCGGCAGGCAGCCGGCCAGCGGGTTGACCCCGCGCTCCTTCTGCAGCGCCATCATCGCCTGGCTGAAGCCCTGCTTGTCGCTGCCGTACTGCTTCCGCAGCCGCTGGATCTCCGGCTGGATCTCCTGCATCGCCCGCTGCGACTTGACCTGCTTGACGAACAGCGGGAAGAGGATCAGCCGGACGGTGACGACCAGGAAGATGATCGACAGCGCCCAGGTGATGCCGCCGGCCGGGTCCAGGAACGTGGAGAACAGCGCGTGCCACCGGGCCATGACCCAGGAGATGGCGGTGTAGAGCCAGTCAAGCAACGCCAGCCTCCTGCTGCGCGGCCCGGCGGGGTGCCGGAGGGTGAGCTCGGTCTGATGTGGTGGGTGCCGTGCGCGCCGGTGGCACCGGGTCGAACCCACCGGGGTGCCAGGGCGCGCACTTGAGCAACCGCCGCAGCGCCAGCCAGGTTCCGCGGCCGGCGCCGTGCACCGCGATCGCCTCGGCGGCGTAGGCACTGCACGTGGGGGCGAAGCGGCAGCGCGGGGGCAGGGCCGGGCTGATCGCCCGCTGGTAGAAGCCCACCGCGGCCAGCAGCGCCCGGCCGACCCGCCCGCGCTCGGCGGGGGAGTCGGGACCGGAGGTGCCGGGGACGGCGGTCACGAGGTGCGGGCCCGCTGGGCGAGGACCCGGTCCAGCCCCGCCGCCAGGTCGCGGCGCAGGTCCGCCGAGGTGGCGGCCGCGGCCTCGGGCCGGGCACGCACGACCAGGTCGGCCGAGGGCGGCAGGCGGTGCAGCTGCTCCAGGACCACCGCGCGCAGCCGCCGGGTGACGCGGTGCCGGACCACGGAGTTGCCCACGGCCTTGCCCACGACGAAGCCGGCCCGTGGACCGCCGGCCGTCCCGGAGTCGCCGGGGGTCGGGGTCACGGGCCGTTCGGGGAGGTAGTGGAGCACCATGGTCGGCCGTCCGGCGCGCCTGCCGGACCGGACGACCGCGGTGAACTCCGGACGCCGGCGCAGGCGTGCCTGCGCGGGCAGCACCTCAGGCGGAGAGCTTCTCGCGCCCCTTGCGCCGACGGCCGGCGATGATCGCCCGGCCCGCGCGGGTGCGCATCCGCAGCCGGAAACCGTGGGTCTTGGACCGGCGGCGGTTGTTCGGCTGGAACGTGCGCTTGCTCACGAGGTACTCCCACTACACGACGTCGACGGTGCGCACCCACCGGTGGGCGGGCACGCGCGGAGGGACGGGTGGAGCTCGGCGGAACCGGCTCCCCGTCCACAGACTCCCACCAGCATAGCCGAGGATCGCAGCCTGCCGGAGGGCCCGGTCCGGCGTCCGACGGGTCAGGCTGCACCACGGCCGACGGCGGAGGGCAGCGACGCGCCGGACGCCGCGGGCCAGACGGGCCGGGGCACACCGCCGGTCGGCGGCGGCGTCGTTGCCGGGCTGTGGACGAGGCTGTTAGCGTCGCCGTCGCTCCACACCGGACACCCGAGTCCGGCGCAGGGGCCGCCCCGCTGGGTCGACCGACCACCGCGCCCTCCGAACCACCCTCAGTACGACCTCCTGACCAGCGACGACGCCTCTGCCCGATCACCCGATCGGATGTCCGCCGAATTCGTCACTGGTCGTGCACAGCCTGTGGACACTGGTGTGGACACCGTGTGTCCGGATGTCCACAACGGGGGACTGACCGGGGGACGACGGAGCCCCGGCAGCGGGACGGTCGCGGCAGGGGCGACGCACACACGGTTTGGGGAGGACACGGCCATGGCCGATGCCACGGTGGACCTGGCGACGGTCTGGGACCAAATCCGCGAGCGGCTGGCGACGAGCCTGTCCCCGCAGCAGAACGCGATGCTGAACCTGACCCGCCCGGTGGGTGTGTTCGAGGACACCGCGGTGCTGTCGGCGCCCAACGAGTTCACCCAGACCGTGCTCGAGTCGCGGATGCGCCGGGTGCTGGCCGAGGCGCTGTCGGAGCACCTGGGCCGCGACATCCGCGTCGCCGTCCAGGTGGAGGACACCCCGGCCGCGCCGGAACCGCCGCGCGAGGAGGTCCCGACCCGCCGTCCGTGGGCGGCCGTCGAGGCGCAGCGCGCCGAGGAGGACCGGGAGACCCGCGACCGCACCGACGACGGCCGCAGCGCCTTCGGCGTGCGCACCGACGTGACCGCGCCGCTGACCTGGGAGCGCGACGCCGCGGAGCGGCCGGTCGCCCCCGAGCCCCCGGCCGCGGAGCGCGACGAGGAGTGGGCACCCACCGACTGGAGCCCGCCGGCCCGCCGTGCCGCCGCCCGTGGAGGGCGCGCGTCGCGCGACTGGGGTGGCAGCGGCGCCGACGACGGTGCCGCCGTCCTGCCGTTCGACCTGGACACCGGCGGCGATCCGGAGGACGAGGCGGTGGCGCCCCCCGCCGGCCGGGGCCGACGGGCCGACGGCCGTGCCGGCGCCGGCCGCGGCGACGCCGTCCCCCTGTTCGGCGACCGCCGCGCACCCGCCGGCAGCGCCCAGGACCCGGGGCTGAACCCCAAGTACGTCTTCGACAGTTTCGTCATCGGCAACAGCAACCGCTTCGCCCACGCCGCGGCGGTGGCTGTGGCCGAGGCGCCGGCCCGCGCCTACAACCCGCTGTTCATCTACGGCGACTCCGGGTTGGGCAAGACCCACCTGCTGCACGCGATCGGCCACTACGCGGCGCGGATGTTCCCCAACGTGCGGGTGCGGTACGTGAGCACCGAGGAGTTCACCAACGAGTTCATCAACCTGGTGCACTCCGGCCGGGCCGAGGACTTCCGCCGGCGTTACCGGGACATCGACTTCCTGCTCATCGACGACATCCAGTTCCTGGAGCGCGCCGAGCGGACGCAGGAGGAGTTCTTCCACACGTTCAACACGCTGCACAACGCCAGCAAGCAGATCGTCATCACCTCCGACCGCGCGCCGAAGAAGCTGACGACGCTGGAGGACCGGCTGCGCACCCGGTTCGAGTGGGGGCTGATCACCGACGTCCAGGCGCCGGACCTGGAGACCCGCATCGCCATCCTGCGGAAGAAGGCCTACGGCGAGCGACTGCAGGTGCCCGACGCGGTGCTCGAGTTCATCGCCAGCAAGGTGCAGACCAACATCCGCGAGCTCGAGGGCGCGCTGATCCGGGTGACCGCGTTCGCGTCGTTGAACAAGCAGCAGGTCGACCTGCCGCTGGCCGAGCTGGTGCTCAAGGACCTGATCAGCGACGAGCAGGGCCCGCAGATCACCGCCGCGATCATCATGGCCGCCACGGCGGAGTACTTCTCCGTGACGATGGAGGAGCTGCAGGGCTCCAACCGCAGCCGCACGCTGGTCAACGCCCGGCAGATCGCGATGTACCTGTGCCGGGAGCTCACCGAGCTGTCCCTGCCGCGGATCGGGGCCTCCTTCGGCGGCAAGGACCACACCACGGTCATGCACGCGGTCAAGAAGATCACCAACCTGATGAGCGAGCGCCGGGCGACGTACACGCAGGTCACCGAGCTGACCGCTCGCATCAAGAGCCGCGCGCGCCAGTGACGTCGCGGTCCTCCGGACCGCACCGCGGCCAACGGCCGCTCCCCAGTCGCCTCGAGCCGCTGCCCGTGTCCCGGTCGGGGACCCTCCGGGCCCGCGACCGGTCCACGCTCGGCTGCCTGCCGTCCCCGGCTGCGCTGGGCCTGACGTCTCCTCCGCTGGGCACGTCGGCCAGGACCTCGGCCCCCGCTCCGGGGGAGATGGCGCCGACTTGTCCACAGACCTGTGAGCACGCGGGCGTGCGCCGTCCCCGCGTGGACGGCGGCCTGGTGGTCACCCGTACCGGTGACCTCGGTCGACTCGTCGATGAGTTGTCCCCAGGAATGTGCACAGGTTGGGGAGATCTCACGCCGACTGCTCACGGGCGGTCACGACGTGCCCGGCGCGACGACCGATCCCCGGGATCGTGTGATTTCCCGCGACGGGCGCCTGACCTGCACGGATGCAGGATCTGTGCTGGTCGGGGGCGCGGTCGTCGCCCGCCGGGGCCGCGGGCCTGGGTACGAACTGGGGACGGGCACGGGACGGACCGGGGGACAGCAGGTGGACGGACGGGGGTGGGTGTGCACGACCGTCGAGATGTCCACGTGTCGACAACAGCCGACGCTCGTCCACCCACAGCGGGCCAACATGTCGACTTCGACCCTGACCTGCGGGAACGGCCTGGATCCCCAGGTTCCACACCAGTGATGACGAGGATGAGGGAGAGAGATCGAGGCTTTCTCGAACCACATTCAGGGTGGGGAAGCTGCGGCTCGAGGGGCTGGAGCGGTCCATCCGGGGGACAGCGGTTACCCCCTTGTCGCCCGTAGAAGGCACGATGAGCACCGCAGTGGAGGAACACGACGACAGCTGGGGTGGGTCAGGTCATGAAGTTCCGGGTGGCACGTGAGGTGCTCGCCGATGCGGTCGCATGGACGGCGCGCAGCCTCCCGCCCCGGCCGTCGGTGCCGGTCCTGGCCGGGATCCTGCTGGAGGTCGACGGCAGTCAGCTGTCGGTCTCCGGCTTCGACTACGAGGTCTCCGCGCGCGCGGAGGTCGACGTGCAGGCCACCGAGAGCGGTCGCACCCTCGTGCCGGGCCGGCTGCTCGCCGAGATCACCCGCGCGCTGCCCCCGCACCCGGTCGACATCACCGCCGAGGGCCCGCGGCTGTCCATCGCCTGCGGCAACGCGCGGTTCAGCCTGCCGACGCTGCCGGTGGAGGACTACCCGACCCTGCCGGCCATGCCGTCGTCGGCCGGTGTGGTCGACAGCGACGTCTTCGCCGAGGCCGTCGGGCAGGTGGCCGTCGCCGCCGGTCGCGACGACACCCTGCCGATGCTGACCGGTGTCCGGCTGGAGATCGAGGACGACCTCGTGACCCTTGCCGCCACCGACCGCTACCGGCTGGCGGTGCGCGAGTTCGCCTGGCGGCCGGAGACCCCGGGGCTCTCGGCGGCGGTGCTGGTGCCCGCCCGCACGCTGGCCGACGCCGCCCGCACCCTGACCAGCGGACCGGAGATCACGATCTCGCTGTCGTCCAGTGGCTCGGGCGAGGGGATCCTGGGCCTGTCGGGGAAGGACCGGCAGACCACCACGCGGCTGCTCGACGCGGAGTTCGTCAAGTACCGGGCGATCATGCCCAACGAGTCGCAGGCCAACGCGACGCTGCCGGTCGGGCTGTTCACCGACGCCGCCAAGCGCGTGGCCCTGGTCGCCGAGCGCGGCACGCCGCTGCGCTGCGAGTTCACCCCGGGCCAGGTCACCCTGCGCGCCGGGGGCACCGACGACGAGGGGCAGGCCGAGGAGCGCTGCGACGTCGAGTTCGACGGGGAGCCGCTGACCATCGGCTTCAACCCGACGTTCCTGCTCGACGGGCTGGCCTCGGTCCACACCGGCCGCGCCCGGATGGACTTCACCAGCCCGCTCAAGCCCGCCGTCCTCTCCGGCGTGGAGGAGCCGGCGGCCGACGGTGAGGGCGAGGGCGAGGCCCGTCCGGCCGAGCGGCCGGGCAGCTACCGCTACCTGATCATGCCGGTGCGGCTGCCCGGGTGAGATGAGGGGCCGCCGCGCGGCGGACGCACCGGACGAGCACGATGGGGTCCCGAGAGACCCCCGAGGAGAGGACGACGTCGTGCAGCTGGGGCTGATCGGGCTGGGCAAGATGGGCGGCAACATGGCCGAGCGGTTGCGCCGCGCCGGCCACGAGGTCGTCGGTTTCGACCACCACCCGGAGAAGCGGGACGTCGACAGCCTGCCCGCGCTGGTGGAGGCGCTGGAGGCGCCGCGCGTGGTCTGGGTCATGGTGCCGGCCGGCGAGCCGACGCGGGCGACGGTCAAGGAGCTGGCCGAGCTGCTCAGCCCCGGTGACGTGATCGTCGACGGCGGCAACTCGAAGTACACCGACGACCAGGTCCACGACGTGATGTGCCGCGAGAAGGGCGTCGGCTACGTCGACGCCGGCGTCTCCGGCGGGGTCTGGGGCCTGGAGAACGGCTACGCGCTGATGGTCGGCGGCACCAAGGACGACGTCGCCAAGGTGCAGCCGGTCTTCGACGCGCTCAAGCCGCCCGCGCCCAAGGACGAGTCGGGCCAGGAGCTCCCGGGCGCCGGGTTCGTGCACGCCGGCCCGGTGGGTGCGGGCCACTTCTCGAAGATGGTCCACAACGGCATCGAGTACGCGATGATGCAGGCCTACGGCGAGGGCTACGAGCTGCTGGCCGCCGTCGACCTCATCGAGGACGTGCCCGGCGTCGTGAAGTCCTGGACCCAGGGCACGGTCATCCGGTCCTGGCTGCTGGACCTGCTGGTCCGCGCGCTGGAGGAGGACCCGGCGCTGGAGAAGATCACCGGCTACGCGGAGGACTCCGGCGAGGGCCGCTGGACCGTCGAGCAGGCCATCGAGAACGCCGTCCCGATGCCGGCGATCGCCGCCTCGCTGTTCGCCCGGTTCTCCTCCCGGCAGACCGACTCGCCGACGATGAAGGCCGTCGCCGCGCTGCGCCAGCAGTTCGGTGGCCACGCGGTCCACGCCGTCCGTGCGCAGGAGGCCGAGCGCCCCGCGTGAAGGTGGACCCCTCTGCCCCCCACCACTCGCAGGCTCGCGGCGGGGCCCTGCAGAGGGGCCGTTCCAGCACCTCGTCGCTGGGGGCTTGACGGTGTACGTACGGCACCTGCAGCTCGGGTCGTTCCGCAACTGGGAGCGGGTGGACCTGGCTCTGCGCCCGGGGCCGACGGTCTTCGTCGGCCGCAACGGGGAGGGCAAGACCAACCTGGTCGAGGCGGTCGGCTACCTCGCCACCATGGGCAGCCACCGGGTCGCCGGCGACGCCCCGCTGGTGCGGCAGGGCGCAGCCCAGGCCGTGGTGCGCGCGGCACTCCGGCGCGAGGACCGCGAGCTGCTGGTCGAGATCGAGATCAACCCCGGCCGGTCCAACCGGGTGCGGGTCAACCGCGCGCCGCTGCCCCGCCCGCGGGAGCTGCTCGGCCTGGTGAAGAGCGTGCTCTTCGCCCCGGAGGACCTCGTCCTGGTCCGCGGCGACCCCGCCGAGCGGCGGCGCTTCCTCGACGACCTGCTGGTCAGCCGCACGCCGCGGCTGGCCGGCGTGCGCAGCGACTACGAGCGGGTGCTCAAGCAGCGCAACGCACTGCTCAAGACCGCCCGGCTGGCGCGCGGTGACGCGCTGGCCACGCTCGACGTCTGGGACGGCCACCTGATCGACCTCGGCGGACAGCTGCTCGCGGCCCGGCTCCGGCTGGTGGCCGACCTCGCTCCGCACGTCGCCCGTGCCTACGCCGACGTCGCCGGCCCGGACGCCGCCGTCGCGGCGCTGGGCTACGCGAGCACGGTGCCGTCGGCCGGGGACGGGACGCCGATCGCGCCGGACGCCCGGCTGCCTGACGTCGCCGAGCTGAGCACGGCGCTGCGGACGCGGATCGCCGAGCGCCGTGCCGAGGAGGTCGACCGGGGGATGACCCTGGTCGGCCCGCACCGGGACGACCTGGTCATCTCCCTCGGCGCGCTGCCGGCCAAGGGGTTCGCCAGCCACGGCGAGTCCTGGTCCCTGGCCCTGGCGCTCAAGCTGGGGTGCTTCGCGCTGCTGCGCGCCGACGGGGAGGAGCCGATCCTGGTCCTGGACGACGTCTTCGCCACCCTGGACGCCGACCGGCGCGCGGCCCTGGCCGCGGTCGCCCGGTCCGCGGAGCAGACCCTGATCACCGCCGCGGTGCTCGACGACGTCCCGCCCGAGCTGCGCCGCACGGTGGTGCAGGTGGCCGGCGGCCAGGCGGTTCCACTGGCGACCCCGGGTGCCGAGGATGGGGCCGTGGACGGCGCGGTGCTCGGCGAGGGAGCGCGATGAGTGCGGACGGTGAACGCCCGGGCCGGCCCAGCGACATCGCGCGGGCGGCGCTCGAGGCCGCCCGCGCGGCCTCCGCGGCGCGACCGCGGCCCACCCGCCGGCGGATCGCCGGCCCGCGCCGCACCTGGACCGGCCCCCGGCCCGGGGACGACGACCCGCAGCCCCTGGGCCGGCTGGTCGACTCCCTCGTGACGTCGCAGGACTGGACCGAGCACACCCGGGTCGGCGCGGTCTTCGGCCGGTGGTCGGCGCTGGTCGGGCCCGACATCGCCGCCCACTGCACGCCGCAGACCCTCACCGAGGGCGAGCTGCTGGTGGTGGCCGAGTCCACCGCCTGGGCCACCCAGCTGCGGCTGCTCGCGCCGACGATCCTCGGCAAGCTGCGCGCCTCGGTCGGCGGGGACGTCGTGACCCGCCTGCGCGTTGTCGGACCGACGGCCCCCAGCTGGAAGAAGGGCCCGCGGTCGGTCCGCGGGCGGGGGCCCCGGGACACGTACGGATAGCAGCGGGCCGGTCGCCGGCCCGTCGGGAGGACGATGCAGCGATGACCAGCCCCCGTGATCGCGACCGCGACGGCTTCGACGACCGCCCGGAGGACGGCAGCGGCTGGCGCGAGCCCACCCACCTCGGCGGGGGAGAGGCCGCCCGGCCCGACCCCGCGGAGCCGCCGCGCGAGGAGTCCGCGCCGTGGCAGCCGCCCGGCTGGGACCTGCCCGCCGCCCAGCCCGAGCGGCCCGCCACCCCGCAGCCGCCGGTGGACCCGCGGCCGCCGGCGGACCCGCCGGCCTGGCAGCCGCCGGCGGGTGAGCCCTCCGGGTGGCAGCCGCCCGCCGGGGCGCCCCCGGCCGAGCAGCCCCCGGCGCGCGGCGGGCTCTTCGGTGCCCGGCGTCCGCGCACGCCGGGCGAGGTCGAGCGGGTCTTCGCCTACCAGGGCGACCCCGTGGGCGCGCAGGGCTGGGCCCTCCAGCACGGGTGGGAGATCTCCGACGGCAGCGGGCCCGAGGACGCCGTCCTCGCCGAGCTGGTCCGCACCGCGCCGGTCCGCGCCACCCGGGACCACCGGCCGGCCGGGGTCATGCGCGGCCGGTACGGGTCCCTCGAGCTGGTCGCCTTCGACGTCGTCTACGCCTCCGGGCGCTACGTCGTCCCGGAGTACGCGATCACGGCCGCGCCGGTGCTGGGCGCCGTCCCGGTCCTGCGGCTGTCCCCCGCCCGGTTCTGGAAGCACCGCACCGGCGGGCTGGTCCAGGTGCCCAGCGGGGACCCGGAGTTCGACGCCCGCTGGGTGCTGCTGGCCGCCGACGACGGGCCGGCGACCCGGCGGCTGGTCGAGGACGCCACCGTGCGCGGCCTGCTGCTGAACACCGACGACGGCGACGAGTTCTGGACGGCGGCAGGGCACGTCGCGGCCGTCCGGCCCGACGGCCAGCGCCCCGAGCTGATCGAGCACCACGCCCGCCTGCTCACCGCCATCGTCGGCGCCCTCGCCGTCGTCTCGTGAGCGAGCAGGCCGGTCCGCCGGCGCCGGCGGCCGGCCTGCGCGAGCTCCTCCCGCTGCTGCGCCCCCACCGCGGGCCGCTGCTGGGTGCGGCGGCGCTCTCCCTGGTCGCGGCCGCCGGGGCGCTGGCCCAGCCGGCCCTCGTCGCGGGCGTCATCGACGCGGTCGGTGCGGGGCGGGCGCTGCTGCCCCCGGTGCTGGTGCTGCTCGCCGTGCTCGTCGCCTCCTCGGCGCTCAACGCGTTCCAGCAGTTCCTGCTGCAGCGCACCGGCGAGGGCGTGGTGCTCACGACCCGCCGGACGCTGGCCGACCGGCTGCTGCGGCTCCCGGTCGCCGAGTACGACCGGCGGCGCACCGGCGACCTGATGTCCCGGGTCGGCGCGGACACCACGCTGCTGCGGGCCACGGTCACCTCCGGCGTGGTCGACATCGCCGGCTCGGTCGTCGTCGGGGTGGGTGCGCTGGTGGCGATGGCGCTGGTCGACGGCTGGCTGCTGCTGGTCACGGTGGTCGCCGTCGCCCTGGGCGTCGCCGTCGTCGCCTCGGTGGCCCGCAGGGTGCGGCGGCTCTCGCAGCAGGCGCAGGAGGAGGTCGGCGCGATGACCGCCGCCGTGGAGCGGGCGCTGTCGGCGGTCCGCACCATCCGCGCCAGCGGGGCCACCGGGCGCGAGGTCGGGGTCGTCGGCGCCAGCGCGGGCCGGGCCTACGCGGCCGGGGTGCGGGTGGCGCGGCTGGAGGCGCTGGTCTCCCCCGCCGGCTCCATCGCCGTCCAGGGCGCGTTCCTCGCCGTCCTCGGCCTGGGCGGGTACCGGGTCGCGACCGGCTCGATCGCCGTCGCCGACCTGGTCGCCTTCATCCTCTACCTGTTCCTGCTGGTCATGCCGCTGGGCCAGGCGATCGGTGCGTGGACCCAGCTGCAGACCGGGCTCGGCGCGCTCACCCGGATCCAGGAGGTGCTGGCGCTCCCGCCCGAGGTCGACGCCCGGCCCGAGCGGGGCGGGGCGACCGTCGCCGTCCCCGCCTCGCCCCCGGGCTCCGGCGTCCCGCTGCTCGAGCTGGACGACGTGACGTTCGCCTACCCCGACGGCACCGAGGTGCTGCACGGGGTGTCACTGGCGGTGCCGGCCGGGAGCCGGGTGGCGCTGGTCGGCCCGTCGGGGGCGGGCAAGTCCACGGTGCTGGCCCTGGTCGAGGGCTTCTACCCGCTCACCGGCGGGGCGATCCGGTGGGCGGGCACCGACGTCCGGGACCTGCCGCGGGCCGGTCTGCGCGCCCGGCTGGGTTACGTCGAGCAGGAGGCTCCGGTCCTCGCCGGGTCGGTGCGGGACAACCTGCTGCTGGCCGCGCCCGGGGCGACCGACCCGGAGCTGTGGGCCGTGCTCGCCGACGTCGGGCTGACCGAGGTGGTGCAGCGCTCACCGCGCGGGCTGGACGTGCCCGTCGGGGACGACGGCGTGCTCCTGTCCGGCGGGGAGCGGCAGCGACTGGCGATCGCCCGTTCCCTGCTGGCCCGCCCGGCGCTGCTGCTGCTCGACGAGCCCACCGCCAGCCTCGACGCCCGCAACGAGCAGCTGCTGCGGAACACGCTGGCCGCGGCCGCCGCCGACCGGGCGCTGCTGGTGGTCGCCCACCGGCTGTCGACGGTGCTCGACAGCGACCAGATCGTGGTGCTCGACGGCGGACGCGTGGTCGCCCGCGGCACCCACGAGGAGCTGGTGGAGACCAGCCCGCTCTACCGCGAGCTCGCCGCCGCCCAGCTGCTGGTGTGACCGGGGGGTGACCCGGCCGACCACGAGGCGGGTCCGGCACCGGCAGGGCGGCTCCGGCCGAGGCCGGCAGGTCACGCCGCTCGGGCCCGGTGTTCCCCGGCGGCCGCCGTGCCCTGCTCCGCGGCGCGGCAGATGTTGCGCGCCATCGCCCCGAAGACGAACCCGTGGAAGGGGACCAGCACCCACCAGTAGAGGTGGCCGAACAAGCCGTGCGGCCGGAACGTCGCCTTCTGCCGCAGCCGGGTGCGCCCGCCCTCCTGTTCCACGTGGAACTCCAACCAGGCCAGCCCGGGGACCCGCATCTCGGCGCGCAGCCTCAGCAGCCGGCCCTCCTCGAGTTCCTCCACCCGCCAGAAGTCCAGGGCGTCGCCGACGTAGAGGTCGCGCGGCGAGCGGCGGCCGCGCCGCAGGCCGACCCCGCCGACCGCGCGGTCCAGCCAGCCGCGCACCTCCCAGGCCAGCGGGAAGGAGTACCAGCCGGTGTCCCCGCCGATGCCCTCGACGACCCGCCACAGGTCGGCCGGCGCGGCGTCGGTCGCCCGGGTGCGCTCGTCGACGTAGAGGCTGCCGCCGGCCCAGTCGGGGTCGGTCGGCAGCGGGTCCGACGGCGCCCCGGGCACCGACGCCGACGCCCAGCGGGTGGCGACGGCGGAGTCGCGGGTCCGCTGGATGGCCAGCCGCACGGCGTCGTCGAACCCGAGCAGGCCCTCCGGCGGGTCCGGCAGGTGGCGGGCGATGTCGTGCTCGCCGCAGACGACGGTGTTGCGCAGCGACTCCACCAGCGGCCGGGCGATCCCGGCGGGCACCGGGGTGACCAGCCCGACCCAGTGGCTCGACAGCGACGGGGTGAACAGCGGCACCGGCAGGATCCGGCGCCGCGGCAGGCCGGCCACCACCGCGAAGCGCTGCATCATCTCGGCGTAGTCCATGACGTCGGGCCCGCCGATGTCGAAACAGCGGGAGACGTCGGGCGGCAGCGTCGCGCAGCCGACGAGGTACCGGAGGACGTCGCGGATCGCGATCGGCTGGATGCGGCTGTGCACCCACCGCGGCGTCACCATGACCGGCAGCCGCTCGGTCAGGTACCGGAGCATCTCGAAGGACGCCGACCCGGACCCCAGCACCACGGCCGCCCGCAGGACGACGGTCGGGACGCCGGAGGCCAGCAGGATCTGCGCGACCTCCGCCCGGGAGCGCAGGTGGGGGGAGAGCTCCTCGTCGCGCGGCTCGAGCCCGCCGAGGTAGACCAGTCGCCCGACGTCGGCCTCCCGCACCGCGCGGGCCATCACCCGGGCGGTCCGCCGGTCGGTCTCCTCGAACTCCGGCCCGGTCCCCAGCGCGTGGACCAGGTAGTAGACGACGTCGACCCCGGCGCAGGCGGCCGCGACCGCGTCGGCGTCCCCGGCGTCGGCGCGGGCCACCTCCACCTGGCCGGCCCACGGGTGGTCACGCAGCCGCTCCGGTGAGCGGGTCATCACGCGGACCCGGTGCCCGGCCCGGAGCAGCTCGGGGACCAGCCGGCCCCCGATGTAGCCGGTGGCACCGGTGACGAGACAGGTCTTCGGGGCGGCGGCGGGTTCGGCCATGCCCCAGTGTCCGGCCGCGGCGGGCGGTCCGCTCGGGTCGCGCCCGACCGGCTGCCGGGCCACGATCGGGCACCACAGCCTGGCCAACGGCGGCCGGACACGGGAAGTGACCGGGACAGCTCAGGAGGCAGCCGTGGCGGAGACCAGCACCGTCGTCGACCGGACCGAGGACGGCCAGCCCGCCCTCAAGCGGGTGATGGGTCCGGGCCTGCTCCTGCTCTTCATCGTCGGTGACGTCCTCGGGACCGGGATCTACGCGCTCACCGGTCAGGTCGCCGCCCAGGTGGGCGGGGTGGTCTGGCTGCCGTTCCTGGTCGCCTTCCTCGTCGCGCTCGTGACCGCGTTCAGCTACCTCGAGCTGGTGACCAAGTACCCGCAGGCGGCCGGCGCGGCGCTCTACACGCACAAGGCGTTCGGCGTCCACTTCGTCACGTTCCTGGTCGCCTTCGCGGTGATGAGCTCCGGCATCACCTCGGCGTCCACCGCCGCGCGCGCGTTCAGCGCCAACTTCGCCAGCGTCTTCGGCCTCAGCCTGGGCGAGGGCATCGGCATCACGCTGATCGGCCTGGGCTTCATGACGCTGGTCGCGCTGGTGAACCTGCGCGGGGTGGGGGAGAGCGTCAAGGCCAACGTGCTGCTCACCTGCGTGGAGCTCACCGGCCTGCTGATCGTCATCGGGGTCGGCGTCTGGGCCCTCGGGGGCGGCGAGGGCGACTTCTCCCGGGTCACCGAGTTCGACACCGGGGAGCGGTCGGTGCTCGGCGGGGTCATCGCCGCGACCGGCCTGGCCTTCTTCGCGATGGTCGGCTTCGAGGACTCCGTGAACATGGCCGAGGAGTGCAAGGAGCCGCGCCGGATCTTCCCCAAGGTGCTGCTCGCCGGGTTGTGCCTGACCGGCCTGATCTACGTGCTCGTGTCGATCTCGGCGATCGCGCTGGTGCCGGCCGACCGGCTCAGCGAGGGCGACACCCCGCTGCTGCAGGTGGTGCAGGCGGGGGCGCCCGGCTTCCCGCTCGGGCTGTTCGGCGTCATCACGATGTTCGCCGTCGCCAACTCGGCGCTGATCAACATGCTCATGGCCAGCCGGCTGGTCTACGGCCTGAGCCGGGAGCGGGTGCTGCCCCGGCTGCTGGGCCGGGTCCACCCGCGCCGGCGCACGCCCACCACGGCGATCCTGTTCACCACCGCGCTGGCCTTCGGCCTGATCACCTTCGTCGGCGAGGTGCCGGCCCTCGGTGGCACGACGGCCCTGCTGCTGCTGATCGTCTTCACCGTCGTCAACGTCGCCGTCCTCGTGCTGCGCCGGGACCGGGTCGACGCCGACCACTTCCGCACCCCCACCGTCCTCCCGGTCGTCGGGGCGCTGGCCTGCGGTTTCCTCGCCACGCCCTTCGCGGGGCGGCCTACCGAGCAGTACCGGATCGCCGGCATCCTGCTCGCCATCGGCGTCGTCCTCTGGGCGGTGACGGTCCTCGTCAACCGGCGCACGGGGCAGCGGCCGGCGCCGATGGACCCCGCGCACCTGTCCGGCGAGCGCCCGAGCGGGCCGCACAACTGAGGGCGGACCCCCTGCCCCCCGCCCCTCGCAGGCCGACAGGCCGCGCGACGAGGCAGGTCGCGGGCCCACCGGCGAGCGAGGCCGCCAGGGCCGCGCGGTCGGCGTGTCGACCCGGGGGCCACCATCGGGGGTGGCGGACGAGCCGCGAGTGGCGCAGACACCCCCTCAGGGCGTGGACGGCCGCATTCCTGTCGTAGGACCCGGTATCCTGGAGTGCAGGAACCGCCAGCAACCGGCTGAGTGCCTCTCCACGCCGTCCTGCCCCCCGCCGCTCGCCGGGGAGCCGTGCGCCGGTTGCGCGACAGAAGGGCCCCACGTGGTCGCTCGACCGAAGACTGACAACGCGTACTCCGGCAGCTCCATCACCGTCCTCGAGGGTCTCGAGGCCGTCCGCAAGCGTCCCGGCATGTACATCGGGTCGACCGGTGAGCGGGGTCTGCACCACATGGTGTGGGAGGTCGTCGACAACTCCGTCGACGAGGCCCTCGCCGGTCACTGCGACACCGTCAAGGTCACCCTGCTGGCCGACGGCGGCGTCCGGGTCGAGGACAACGGCCGTGGCATCCCGGTGGACATGCACCCGGTGGAGAAGCGGCCCACCGTCGAGGTGGTCATGACCATCCTCCACGCGGGCGGCAAGTTCGACGGCAAGAGCTACGCGGTCTCCGGCGGTCTGCACGGCGTCGGCGTCACCGTCGTGAACGCGCTGTCCACCGCCCTCGACGTCCGCATCTGGACCCACGGCACCGAGTGGCACCAGCGCTACGACATGGCCAAGCCCGGCCCGCTGGAGAAGGTCGGCCCGACGAAGAAGCGCGGCACCCAGATCACCTTCTGGGCCGACGGCGACATCTTCGAGACGACGACCTACTCGTTCGACACGATCAGCCGCCGGCTGCAGGAGATGGCCTTCCTCAACAAGGGCCTGACCATCGTGCTGCGCGACGAGCGCCCCGGGCAGGGCAAGGCCGAGACCGGCATGGCCGAGGAGGTCACCCTCGCCGAGGCCGCCCCGGAGCCGGGCGCCGAGGCGGAGGCGTTCGAGGCCACGGAGATCACCTACCGGTACGACGGCGGCCTCGAGGACTACGTCAAGCACATCAACGCCAAGAAGACGCCGATCCACCGCTCGATCATCAGCTTCGGCGCCGAGGGCACCGGCAAGAACGACATGCGGATGAGCGTCGAGGTCGCGATGCAGTGGTCCGACGCCTACTCCGAGTCGGTCTACTCGTTCGCCAACACGATCAACACGCACGAGGGCGGCACCCACGAGGAGGGCTTCCGCACGGCGCTCACCTCGATCGTCAACCGGTACGCCGAGGACAAGAAGCTCTTCAAGCCCAAGGACGAGAAGCTCACCGGCGAGGACATCCGCGAGGGCCTGGCCGCGATCGTGTCCGTGAAGATCGGCGACCCTCAGTTCGAGGGCCAGACGAAGACCAAGCTCGGCAACACCGAGGTCAAGGGCTTCGTGCAGCGGGTGTGCAACGAGCAGATCGCCCACTGGTTCGAGGCCAACCCCACCGAGGCCAAGACGATCATCAACAAGGCCTCGTCGGCCGCCCGTGCCCGCCGCGCGGCGCAGGACGCCCGCAAGCTGGCCCGCAAGAACCTGCTGAGCAACAACTCGCTGCCGGGCAAGCTGGCCGACTGCCGGTCCACCGACCCGCGCAACTCCGAGATCTACATCGTCGAGGGCGACTCCGCCGGCGGTTCGGCCAAGTCCGGCCGCGACTCGATGTTCCAGGCGATCCTGCCGATCCGCGGCAAGATCATCAACGTCGAGAAGGCGCGCATCGACCGGGTCCTCAAGAACAACGAGGTCCAGTCGATGATCACCGCGTTCGGCACCGGCATCCACGACGAGTTCGACCTGTCGAAGCTCCGGTACCACAAGATCGTGCTGATGGCCGACGCCGACGTCGACGGCCAGCACATCCGCACGCTGCTGCTGACCCTGCTGTTCCGCTTCATGCGGCCCCTGGTCGAGGCCGGCCACGTCTACCTGGCGCAGCCGCCGCTGTACAAGATCAAGTGGGGCGGCAAGCACGGCGACGAGTACGTCTACTCCGACAAGGAGCGCGACGCCGTCCTGCGGGCCGGCGCGGAGTCGGGCCGCAAGCTGCCCAAGGACGACGCGATCCAGCGCTTCAAGGGCCTCGGCGAGATGAACGCGACCGAGCTGTGGGAGACCACGATGAACCCCGAGTCGCGCATCCTGCTGCAGGTCACCCTCGAGGACGCCGCCACCGCCGACGAGCTGTTCAGCGTGCTGATGGGCGAGGACGTCGAGGCCCGCCGCAGCTTCATCACCCGCAACGCCAAGGACGTCCGCTTCCTCGACGTCTGAGGGAGGGCCCCCTCGCGCCCCACCGCTCGCGGCGGGGCCCTGCGAGGGGGCTCCCCGCGTCTCCGCCACCGCGCAACGAACCACGAGGACCTGAACCGTGACCGAGACCCCTGCCCGCGACCGCGTCGAGCCGGTCGACCTCCAGCAGGAGATGCAGCGCAGCTACATCGACTACGCGATGTCGGTGATCGTCGGCCGCGCCCTGCCCGAGGTCCGTGACGGCCTCAAGCCGGTGCACCGCCGCGTGCTCTACGCCATGTACGACCAGGGCTTCCGCCCCGACCGCGGCTACGTCAAGTGCGCCCGCGTCGTCGGCGAGGTCATGGGTAACTACCACCCGCACGGCGACTCGGCGATCTACGACGCCCTCGTCCGGCTGGCCCAGCCGTGGTCGATGCGCTACCCGCTCATCGACGGCCAGGGCAACTTCGGCTCTCCCGGCAACGACCCGGCCGCCGCCATGCGGTACACCGAGGCCCGGCTGACCCCGCTGGCCATGGAGATGCTGGCCAACATCGACGAGGAGACCGTCGACTTCCAGCCCAACTACGACGGCAAGAACCAGGAGCCCCTGGTCCTGCCCGGGCGCATCCCGAACCTGCTGATCAACGGCTCGGCCGGCATCGCGGTCGGCATGGCCACCAACATGCCGCCGCACAACCTCCGCGAGGTCGCGGCCGCGGTCTTCTGGATGCTGGAGAACCCGGACGCCGAGCCGGAGGAGGCCCTCACCGCCTGCATGCAGCGCATCCCGGGCCCCGACTTCCCGACCGCCGGCCTCATCGTCGGCCGGGATGGCATCGAGGAGGCCTACCGCACCGGCCGCGGCTCGGTGCGGATGCGCGCGGTGGTCACCGTCGAGGAGGACGCGAAGGGCCGCGTCCAGCTCGTCGTCACCGAGCTGCCCTACCAGGTCAACCCGGACAACCTGGCCGAGGCCATCGCCGAGGCGGTCAAGGACGGCCGGCTGCAGGGCATCAGCGAGATCGCCGACGAGTCCTCCGACCGCGTCGGCCGGCGGCTGGTCATCACGCTGCGCCGGGACGCCGTCGCCAAGGTCGTGCTGAACAACCTCTACAAGCACACCCAGCTGCAGACGACCTTCGGCTGCAACATGCTCTCGATCGTCGACGGCGTCCCGCGGACGCTGCGGCTCGACGAGCTCATCCGCCACTACGTGGCCCACCAGATCGAGGTCATCCAGCGGCGGACCCGCTACCGGCTGCGCAAGGCCGAGGAGCGCGCGCACATCCTGCGCGGGCTGGCCAAGGCCCTCGACCACCTCGACGAGGTCATCGCGCTCATCCGCAGCAGCGAGTCGGCCGACGCGGCGCGGACCGGCCTGATGGACCTCCTCGACATCGACGAGATCCAGGCCACCGCGATCCTGGACATGCAGCTGCGCCGGCTGGCCGCCCTCGAGCGGCAGCGGATCCTCGACGAGCTCGCCGAGCTCGAGGCCCGGATCGCCGACCTGCAGGCGATCCTCGACTCGCCCGAGCGGCAGCGGCAGATCATCCACGACGAGCTCGCCGAGATCGTGGAGAAGTACGGCGACGACCGGCGCACGAAGTTCGTGGCCAACGACGGTGACGTCTCCATGGAGGACCTCATCGCCGAGGAGGAGGTCGTCGTCACCATCACCCGCACCGGCTACGCCAAGCGGACCAAGAGCGACCTGTACCGGTCGCAGCGGCGCGGTGGCAAGGGCGTCATGGGTGCGGCGCTCAAGCAGGACGACATCGTCGACCACTTCTTCGTGGGCTCCACCCACGACTGGATCCTGTTCTTCACCAACAAGGGCCGGGTGTACCGGGCCAAGGCCTACGAGCTGCCCGAGGCCAACCGCACCGCCCGCGGCGCGCACGTGGCCAACATCCTGGCCTTCCAGCCCGACGAGCGGATCGCCCAGGTCATGCAGATCAAGGACTACGGCGTCGCCCCGTACCTGGTCCTGGCCACGGCCAACGGGCAGGTCAAGAAGACCCGGCTCACCGACTTCGACTCCCCGCGCAGCGGCGGCGTCATCGCGATCAACCTGCGCGAGAGCGACGAGCTGGTCGGCGCCGCGCTGATCGACCCGGAGCAGGACCTGCTGCTGGTCACCCGCAAGGCGATGTCGATCCGCTTCAAGGCCGACGACGCCACGCTGCGGCCGATGGGACGCGCCACCGAGGGCGTGCGCGGCATCTCGCTGTCCGACGACGACTCGCTGCTGTCGATGATCGTCGTCGAGGAGGGCGTCGACGTCCTGGTGGCCACCGAGCGCGGCTTCGCCAAGCGGACGGGCATCGAGAACTACCCGGCCCAGGGCCGCGGCGGCAAGGGCGTGCTCACCGCCGACCCCAAGGCCCGCAAGGGCAACCTGGTCGGCGCGCTGGCCGTGCGGCTCGGCGACGAGCTGTACGCGATCACCTCCGGCGGGGGCGTCATCCGGACGCCGGTCAACGGTGTCCGGCACAACAAGGACCGCGCCACCATGGGTGTCAAGCTCATGAACTTGCCCGAAGACGTCTCGATCGTGGCGATCGCGCGTACGACGGACAACGACGAGCCCGCCGCCTAGTCTGAGAGCGACGTCGGAGGAGACGCGGCACCCGGGCTCCCGGGCACGGGTGCCGCGTCCCGTCCGGTGCCACCACCACAGATCTGACCGGCGCCCGGGCGCCCCCGGCCGCGTGCCGGGTCACCCGGGTACGAGGGAGCGGCGCGGGCCGCTGGGGAACGGGAGACTCGCATGAGCGACCGGACGCAGGGTTCGGTGCGCACCGGGTCCCGGCCCGGGGACACCTCCTCGGCCACGGGGACGGCGACCGGTCGGCAGACCGACGCGACGGCGCCGGTCACGGCGACGCAGGCCATCCCCGACACGGGCACCCAGCGGGCACAGTCGGCCGCGACGGACGACGGGACGGCGCCGGTCGCAGCGGGTCCGGTGACCGGTGGCGCGGGCTCCTCGGCGGTGACCTCCGCGCCGGCCGAGACCACCGCGCTCGCCCCCGCCCCGGACAGCAGCCCGGGGGCGAGCGCGGCCGGCCAGGCCGCGGCTGCCCCGGCTGCGGCTGCCCCGGCTGCGGCTGCCCCGGCTGCGGCCAAGGGGAGCGGCAAGCAGAAGGCCGCCCGCGGTCCGCGGCGCGCCCGCCTGCAGCTGCGGCACATCGACACCTGGTCGGCACTGAAGATCTCGCTGGTGCTGTCCATCGCGATGTTCTTCATCTGGATGGTGGCCGTCGGCGTCCTCTACGGCGTCCTGTCCGGCCTGGGCGTCTTCGAGACCCTCAACGACCTCTTCGGCCAGCTCGGCACCGCCTCCGGTGGCGAGGGCGGCAGCGAGGTCATCACCCCGGGCATCGTCTTCGGTGGGGCCGCGGTCATCGGTGCGATCAACATCGTCCTGATGACGGCGCTGTGCACCGTGGCGGCGTTCATCTACAACATGTGCTCGGACCTGGTGGGCGGCCTCGAGGTCACCCTCTCCGAGCGGGACTGAACGAGGGGGCACCCCCCTCCGATCACCTCGGGCGGGCCAGGTACGCTGTTCGAGGTTCACGGGCCTGTAGCTCAGGCGGTTAGAGCGCATCCCTGATAAGGATGAGGCCGGAGGTTCAAGTCCTCCCAGGCCCACCGTGTGCCGGCGCCCCGGGCGCCGTCGGACCACCCCGTCCGGGGCTGGTCGGCCCCCTCCGTCCCGGAGGCGGGAACCCCCCTCGAGGAGGTACGCCGCGTGCTGAAGAAGCTGGCAGTGGCCGCCGCGGCGGCCGGGGCGCTCGCCCTGGTCCGCAAGCGGTCGGCCGGCAGGGCCGAGGCCGACCTGTGGGCCGAGGCCACGCGCGGGTCCCAGTCGGTGAGCACGCCGACCCGCTGACCCGCCGGGGTCCCCGCCCGGACACCGCTGGCGCGAGCCAGCCGGGGGACGTAGCTCAATTGGCAGAGCACCGCCTTTGCAAGGCGGGGGTTAGGGGTTCGATTCCCCTCGTCTCCACCCCTCCCTGACCGATCCCGCCGCGCGGCCGTCCCCGGCGCCGCGGGCGCGCGCAGACTGTCCCCGTGCCGGGAGCCGGCGGGCGCCTGGCCGGGCCGCACCGGGCCTGAGGGGCCCGCCTCCCCTCCAGGGACCTCCGTCCCTGGACGCGTGCTCCCCCCGGGGCCACTGTCGGCCCCGCCGCTGGCCCACCGGCCGGGCGGGCCAGGGCTCGCTGACGAGGAGGAGCCATGGCACGGAAGACCATGGACTGCCGGACCATGCCCAGTGACCGCAACTGCACCGTCCAGATCTCCGGCGAGGAGGACGAGGTCCTCGAGATCGCCGCCGCCCACGCGGTCAGCGCGCACGGGCACACCGATGGACCGGAGCTGCGCGAGGGGCTCAGGTCGGCCCTGCGGGACGAGGAGGCCCTCCAGGCCGAGCGGGGCTCGTTCCTCCAGCTGATCGAGTTCCACGCCCGCGACCTCGACGGGTTCCGCCGGATCGCCGAGCAGTGGCGGGAGCGCATGGGGCGGGAGACGACGGCCCGGTGGGGCGTGGTCGCCGCCGACCGCGACCGCCCGGACACCTACGTCGAGATCGTGTCCTTCCCCGACCACGCCGCGGCGATGCGGAACTCCGAGCACCCGGTGACCACCGACTTCGCCAAGCGGATGCAGGAGGTCACCGAGGGGGAGGCGTCCTTCCGCAACCTCGACGTCGCCGAGGTGCTGCGCATGTAGGAGGACTCCCTCGACCCCCGCCACTGGCCGGCTCACGGCGGGACCCTGCAGGGGGCTGGGTCCGCTCCCCGTGCCTCGCGGGGAGCGGACCAGTGGGAGAGTGGACGGCGTGACCGAAGCGACTCCCGCACGCCGTGCCGTGCTGCACACCAACCACGGCGACATCACCGTCGACCTGTTCCCCGACCACGCGCCCAAGACGGTCGCGAACTTCGCCGACCTGGCGGAGGGCCGCCGGGAGTGGACCCACCCGCAGACCCGCCAGAAGAGCACCGACCGCCTCTACGACGGCACGGTCTTCCACCGGATCATCGACGGGTTCATGATCCAGGGCGGCGACCCGCTCGGGCAGGGCATCGGCGGCCCCGGCTACCAGTTCGGCGACGAGATCCACCCTGAGCTGGCCTTCACCAAGCCCTACCTGCTCGCCATGGCCAACGCCGGCCCCGGCACCAACGGCTCGCAGTTCTTCATCACCGTCGCCCCCACCACCTGGCTGACCGGCAAGCACACGATCTTCGGCGAGGTGGCCGACCAGGCCAGCCGCGACGTCGTCGACCGCATCTCCAAGGTGCCCACCGCCCGCGGTGACCGGCCGGTGGAGGACGTCGTCCTGCAGTCGGTCGAGGTGCAGCGCAGCTGACCACCGGCCCCGACGACGGGGGCGCCGGCCCCGGCCAACCGCAGCCGGCGCCCCCGACGACCACCTGCTACCGGCACCCGGACCGGCCCACCCGCATCTCCTGCACGCGCTGCGGCCGGCCCATCTGCCCGGAGTGCATGACCCCCGCCTCGGTGGGCTTCCAGTGCCCCGAGTGCGTCCGCGAGGGCAACGCCACCGTGCGCCGTCCCCGGCAGGCGCCGCTGCTGCGCCGGGCCGGCCGCCGGTTCGGCGTGGTCACCGTGACCCTCGTCGTGCTCAACGTGGCGATGTTCGTGGTCACCGCCGTCTCGGCCGGGCTGGCGGGGGCCAACCCGCTGGACAACCAGCTCTCGCCGCTGTTCGTCCGGCTGGCGCAGATCCCGGTGCTCGTCGAGCTCGGGGAGGACTGGCGGCTGGTCACCGCCGCGTTCCTGCACATCGGCGTGACGCACCTGGTGCTCAACATGCTGGCGCTGCTCCTCTTCGGCTCCGAGGTCGAGCGCCAGCTGGGGCGGTGGCGCTACCTGGCCGTCTACCTCGTCTCCCTGCTGGGCGGCGCGGTCGCCCTGCAGCTGTTCGGCGAACCCGGACGCCCGGTCGCCGGCGCGTCCGCGGCCATCTACGGCCTGCTCGGGGGCCTGGCGGTGCTGATGATCGCCCGCCGGGAGGACCTCCGCGGCCTGCTCGCCCTGCTGGCGATCAACGTGGTGATCAGCTTCCTGCCCGGCGTCTCGCTGCTCGGGCACCTGGGCGGGCTCGTGGCCGGCTTCGTCGCCACCGGCGTGGTCGTGCTGGCCCGCCGCCGCACCGAGCTGCAGGTGCTGGGCCTCATGCTGTTGGCTGCCGTCCTCGTCGTGGTCGCGCTGACCGTGCCGACCCTCGTCGTCCTCTAGCCGGGCGCGAGGGCCTGCAGCGCCCGGGCGACGTCCTCGGGGTCGGTGCCCAGGTCGCGGCGGCCGAGCAGCACCAGCACCCCGTCGTCGTCCGTTCCGGACGCCGTGTCCAGCTCGAGCATCCGGGACCGGACGCCGAGCCGCCTGGTCTCCCGCACCCGGACCCGCAGCCCGGTCCACGGCAACCGCACCGAGCCGGTCAGCGTCCGGACGGCGACCCCCGCGGCCCCGGCCGAGAGCCGGGGCCGCAGCAGCAGGTCCCGCGCGGCCAGGGCGAGCAGCAGCAGCGCGGCGCCGCCCACCAGGACCCGGCCCGCGGCGTCCAGCAGGACGGCGACCAGGCCCAGGACGACGCCCCCGACGGCGAGTGCGGCCGTCTGTCCCCGTCGCGCCGACCACTCCACGCCCCCAGCGTCGCAGGAGGAGGACCCCGCCCACCTCACGCCTCGCACGCTCGGCGCGAGCCTCCGGACGGGGCCAGGGGACGGTAGGTGGACGTCCTACCATCTCCGCAGGGCGTGACCCCGCCCACGTCGACGAGGAGGACCCATGCGAGATGCCGTCATCTGCGCCGCCGTGCGCACGCCGGTGGGCAAGCGCGGCGGGGGGCTGTCGGGCGTGCACCCCGTCGACCTCTCCGCCCACGTGCTCGAGGCCCTGGTGGACCGCGCCGGGCTCGACCCGGCCGCGGTGGACGACGTCTTCTGGGGCTGCGTGAGCCAGGTCGGCGAGCAGACCTACAACGTCGCCCGCAGCGCCGTGCTGGCCGCCGGCTGGCCCGAGACGGTGCCCGGCACGACCATCGACCGCCAGTGCGGCTCCTCGCAGCAGGCGGTCGCCTTCGCGGCGGCGACGGTGCTCAGCGGTCAGGCCGACGTCGTGGTCGCCGGCGGGGTCGAGTCGATGAGCCGGGTGCCGATGGGCTCCTCGGTCGGCGACGGCTCGACCGGCCGCCCGCTCGGGCCACGGTTCATGGAGCGCTACGGCGTCGCCCCGAACCAGGGCATCGGCGCCGAGATGATCGCCGAGCGGTGGGGTCTGTCCCGCACCCAGCTCGACGAGTACTCGCTGTCCTCCCACGAGAAGGCGGCCAAGGCACAGGCCGACGGTGCCTTCGACGAGGAGATCGTCCCCGTGCCCACCCCCGACGGCACGCAGGCCCGCGCCGACGAGGGCGTGCGCCCCGGGGGCACGCTGGACAAGCTGGCCTCGCTCAAGACCCCGTTCAAGGCCGACGGCGTCATCAGCGCCGGCAACGCCAGCCAGATCTCCGACGGGTCGGCCGCGCTGCTGGTGACCACCTCCGAGAAGGCCCGGGAGCTCGGGCTGCGTCCGCTGGTGCGCATCCACACCACGGTGATGGCCGGTGACGACCCGGTGATCATGCTGACCGCGCCGATCCCGGCGACGCAGAAGGTGCTGCAGCGGTCGGGGCTGTCCATCGACGACATCGGCGCCTTCGAGGTCAACGAGGCGTTCGCGCCGGTGCCCCTGGCCTGGCAGGCCGAGACCGGGGCGCCGCTCGACCGGCTCAACCCCCGGGGTGGCGCCATCGCGCTCGGCCACCCGCTGGGAGCGTCCGGAGCCCGCATCATGACCACGCTCGTCCACACCATGCTGAGCACGGGGACCCGCTACGGGCTGCAGACCATGTGCGAGGGCGGTGGCATGGCCAACGCGACGATCCTGGAGCTGATCGACGGCTGAGGCCGACCGAGTCCTCCACAGTCCCCAGCCCGACGGCCCCCGGTCCCCTGCGGACCGGGGGCCGTCGGCGTCCTGGGGACGGATGTCGGAGATCGGGGATCTGCCGTGGTCAGATCGCGTGTCACCGCTGCCGGCCGGGGGTAGGGACGCGGCGAGGCCACCGCCCGAGGGCTGCCGCCATGTCGACTCGTCCACAGCTGTGTGCACAGCTGGGGATGGAGTCACAGAGGTGTAGTTACTGCCGTGCCCTTCGCGTCACACCCGTACCACGTGGAGCAGAACCGCAGGTCACCAGCCTGCGGTCGAACACCCGTTCTCCACACACGGTGGACAACTCTGGGGGTATCGCGCTTTGTCGACCTGTGGACAAGCCCTGTCGACTGTGCACAGCGGCGCCTGTGGACAACACGGTGGGTACACGGCCCGTCACAAGCGACGAGGCCCTCGTCCCGGGTGGGACGAGGGCCTCGTGACGTGTGGTGGACCGCTCCGGGGAGGCGGTCCTCGCTCAGCGCCAGCGCATCGACATGACCAGGCCGGCGACCATGAGGCCGAACCCGATCGCGAAGTTCCACGCCCCCAGCGACACCATGAACGGGATCAGTTCGCCGGCCACGTAGTAGACGACGATCCACACCAGGCCGAGCACCATGAGGGTGACCATGACGGGGGCGTACCAGCGCGGGCTGGGCTGCACGGCACGGGCGCTCGCCGTCCCGGACTGCAGGGTGCCCTGCGGCGGCGTGTAGACCGACTTCTTGCGCACCTTGGACTTGGGCACCGTGCGAACTCCCTCCGGGGCCGGATCGTCGCGGCCGGCCGTGACCGCCTCCCAGCCTAAGCTGCCACCGTGGCCGCAGCCCGCACCCTGACCCTTGGGGGTAGCCGCCGCCCGTCGGGCTGGGCGGTCCTGGTGCCCGTGGTGGCGCTGGCGGCCGGCCTGCTGTTCGCCACGTCGAGCCAGACGGCCCAGGGCACCGACCTGCGCGGCGGGGAGGTCACCCAGCTCTCCGCCCTCATCGCCGCGCGCGGGGACGCCCTGCGCGAGCTGGAGCAGGAGCTGGCCGCGGTGCGCGCCCAGGCGCAGGCGCTGACCGAGGAGGCCGCGTCCCGGGACGGCGCGGTGGCCGCCGCCCAGGACCAGAGCGCCGGCGGCGAGCTGTCCGCCGGGCTGGTGGGCCTCACCGGCCGCGGCGTGGAGATCACCCTGGACGACGCCCCCCGGCGCCCGGACGGCGCGCTGCCGATCGGGGCCCGCCCCGATGACGTGGTCATCCACCAGTCCGACGTCCAGGCGGTGGTCAACGCGGTCTGGGCCGCCGGTGCCGACGCGGTCGCCATCATGGACCAGCGACTCATCGCGACCAGCGCCGTCCGGTGCGTGGGCAACGTCCTGCTGCTCCAGGGGCGCACCTACTCGCCGCCGTTCGTGGTGACCGCCGTCGGGGACGCCGCGGCCATCCGCGCCGCCCTGGCCGCCTCTCCGCAGGTCGCAGTGTTCCAGCAGGCGGTGGAGGACTTCGGCCTCGGCTTCGCCGTCCGCGAGCGCGCCTCGGTGACGCTGCCCGCCTACGAGGGCCCCCTCGACATGGAGTACGCCACAGCGGCGGAGGGCTGACCGCCTCGTGTCGTGTACACAAGAGGCGTGAGCCGGCCCGTCCTCGTCGTCGACAACTTCGACAGCTTCGTCTACAACCTGGTCCAGTACCTGGGCCAGCTGGGCGTGCGGTGCATCGTCCGCCGCAACGACGCCGTCGCGGTCGACGAGCTGGCCGACCTCGACGTCGCCGGGGTGCTGCTCTCCCCGGGGCCGGGGACACCGGCCGGCGCCGGGGTGACGGTGCCGATGGTGCGGGCCGCCGCCGAGGCCGGGACGCCGGTGTTCGGGGTGTGCCTCGGGCACCAGGCCATCGCCGAGGCCTTCGGCGCGGAGGTCGTCCGGGCGCCGGAGCTGCTGCACGGGAAGACCAGCCAGGTCGTGCACGACGGCGTCGGCGTGCTCGCCGGGCTGCCGTCGCCGTTCACCGCGACCCGCTACCACTCCCTCGCGGTCGACCGGGACACCGTGCCCGAGGAGCTCGAGGTCACCGGGACGACGCCGTCGGGCATCGTCATGGCGCTGCGGCACCGGGAGCTGCCCATCGAGGGGGTGCAGTTCCACCCGGAGTCCGTGCTCACCGAGGGCGGGCACCGGATGCTGGCCAGCTGGCTGCAGACCTGCGGCATGGCCCCCGACCCGGCCGTGGTCGAGGCCGCGACCGCGGCCGCCCACCGGCTCACCACGGTCGCCACACCGGCCTGAGCGCCCCCAGACGCACAGAGGGCCCCTCCCGCGCCGGGAGGGGCCCTCTCTGTGCGTCAGTCCTGCTGTGTCGGGGCCGTCGTGGTGGTGGGCGTCGGCTCGTCCGGCGCCTCACCGACGGTGAGTGTGATCGGCTCGTCGGCCGCGGCCGAGGTGCCCTCGTCGGGGTCGACCGCGAGCACCACGCCGACGTCCCCGGGGTCGGAGGCCTCCGTCGTCTCGACCGTGATGGTCCCGGTGAACCCGGCCTGCTGGAGCGCGGCCCGCGCCTGCGCCTCGCGCTGGCCGACCACGTCGGGCACCTCGATCTCCGCGGGCCCGCTGGACACCTGCAGGGTGATCCCGTCCCCCGCGGCCGCCTGGGTGCCCGCGGCGGGGTCCATGGCGACGACGGTGCCCTCGGGCTGGTCGGAGTCGACCTCCTCGGGGGTGACGTTGGTGAAGCCCGCGTCCCGGAGCGCCTGCGTGGCCGCCTGCTGCTGCTGGCCCACCACGTCGGGCAGCGGGGTGTCCCCGTCGGAGACCGACAGGGTCACCGCGGTGCTCGGGTCGACCGCGCTGCCCTCGCTGGGCGACACGTCGACGACGGTGCCCTCGGCCTGCAGCGAGTCGACCTCGTCGGTGCTGACCCGCTGGAAGCCGGCGTTCTCGAGGGTGGTCTGGGCCCGGTCGGCGTCCAGCCCGATGACGGCCGGCACCTCGATGGTGTCCACGCCGCCGCCGATGACCAGTCGCACCTCCGAGTCCGGGGGGACCTGCGCGCCGCCGGCCGGGTCGGAGCTGATGACCTGCCCCTCCTGCTCCTCGGAGCTGGGGGCGGTGGTGACGGCTCCGACGCGCAGGCCGGCGGCCTGGAGCGCCTGGGTGGCCGCGGCCTCGTCCTGGCCGACCACGTTGGGGACCGCCACCTGGGCGACGGGGGGCGGCTCCTCGTCGCCCCCGGAGTTCAGCAGCACCGCCAGGGCGATCACGCCGCCGATGACCAGCACCGCTGCGGCGACTGCGGCGATGACGCGGTTGCGCTTGCGCTTCCGGGCGGCGTCGTCCTCGTCGGCCCAGTCCTCGCCGTCGTAGCCGACCGGCCCGCCGATGATCGCCGTCTTCTCGGCGTCGTTCATGACCGGCGTGGCCTCGACCCGCTGCCCGGCCAGCGCCCGGAGGAGGTCGTTGCGCATGTCGGCGGCCGACTGGTAGCGGTTGGCCGGGTTCTTGCTCATCGCCTTGAGCAGGATCGCGTCGAGCTCCGGCGGGATGGCCGGGTTGATCGACGAGGGCAGCCGCGGGTCCTCGCGCACGTGCTGGTAGGCCACCGAGACCGGCGAGTCACCGGTGAACGGCGGCGCCCCGGTCACGAGTTCGTAGAGCAGGCAGCCCAGCGAGTAGACGTCGGAGCGGGCGTCGACGCCCTCGCCCCGCGCCTGCTCGGGGGAGAGGTACTGCGCGGTGCCGATGACCGCGGCGGTCGAGGTCATCGTCGCGGCGGAGTCCGAGACCGCCCGCGCGATGCCGAAGTCCATGACCTTGACCGAGCCCTGCGGCGTGATCATCACGTTCCCGGGCTTCACGTCGCGGTGGACGATGCCGTTGCGGTGGCTGAAGTCCAGGGCGCCGCAGATGTCGGCGGCCAGGCTCATCGCCCGCTCCGGGGAGAGCACTCCCTCCCGCCGGAGGACGTCGCGCAGCGTCTGGCCCTCGACGTACTCCATGACGATGTAGGGGGTCGCGCCGCTGGCGGTGCGGTCCTCGCCGGTGTCGTACACGGCGACGATCGCCGGGTGGTTCAGCGACGCCGCGGCCTGCGCCTCGCGCCGGAAGCGGACCTGGAAGGAGGGGTCCCGGGCCAGGTCGCTGCGCAGGACCTTGACCGCCACCTCGCGACCCAGCCGCAGGTCCCGGCCCCGGTGCACCTCGGCCATGCCGCCGCGACCGAGCACCCCGCCGATCTCGTAGCGCTCGCCGAGCACCTGCGGCGTGGTCATCAGGGGTCCTCTCGGGCGGTGCGGTCCTGCGTCCAGGGGGGAGGGGGGCACGGGGGAACGCTGTGGACGGGTGGGCCGCCGGGGAGCCTAACCGCTCCGGCGGCCCGGACCCGGGCGGCGCGGGGGAGGCCGATCACGCCGCCGGGTCCTGCGCAGCCGCGGCGTTCTGGCCCTCGGCGACGGGGGGCTCGGCGGCCGGCGGCAGCGTGTCCACCGGTGCCGGGTTCGCGGGCAGGGTCGGCTCGGTGTCCTCGTCGGTGCCGCCGTCGTTGCCCGGGTCCTGGTTGCCGTCGTTGCCGCCGCCGTTGTTGCCGCCGCCGTCGCCCTCGTCCCCGGTGTCGTTGCCGGTGTCGCCGCCGCCCGGCTGCTCGCCGTCGTCCGCCGGCGGGGGCGTCGTCGTCCGCCGGGTGGTGGTGGCCGGCGCGTCGGGGTCCTCGTCGTCCTGGGTGCGCGGCGCCGTGGTGGTGGCCGGGGCCTCGGAGGTCTCCGGTGCCTGGGAGGGCTCCTCCTCGCCGCTGTCGGGGGAGGAGTCCGCCGGGGCGTAGAACAGGGTCACCGTGGCGCCCTGACCCACCGGCCCGCCGGCCGGGTCGGTGGTGACGACGTCCCCGCGGGACAGGCTGGTGCCGGCCGCCTCCAGCTGGGCGGCGCTCGCCGGCTCCTGCCGGACCACCAGCCCGAGGCCGAGGGCCTCGAGCTCGGCCTGGACGTCGTGGGCCGGCCGGCCGACGAGCTGCGCCGGGTCGATCGTGAACGTCCCGGCGGACGTCGTCACCGGAGCCGCCGACGTGGTCGTGGCGCCGGCCGTCCCCGAGCCCGGGTCGTCCTCGCCGCCCGACAGCAGGAACCAGGTGACCCCGGCCAGCACCACGAGCAGGACCAGGCCCGCGACCAGCCAGGCCGGGCGGTTGCGGCGGCCCGGCTGCTTCTCGGCGTGGCGTCCGCCGGCGTAGCGGTCGGCCCAGTCCTCGTCGTCCTCCGGCGGACGGCGCAGCGGCGGCATGGTGCCCGCTGCCGTGCCCGGTCCGCCCGTCCCGCCGGCCGACGCGGCGCCCAGGACCTCGGTGCGGTCCTCGCCGGGGTCGGAGACGACGGCGGTGCGGTCGTCGCCAGGGTCGGAGACGACCTCGGTCCGGTCGGTCGCCGGGGCGCCCGGGGCGGCGTACACCCCGTTGCCGGTGGCGGTCCCGCTGCCGGTGGCCAGCCCGTTGCTCGCGGCCACGGAGCGGACGGCGGCGGCGAACGCAGCGCCGTCGGGGAAGCGGTCGGCGGGGTCCTTGGCCAGCGCGCGCTCGATGAGCAGCCGCACCGGGGCCGGGATGTTCGCGGGCAGCGGCGGCGGCGGCCGGTTGATGTGCGCCAGCGCCACGGCGACCTGCGAGGTGCCGTCGAAGGGGCGGCCACCGGTCAGGCACTCGTAGCCCACGACGCCCAGGGAGTAGACGTCGGAGGCGGCCGTGACGTCGAAGCCCTGCGCCTGCTCGGGGGAGAGGTACTGAGCGGTGCCGACGACCATGCCGGTGCGGGTCAGCGGCGTGGCGTCACGCGCGCGGGCGATGCCGAAGTCGGTCAGCTTCACCACGCCGTCCGGGCGGACGATGAGGTTGCCCGGCTTGATGTCGCGGTGGACGACGCCGGCCTTGTGCGCGGCCGAGAGCCCGTCGGCGGCCTGGCCCAGGACGTGCAGGGTCCAGTCGACCGGGAGCTTGCCCTCCTCGTGGAGGATCGTGACCAGCGGCTTGCCCTCGACCAGCTCCATGACCAGGAAGGCCAGCTGGGCGCCGCGCTCGTCCTGCGTCTCCCCGTAGTCGTAGACCGAGGCGATGTTGGGGTGGCTCAGCGCCGCGGTGTGCCGCGCCTCGTTGCGGAACCGCGCGACGAAGCTGGGATCGCCGGTGAACTCGCTGCGCAGGACCTTGGCGGCGACGACGCGGTCGAGCACGCGGTCCCGGGCGCGCCAGACCTCGCCCATGCCGCCGGTGGCGATCGGGGCGGTGATCTCGTAGCGGCCGGCGAGCACCGTGCCGGTGGAGAGAGCCATCAGCCGCCCTGTCCCTCGAGGTGTGCCTGCATGACCCGGCGGGCGATGGGTGCGGACACGTCCCCACCCGTACCCCCGCCGTTGGCGACGAAGACCGCGACCGCGATCTGCGGGTCGTCGGCGGGTGCGAACCCGATGAACCAGTTGTGGTCGGGCCCGGCGTTCTCCGCCGTCCCGGTCTTGCCGGCCACCTGGACGCCGGAGATGCGGGCGGCCCGGCCCGAGCCGTTGGTGACGACGCTCTCCATCATCTCGGTCAGCTGGTCGGCCACCTCGGGGGTGACCGGCTCGCTCAGCTCCTCCGGGTCGGTCTGGTCGAGGACGGACAGGTCGGGGGCGCGCAGCTGGTCGACCAGGTAGGGCGTCATGAGCGTGCCGTCGTTGGCGACCGCTGCGGCGATCATCGCCGCCTGCAGCGGGGTCACCACCACGCTCTGCTGGCCGATGGAGCTCACACCGAGCTGCGCGTCGTTCTCCGGGTCGCCCATGGTGCTGGGCTCCACCGTGAGGGGGATCTCGCGCCGCTCGCCGTCCATCCCGAACGCCTCGGCCATCTCCCGGACGCGGTCCTCGCCGAGGTCGATGCCGAGCTGGGCGAAGGCGGTGTTGCAGGAGATGGTGAGCGCGTCGATCAGCGGCTGCTCGCCGGTGCTGCTGCAGCGGGAACCGCCGAAGTTCTCCAGCTCGGTGGAGGTGCCGGGCAGGGTCAGCGTGTCCGGCGCCGGGATCACCGTGTCGGGGGTGTACTCCCCGGTGGACAGCGCGGCCGCCGAGACGATCACCTTGAACACCGATCCCGGCGGGTAGTTGTCGCTGATGGCCCGGTTGAGCCGGGGGTCGCGGTCGGCCTCGTTGAGCTGCGCCCAGTAGTCCCGGATGGCCTGCGGGTCGTGGCTGGAGAGCAGGTTCGGGTCGTAGGTGGGCGTGCTCGCCATGCCCAGCACCGCGCCGGTCGACGGGTCGAGCGCGACCACCGCACCCGTCACGCCCTCCAGTCCGGCCATGGCGGCCTCCTGGACGGCCGGGTCCAGCGTGAGGACGACGTCACCCCCGCTGGGGTCGCGGCCGGTGAACAGGTCGGCGATCCGCCGGGCGAACAGCCGGCCGTCGGAGCCGGCGAGGATCTCGTTCTCGGCCCGCTCGACCTGCGAGTTGCCGTACACCAGCGAGTAGTAGCCGGTCACCGGCGCGTACAGCGGGCCCTGCGGGTACTGCCGCAGGTAGGTGAGCCGGTCGTCGGTGGCGACGGAGTTGGCGATCTCGGTCCCGGCCACGACGATCGAGCCCCGCTCCCGGTCGTACTCCTCGGTGAGGACCCGCGTGTTGCCGGTGTCGTTGCGCAGCTCGTCGGAGCGCACCACCTGGATGTAGTTGACGTTGACGATGAGCAGCGTGAACAGGACGAGCACGCTGATCGCCACGCGGCGCAGGGGGGCGTTCACGGTGTCACGACCTCGGTCGGGGCGTCGCCCAGCGCCGGCTTGGGCGGACCGGCCGGGGCGGCCGGGCGGCGGGCGGCGTCACTGATCCGCACCAGGACGGCGACCAGCACGAAGTTGGCCACCAGCGAGGACCCGCCGTAGGCGACGAACGGGGTGGTCAGGCCGGTCAGCGGCAGCAGCCCGGTGACCCCGCCCAGCACGACGAACACCTGCCAGGCGATGGCGAAGGACAGGCCCGCGGCGAGCAGCTTGCCGAACGCGTCGCGGACGATCAGCGACGTCCGCAGTCCGCGCTCGACCAGGATCAGGTAGACGACGATCAGCGCGACCAGGCCGAAGAGACCCAGCTCCTCGCCGAGGGCCGCGGCGATGAAGTCGCTCTTGGCGACCGGCACCTGGTCGGGGCGGCCGCCGCCGAGGCCGGCGCCGAACAGCCCGCCGGTGCCCAGCCCGAACAGCGACTGGACCAGCTGGTAGCCGCCCTCGTCGCGGTAGGCGAAGGGGTCCAGCCAGGTGTCGACGCGGACCCGGACGTGCCCGAACAGCTGGTAGGCCAGGAACGCGCCGGCGGCGAACAGTCCGACGCCGATGAGCAGCCAGCTGGCCCGCTCGGTGGCGACGTAGAGCATCACCACGAAGATGCCGAACAGCAGCAGGGAGCTGCCCAGGTCGCGCTCGAAGACCAGCACGAGGATCGACATCGCCCAGGCGACCAGCACCGGGCCGAGGTCGCGGGCGCGCGGCACCTCCAGGCCCATCACCCGGCGGCTGGCCAGCGCGAGGACGTCGCGCTTGTCGACGAGGTAGGCGGCGAAGAAGACGACCAGGCAGATCTTGGCGAACTCGCCGGGCTGGATGCTGAAGCCCGCGACCCGGATCCAGATCTTGGCGCCGTACACCTCGGAGATCGACGCGGGCAGCACCGCCGGGAGGGCCAGCAGCACGAGGCCGACGAGGGCCAGGGTGTAGGCGAACCGGGAGAGCAGCCGGTGGTCCCGCAGCACCATGACCACGGCCACGAACAGCGCCACACCCAGCGTCGCCCAGATCAGCTGGACCGGTGCGTCCTCCCGGGTGGCGGTGGCGTCGACCTGCTCGCCGGCGAGGTCGAGCCGGTGGATCATGGTCAGCCCGAGCCCGGTCAGCAGCGCCACGGCCGGCAGCAGCAGCGGGTCGGCGTAGGGGGCGAACCTCCGGACGACGACGTGCACCACCGCCCACAGCGCGGTGAACCAGCCGCCGAAGGTGACCAGCTCGGGGCGCAGCGACCCGGTGATGGTCAGGTCGACGATGCACTGCGCGGCCAGCGTGATGAGCACGGCGAAGCCGAGCATCGCCAGCTCCGTGTTGCGCCGCGTGGGCGTGCCCACGCCCGGCGCGACCGCGCGGGGGTCGGTGGAGGGGGCCGCGGTCACGCCACCACCCCGTTCCCTCGTCGGCCGCCCTCCCGGACCCCGGTCACCGCGCCTCCCGGCAGTCCACGCCAGGCTCGGGCGTCGCCGTCCGCTCCGTCGTCGTCGGCGCCTCGGTCGGCTCCGCGGACTCCGACGGCGTCGCCTCGCCGTCCGGGGCCGGCGGGGTCGGGGTGGGGGAGGCCGACAGCGCCGTCCCGCCCTCCTCCTCGTCGGCCGACGGGCAGACCGGCAGCCGGGAGTCGCGCAGCATCGCCACGATCCGCTCGGCGTGCGCGCCGTCGGTCGCCTCGATGCCGCGCCGGACCTTGCTCGCGTCGGCCTGGGTGAGGTCGCCGACGGCGAGGTCGGTCACGTCGGAGACCTGGTTGAGGTCGACCCCCAGCAGCGCGGTGTCGATGCCGCGGAAGACCGCGACCTGCTCACCCTCGGAGGTCTCCTGCACACCCACGAACCAGTTGGACAGCACCCACACGTAGGCGCCGACGGCGGCCGCGGCCACCAGCACCACCGCACCCAGCGCCCAGAGCAGCCGGCGGCGGCGCCGGCGCGGCGGCGCGGCGGAGGCCGCCGGCCCCGGGGACGCCGGGGGAGGCGGCGGCGGGTCGGCCAGGGCGGCCCGCCCGGCGGCCGACCGCGGGTCGACCTCGCGCTGGCCGACGTTGTCACCGGCCGCTCCGTCGACGACCGGGTCCAGCGGGGCGTCGTGGCCGCCGTCCTCCACGACGTCGGCGACGATCACGGTGATGTTGTCCGGGCCGCCGCTGCGCAGGGCCAGCTCGATGAGCCGGTCGGCGGTCGACTGGGGATCGGGGTCCTTGAGCGCCTCGGCGAGGGTCTCCTCGCTGACCACGCCGGAGAGCCCGTCGGAGCACAGCAGGTAGCGGTCGCCGGCGCGGGCCTCGCGCATCGACAGGTCGGGGTCGACCTCCTGCCCGTTCAGCGCGCGCAGCAGCAGCGAGCGCTGGGGGTGGTGGTTGGCCTCCTCCGGGGTGATCCGGCCGTCGTCGATGAGCGTCTGCACGAACGTGTCGTCATGGGTGATCTGGGTGAGGACGCCGTCGCGCAGCAGGTAGGCACGGGAGTCACCGATGTGGCACAGCGCCAGCCGCCCGCCGGCGAACAGGACGGCGGTCAGCGTCGTCCCCATGCCCTCCAGCTGCGGGGACTCGCGGATGACCTCGCGCAGGTGCTCGCTGCCGTCGAACACGGCCGCGCGCAGCGCCTGCAGCATGTCGCCGGAGGGCGCGTCGTCGTCGAGGTGCTCCAGCGCCGCGATGACCACCTTGCTGGCGACGTCGCCGGCGGCGTGGCCGCCCATGCCGTCGGCGACGGCGAGCAGCCGGGGCCCGGCGTACACCGAGTCCTGGTTGTTACCGCGGACCAGTCCACGGTCGGACCGGGCCGCGTAGCGCAGTGCCAGGCTCATCGGATCGGGCTCCCGGGGATGCGACCGCTCCTCGGGGTGCACTCACAGGTGACTGTCATGTACGCAGCTCCAGGGCCGTCTGGCCGATGCGGATCGGCTGGCCCGGGGACACGAGCAGCGGCCCCTGGACGCGCTGCTGGTCCAGGTAGGTGCCGTTGGTGGAGCCGAGGTCCTCGACGTACCACTGGCCGCCGCGGTTGGTCAGCCGCGCGTGCCGCGAGCTGGCGAAGTCGTCGGTCAGCACCAGCGTGGAGTCATCGGCGCGGCCGATGAGGATCGGCTGGTCCCCGAGCGTGATCTTGGTCCCGGTCAGCGGGCCGGCGGTGACCACCAGCGTCTTCGGCCCGCGGCTCTTCCGCTTGCCCGGCGCGGCCGCGCGGGGCGGCACCGACGCCACCCGGCCGGCGCGGCCGCCGAACAGGTCGGCGCGGACCACGCGGAAGGCCGCGAAGATGAACAGCCACAACAGCAGCAGGAAGCCGAAGCGGAAGATCTGCAGGACGATCTCGGCCGTCACGGAGCCGCCTCGCTGGCGCTCGCCAGCGCCGTGGCGGGCCGTGCTGCGCTCCTGCGTGCCCTCGCCGGCTCGGGCACCGAAGCCGCCTCGCTGGCGCTCGCCAGCGCCGTGCCGGGCCGTGCTGCGCTCCTGCGTGCCCTCGCCGGCTCGGGCACCGGAGCCGCCTCGCCGGCGCTGGCCCACCTGGTCACCGATCCCACTCCGCGGGGGCTCACGCGCCGTCCTGCCGGTAGACCAGCACCGAGTGGCCGATGCGGATCACGTCGCCGTCGCTCAGCGGCTGGCGGGTGATCCGGCGGCCGTTGACCAGGGTGCCGTTGGTGGAGCCGAGGTCCTCGGCGATCGCGGTGCCCCCGTCGAGGACGACGTCGACGTGCTTGCGGCTGACCCCGGTGTCGGGCAGCCGGATGTCGGCGTCGGTGCCGCGGCCGATGACGTTGCGCCCGGTGGTCAGCTCGTGGCGGGTGCCCGGGCCGTCGACGAGGAGCACGTGGGTGACCCCGGGCTTGGACCCCGCGCGGCCCACGACCGACGACGGGACCTGCCGGCCGGTGTCGGTGGCCATCCGGCTGCGCAGCGGCGGCAGCGGGGGCACCGCGCCGCTGCCGGTCACGGGCGCGACCGGTTCGTCGGCGCGAGTTCCGGGGCGGGCCGGGTCGGCGACGTGGGAGCTCACCTCGAACACGCCGGTGGGCAGGTCGTCGTCCCGCTCGAGCCGGACCTGGACGGCGTCGAAGACCTGGTAGCCCTCGCCCTCGATGTGCTCGGCGACCATGTCGGCGAGCTGGGTGGCCAGCTGCTCGGACCACTCGGCCAGGTGCTCGTAGTCGGTGGAGCCGAGCCGGACGTCGTAGACGTTGGGCGCCAGGACCCGGCCCTCACCGAGCACCGAGCGTTGCTCGTCGGCCTCGCGGGTCAGCGCCTTGGCGATCTCCGCGGGGTGGACCTTGCCCTTGAAGATGCGGGCGAAGGCCAGCCCGACCATCCCCTCCAGCCGTCGCTCGAAGCGCTGCAGCACACCCACAGTCGCTCCCTTGCGCTCGCCCGGACGTCTCGATCTGCCACCGTTGATCGTAGCCGGGTGCGGCGCGGCTGACCGTGGCGCAACGCCCCAGGCGCCCCACCCGCCCCAGCCGTGCGGCGCGGTCCGGCGCTGCAGCCGCCCCCCTGCCAGCGGCCCCGCTCCGGGCTGCTAGTGTCTCTCCCTGCCAGGGCAAGTGGCGGAATGGCAGACGCGCACGGTTCAGGTCCGTGTGTCCGGAAGGACGTGGGGGTTCAACTCCCCCCTTGCCCACAACAGCGACGACAGCGGCCCCCGGGATCCCCGGGGGCCGCTGTCGTGCCAGGACGGGTCACCCGGTCAGCGCAGCGCGGGGAGAGCTGCCAGCGTGCGCGAGGAGGACCTCGCGCACGGCAGCGGGTTCGGCAGGACGGCCGAAGAGGTGGCCCTGGACCCGGTCGCAGTCCATGCCCCGCAGCGCCTCGGACTGGGCGCACGTCTCCACGCCCTCGGCCACGACACGGAGGCCGAGGCCGTGGGCGAGGCCGATGATGCCGGCGACGAGAGGCGAGGAGGGGGCGGCCTCGGTGAGCTCCGAGGTGAAGGACCGGTCGATCTTGAGCTCGGTGACCGGCAGCCGCTGGAGCTGGGCCAGCGAGGAGTAGCCGGTCCCGAAGTCGTCCACGGAGATCCCGACACCGTGGGCGCGGAGCTGCTCCAGGTGCCCGTGGCGGGTGGCGACCTCGGTGAGCACCTGGCTCTCGGTCACCTCCAGGGTCAGCGACCGAGCCGGCAGTCCGGTCTCGGCGAGGACGCGGAGCACGGATCCGGTGAAGCCGGGATCGGTGAGCTGGACGGCGGAGACGTTGACGGCCACCTCGAGGTCCGATCCGTCTGCCCGCCAGGCGGCGAGGGTCCGGCATGCCTCGTACAGCACGTGTTCGCCGATCTCGCGGATCTGGCCGCTGGCCTCGGCGAGGGGGATGAAGACGTCGGGTCGGACCGGCCCGAGCGTGGGGTGCTGCCAGCGCGCGAGGGCCTCGACGGCGACGACCCGGCCGCTGGCGAGGTCGACCTGCGGCTGCAGGTGGACGACGATCTCACCACGGCCGATCGCGCCGTGCAGGGCGGTCTCCAGGCGCAACTGCTGCCGCGCCCGCTCGTCCTGCTCGGTGGGCGCAAGGGCGCCCGTCCTGCGCCGGCGCATCGCCTCCTCGGCGCGTTGGACGAGGTCCTGGGCCTCGGTCCGTGCGGCGTCGTCGGACGTGCTTGACGCCGCCCCGGTCACAGCGATGCCGATGGCCAGGCCGACGAACACCTCCTGGCCGTCGACGTCCAGCGGGGCGGAGAGGGAACGGTGGATCCGGTCGGCGACCTCCTGGGCGCCGGCCTCCGCGGTGTCGGGGAGCAGGACGACGAACTCGTCGCCGCTGGAGCGCGCCACGGTGTCCTGCTCTCGGGTCACCGACCGCAGCCGGCGGGCGACCTCCTGGAGCACCTCGTCCCCCGCACTGTGTCCGAGGCTGTCGTTGACGCGCTTGAGCCGGCTGACGTCGCAGTACAGGAGTGCGACGGGGCCGGCCGGCGGCACGGCCTGGCTCACGGCGGCCTGGAGCCGCGCGTCGAGGTGCGCCCGGTTCGGCAGACCGGTGAGTGGGTCGTGGGCGGCCCGGTGCCTGATCTCGTCGAGCAGGTGCGTGTTGTCCAGAGCCACGCCGGCCAGGCCGGCCAGGCCCCACATGCGCTCGGTGATCCCCTCGCCGAGCGTGGTCGGCGGTGTGCTGTGCGCCCAGTAGGCGAGCACGATCCCCACCAGCCGGTCGTCCACGTTGATCGGCACCCCGCCCATCGCGGTGACGTCGAAGTCGCGCAGGACCTCATCGGCCCAGGGTGAGCTCGACCGGTCGACCAGCATCGGTGCGCCCACGGCGATCAGCTCGCACAGCTCGGGGCTGTCGTCCGTGCTCGTGACGAAGCCGGCGGCCCGGTCGGCCAGGTCCGGCGGCCAGCCGCTGAGGCCGGCGATCCAGACGGCCTGGACCTCGGGATCCCACAGCGCCACGGCGGCGCGGTCGGCGCCGCAGAGCGTGGGGACGGCGTCGGCGATGGTCTGGGCGATCTGCTGCGCCTCCCGGCGTCCCGTGAGTGAGCGCGCGACGGTGAGCAGCAGGCGTGCGGTCTCCTCCTGCTCGCGCGCCTCGGCCAGCGATGCCGTCAACTCGATGGCGGCTGCCGCGTACCGGGCATAGGCGGTGAGCAGTTCGACGTCGCCGGGAAAGGGCTCCTGGCCGGGCCAGGCGACCACGGCGAGGACCCCGTACTCCCGGGTCGCGGAGGTCACCGGCACGGCGAGCACGGACGTCCCGCCGATCACCCGGCACCCGGCCTCGAGCCGTTGGTCCCCGAGCGCGGCCAGCACCGACGAGCCCAGGCCACGGGAGCGTACGTGCCGCTTCCGGTGGGGCAGTCGGACGTCGAGCACGTAGCCGGGGGCGTGCACGGCGCGGTCCACACGTTCGGCGACGCGGTCGAGGGTGTCCTCGAGGGAATCCCCGCTGAGCAGGTCAGTGGCGGCTTCCTGCAGGTCGTGCAGTCGCTCCTCCGCATCCGCGGCGGGCGCGTGGCCCGTGCCGCGCAGCGTCCAGCGGCTCCGGCCGCGGCCACGCCACCGGGAGGACGCGTGCTGCTCCTGCCAGGTGACCGTGTACTCGCACTGCGGGGCGCCGTCGACCTGGCAGGTCCAGTGCTCGACGACCGCCGGGGGGAGACCGAACAGCACCGGAGCCTCGCGGAGCATCCCGATGTTGTAGTCGCAGTCCACGCGACCGGGGTGGTGCGGTGGCAGCACCCGCCAGGTCAGCTGCGCCGTCCCGTTCACGGCCGACTCGCAGCGGAACACCGCGGAGGTGTCCAGGCGGGTGGAGACTCGCGAGACCTGACGGAGCAGTCCCGCGGGGGTCCCGAAGGTCGTCAGTACGCGCCGCAGCGCCATCACCGCGGGGTCCGCGATGGCGGCGTTGCCCAACGCGAGCCCGATCCGCGGGTCACCGAGTTCCTCAGCGGCTGCGTCGAACAGCCGCAGCTTCGCCGGGTACGACACCCGGCCCCCGAGGCTCTGCAGCAGTGCCCGCTGGTCGGCCAGTCCCGCGCGGTCGAGCACCCGTTCGACGGCACACTCACCGCCCTGCGCGGCGACCACGCTCAGCAGCAGCCGCGTGGTCACCGTGGAGGTCCCCGCCAGTGCCTGCGCCTCGTCCACGGTGCCTCCGTCCTGTCCGGCCCGGCGCCGATACCCAGCGCCGGACCCATTCCGCCCTTCCCGGCGGGTATCGGCCGGTTCTGTACCGGCTTGAGGCCCCGAGTGCGCGCTCCTCCCCCGCAAGGGTGCCGTGGCCGGCGCGGACCGTCGGTCGATCACAGCGCTGACGGCCGGGTGGCGGGAGACGGGCGCGGCCCCGCAGGTGACGCAGCCGACCAGTCGGACCCGTTGCGACGTGAGGTGGCACGAGAACGCCACCCCGTCGTCGACAGACCGCCACCATTCCTTCGTCAGCCGAGAACGGCTGTCGTCCATGCGTCGTCGACGAGGTGGTGTCGCACCCGGATCGTCGTCCGAAGCCGGTCCGACACGCGCACGCATCTCCGTCCGGCTTCCCGGCACCCCTGACGTCCTGCCGCACCGGAGCTCGGGACCGCGCAGCTGCGGTCACGGCGCCGGCAGCCCGGCCCCCTCGTCGGCGCCGGCGGAGCACGGCGCCCCCCGCGGCCGGCCTCGGGCGGCCGGGGGAGCGCACCGCCTGAGCCCCGGAACGCTCCCGTCGGTCACTGTCCGGGGCCGGCTCGCTGCGTCTGCGGGGTCAGGGCAGGGGGCGGCGCCCGTCGTCGTCCCGGCGCCGGTCGCCGATCGACTGGGCCAGCAGGACGGCGCCCCACGGGCCGATCACCCAGATCGGCCACGGGTAGAGCAGCTCGCCGCTGGCGATGCACGTGGTGATCCACACACCCAGCACGATGACGGCGGTGACGAGCCAGTTCCGCCACGCGACCTGCCGCGAGGGGCCGCCGGCCCAGCCGCCCCAGGAGCCGGTGTGGCTGATCCCGTGCCCGGCCGGGACGGCGGGCGTGGACGCGGGCGCGGGCTTCGGCTCGACCGTCTTCGGGAGGTCCGCGGTGATCTCTGCGAGCTCGCCGTAGGTGCGGGCGGCGTAGGTGCGGGCCAGGCGCTCGTCGTACTCGGCGACGCTCAACCGGCCGGCGGACATGTGCTCGCCCAGCTGGGTGGCGACGGCTGCACGGTCGGCGTCGGCGGCGCGCAGGTGCGACTCGGGCATCGGGGACCTCTCTCAGCGGGGAGTCCAGTCTGGTCCGCGACGGGACGCCGGGTCCACTGACGTTCGTCACGGCTTGGGGATGGGACCCGTCAGGTCCGCTCGGTCCGGGTCAGCCCCGTGCCCGGCCGCCACGAGCTGATGACCAGCGCGGTCTTGTCGTCGTTGAGGGCGGTCAGCACCACCTGGTCGATGTCGACGCGGAAGAGCTCGTAGTCGATCGACTCCTCCGGGAGCCCCGCCGCGGCCGCGTACCCCCGGCGCTCCCCGGGGTCGGTGAGCTCGGTCGCCCGACCGGAGAGCTTGGCGTCGGCGGCGAAGGTGTCGGGCTCGTCACTGCCGCTGTGCAGCGCGAACCGCGGGTCGCGGCGCAGGTCGGCGAACTTCACCGACCCCGGCATGCCGGCCAGCCACGGCTCGCCTGCGACGAACTGCATCTCGATGCCGCTGACCCGCGGCGAGCCGTCGGCGCGCAGCGTGGCGAGGACCTTGTGCCGATGGGCGTCGAAGGCCGCCCGCACCCGGGCGGCGAACTCCGGCTCGGCTGCTTCCACGTCCGAGAACGAGGCCATGGACGCAGATGGTGCACCCGACCGGCCACGGATCGGGCTCTCGGACGACCGGGGGACGCGCACCGACTCGTACGACGTCGTGGCCATCGGGCCGCGATGACCACGAGACCGCAGGACTCGACGCGCGAGCCGGGGGACGGCGTCAGCTCGCGGCGGGGGCGCCCTCGGCCGCGAGGTGCCGGCCGATGACCATGCGCTGGATCTGGTTGGTGCCCTCGAAGATCTGCATGACCTTCGCCTCCCGCATGAAGCGCTCGGCGGGGTGGTCGCGGGTGTACCCGGCGCCCCCGAGCACCTGGACGGCGTCGGTGGTCACCCTCATCGCGGCGTCGGTGGCCACGAGCTTGGCGATGCTGGCCTGCCGGGAGTACGGCTTCCCGGCGTCCTTGCGCCGCGCGGCCACCAGGTAGGTGGCCCGGGCCGACTCGACGGCGGCGGCCATGTCGGCGAGCAGGAACGCCACGCCCTGGTGCTCGACGATGGGCCGGCCGAAGGTCTCCCGCTCCCGCGCGTAGCCGATCGCCAGGTCCAGCGCGGACTGGGCCAGCCCGACGGCGACCGCGCTCACGCCGAGCCGCCCCGAGTCGAGGGCGGCCAGCGCGATGCCCAGCCCGTGCCCGGGGTCCCCGACCAGCCGGTCTTCGGGGATCGGGACGTCGTCGAGCCGGATCGCGGCCGTCGTCGACGCGGTCAGCCCCATCTTCTCCTCGGGCTTCGCGGCGGAGAAGCCGGCGAGGTCGGGGGTCAGGTGGAAGCACGAGATGCCCCGCGGGCCGTCGTCCGGGGTGCGCAGGAACGTGGAGTAGAAGTCGGCGTGGCCCCCGTGGGTGACCCACGCCTTCTCGCCGTTGGCCAGCCAGCCGGCGTCGGTGGCCTTGGCGGCGGCCCGCATGGCGCGGGGGTCGGAGCCGGCGTGCGCCTCCGAGAGGCAGTACGCGCCGAGCAGCTGCCCGCCGACCATCGCCGGGAGCAGGTCGCGGCGCTGCGCCTCGGTGCCGAACCGGTCGATCGGGAAGCAGGCGAGGGTGTGCACGCTCACGCCGAGGGCGACACTGGCCCATCGGGCGGCCAGCTCCTCGACCACCTGCAGGTAGACCGCGTAGGGCTGGCCACCACCCCCGACGTCCTCCCCGAACGGCAGGCCGAGCAGGCCGACCTCGCCCAACAGGCGGAACACCTCCCGGGGGAACCGTTCCTCGCGCTCGAACGACGCCGCCTTCGGCGCCAGCTCCGCGTCGGCGATCTCGCGGGTGAGGGCGAGGAGGTCGGCGGCCTCCTGGGTGGGCAGTTCACGGTCGACCGGCACGGCATCTCCTCGTCGAGACAGTACCGGGGACGATACCGCAGTACAGTTCCCGGTCCAGGGGGATGCTGGTCCGCCGGAGGTGCCATGACGACGACCGTCCCGCCGTCGGACGCCGGGGGTGTCCGGCTGACCCGGCGCCAGGCCGAGCTGCTCGACCAGCTGGAGGCGCTGTTCCTGGCCGAGGGCTTCAGCCGGTTCACCCTCGAGGACCTCGCCGTCCGGCTGCACTGCTCCAAGAGCACCCTGTACGCGCTGGCCGAGAGCAAGGAGCAGCTCGCCGCCCGCGTCATCCGGCACTTCTTCCGCAAGGCCACCGCCGAGGTCGAGGCCTGGACGGCGACCGAGGAGGACCCCGCGCTGCGGGTGACCGCCTACCTGACCGCCGTCGCGCGGGCCCTGGCGCCCGCCGGCCCGGCGTTCTACCGGGACCTGGACTCCTTCGCCCCCGGCCGGGCGGTCTACGAGCAGAACACCGCCCGCGCCGCGGAGCGGGTGCGGGAGCTGATCGCCGACGGCGTGGCACGCGGCCGCTTCCGCGAGGTGCACCCGGCCCTGGTCGCCGACACGGTGAGCACGCTGGTGTTCCGCATCGGCCGCGGCGACACCGCCCGCGCCACCGGGCTGGACGACGCCGCCGCCTACCGCGAGCTGGCCGCCCTGCTGCTGCACGGGATCAGCCTGTGAGGATGCGGCGGTGACCACCTCGACCTGCTCCGTGACCGCCGCCGCCTGGGACGACCCGGAGGTGCGCGCCCTGACCACGGCGCAGCAGGGCGAGCTGCGGGCCCGCTACGACGGCGCGGGCGAGCCGGGCACCCCGCCGTCGGCGGCCGACGTCGGCGTGGTGCTCGTGGCCCGGGACGCCGACGGGACGGCGATCGGCTGCGGTGCGCTGCGTGGCCTGGAGCCCGGGGTCGCCGAACTCAAGCGGATGTACGTGGTGCCCTCGGCGCGCGGGCGCGGGGTGTCCCGGCAGCTGCTCGCCGCGCTGGAGGCCGAGGCCGGGGCGCGCGGTTGGACCACCCTGCGCCTGGAGACCGGCCCGCGGCAGCCGGAGGCGATCGGGCTGTACGAGAGCGCCGGCTACCGGCCGATCGAGGCCTTCGGTGCCTACGTCGACGAGCCCGACGCCGGCTGCTCCCTGTACTACGAACGGGTGCTCGGGCCGGCCTGAGGGGGTCAGCAGGTGCCGTCCGCCGCGACGCCCGGCTGGCCGAACTCGAGGCGCACGCGCTCGTCGCGGGGGATCAGGATGGCGCGCCCGTACTCGGCGTTCCAGGCCTTGGGCAGCAGCAGGTACTGACTGCCGGACTGGATGAGCAGGGACAGCCCGGTGTAGCGATAGCGGTAGGCCGCGTCGTCCGCGCAGCGGAGCTCGGTGATGCCGGGCCCGCGCAGGCTGAGGTCCCCGGCGCTGTAGAGCACGGTGTCCGGTTGGGCGGACACCAGCGTGGACGCGAACTGTTGTGCCCGGAGGCGGCCCACCCCGCCGGCGTAGCTGCCCGCGGCCCAGAACAGCCCGATGGCCACGAGCAGGAAGACGACACATCCCTGCGCCACGGCCAGGGCGTCGACCGACTGCCCGGGTCGTCCGCCGGCTCTGCGTCCCGCCCAGCTCATCCGCGCGAGACGTGCGGCGTAGGCCAACAGGAGCACGCCGATCGACAGGGCGAGCCCCCGGCCCTCCCCGAAGGGGAAGCGCCATGCGCCGAGGGTGGCCGCCAGCGAGAGGGAGACGAGGACGGCGCCGGTGACGGCCGCGACGGGTGCCAGGATCGTGCGCAGGGGACCGCGGAGCCGATCCGGCAGCGTGCCCGACAGGACCTGGTGGGTCCAGAGCGCGAGGAGGGCCAGCCCGAGCAGGAGGACGACGGGGAGGCCCGCGACGTCGATGCTGCGGAACAGCTGGTCGTTCACCGTCAGGTCGAGGACGGTGACGGGGACCCCGAAGTACCCGACGAGCGCCGTGGCGTGCGCCCGGCCGAGGTAGAACAGCAGCGCCGTCACCAGGGTCGTCGGTGCCACCACGGCACCGACGACCCTGAGCAGTTGCGGCAGCGCGGTCGTGGCCTCGGCGACGGCGGACTCCGGAGCGCCGTCGGCCGTCTCCGTGGCCCGTCCGCGGTGGTCGTCGGTCGCCGGCCCGTCGGCCCGGGCCGTGCCGCGCGCGCCCGGTTCCGGACCGCGGGCTCCCCCCGGTGCACCCGCCGCGGCCGGGACCCCGGTCGCGGTCACGCCCCGGCCAGCCCGCACAGCGCGCGGTCGTCGCCCGGGTCCTCCGGGGTGGTGTCCGTCGCGACCTCGACCGTCACCGTCGCGCCTCGGGGGACGTGGCGCTCCCCGTTCCTGTCCTCGGCGGGAGGGTCCGTGCTCGTGATCCGGCAGGCGAGGTGGCTGATCCGGCGGTCCTCCGGCACGGCGGGCTCGGTCTGGATGTCCAGGCACCCGTCTTCGCCGACGGCCCCTGGGTCGCAGTTCTCCTGCTGCTTGGTCACCCAGCGGTCCAGCCGGCCGCCCCCGGCCTCGACGAGCAGGATGCTGTCCGGTGCCGAACCCGGTCGGACACCTGGCGTGTCCTCTGCGGACGACGTGCCCGAGCCCGACGAGCACCCCGCCAGGACCCCGGTCACGCCGGCGCTGAGCAGGAGGCTGGACAGCCGATGGAACCGCAGCATCGCTTCCCCCAGCGAGTACGACCGCTCTCGGTAGTAGGACGATCCCCCTCCGTCGCTGATTCGTCGATGGGGTGGTTCGCCGTGGCCGCAGTGGCCGGCGGTCTGTCGCTGCGAGGAGCCGCCGTGGAGCACGGGTGTGGTGGGGTGGTCGCATGAGCGGTGCGTGGCCGGCCACCGAGCCGGCAGGGGTCGAGCTGACGGCCGGCCGTGCCCGGCTGGCCGTCGACCTGCGCGGCGGCGGCCTGCGGGCGCTGACGGTGGGTGGCCGGGACGTCGTCGACGGCTACGAGGCCGGGGCGGTGCCGGCCGGTCGCCGCGGCGGGGTGCTGCTGCCCTGGCCCAACCGGCTGCGCGAGGGCCGCTGGACCTGGGCCGGCCGCGAGCTCCAGCTCGACGTCGCCGCTCCGGGGAAGCCCGCCGCGCACGGGCTGGTGTCCTGGCAGCCGTGGGCGGTCCTCGAGCGGACCGACGACGCGGTCACCGTCGGCACCGTCGTCGAGCCGCGACCGGGCTACCCGTTCCGGCTGGCCGCGGCGATCGACTACGCGCTGCGCCCCGACCGGCTCACGGTGACCGTTCGGGTGCGCAACGCCGGCGGGGAGCCGGCGCCCTTCGGTGTCGGGATGCACCCCTACCTCGCGGTCGGCGCGACCGAGGACGGCGGGGTCGCAGACGCCGAGCTGACCGTGCCGGCCCGCACGGCGCTCGTCACCGACGGGGGCCTGCCCACCGGGGAGCGTGAGCCCTTCGACGGCGCGGTCGGCCGGATCGGGGACCGCGCGATCGACACCCCGGTCACCGACCTGGTGCGGGACGGCGACGGCTGGGCGCGGCTCCGACTGCGCGGCCCGGCGGGGGAGCTCCAGCTCGCCGTGGACGGCGCCTGGCCGTGGCTGCAGGTCTACACCGGCGACACGCTCCCCGAGGGGCAGCGGCGGCGCAGCGTGGCAGTGGAGCCGATGACCTGCCCGCCCAACGCCCTGGCCGACGGCGTCGACCTCGTCGTCCTGGACCCGGGGGCGGAGTGGGCCGGCACCTGGACCCTCTCCTGGGAGGCCTGACGTGCGCGTCGCAGAGCTGTGGCGCTACCCGGTCAAGTCCCTGCAGGGGGAGCGGGTGGACCGCGCCGACATCGGCCCTGAGGGACTGACCGGCGACCGTCAGTGGGCGCTGTTCGACGTGGCGAGCGGCTTCGGCCTCACCGCGCGGCGGGTCCCCGACCTGCTCTTCGCCTCCGCCCGGCTGCGCCCGGACGGCGCGGTGGAGGTGGTGCTGCCGGACGGCACGGTCACCGCCGACGACGCCGTCCTCTCCGCCTGGCTGGGCCGCCCGGTCGAGCTGCGTGCCGCGGCGGACGCGCCGGGGGACCGGCGGTACGAGAACCCCGCCGAGGTCGGGGAGGAGGACGAGTACGACTGGGACGCCTTCACCGGCGCCCGCGGGGCGTTCCACGACAGCTCCCGCATCCGCGTCTCGCTGGTCTCCACCGGCACGCTGGGCACCTGGGACCGGCGCCGCTTCCGCGCCAACGTGCTCCTCGACGGGGAGGGGGAGGACGCGCTGGTCGGGACCCGGGTGCGGCTGGGCGAGACCGAGCTGGACGTCGTCAAGCCCATCGACCGCTGCGTGATGGTCACCCGGCCGCAGCCCGGCGGGATCGGCCGGGACACCGGGGTGCTCCGGACGGTGCACCGTGAGCGCGGCGGCAGGCTGGCGATCGGTGCGCTGGTGGTCCGGCCGGGGCGCGTGGCCGTGGGCGACGAGGTGGACGCCGTCGGCTGAGGGCGTGGGCACGGGGCAGGTCTGGCGGTGCTCGTGCTCTGCGTACCCCGCGCATGCAGAGCACGAGGTGCCCAGGGACGGGGTGCCGCCGGGGGGCGGCAGTGCCGGCTCGAGCGGGGGGCAGCGCCGACCGCCGGGGCACCGCAGCGAGCGCCGGCGCGTCAGCAGCGGCCCAGCGGCGGACCGGAGCGCGGGCAGCCGACCGGCGTCAGGGACCATGAGCGGCGTGCGCACCGTCGACCTGCGTCCCGGCGAGGACTCCATCCGCCTCGGCCAGCTGCTCAAGCTGGTCGACGCCGTGCCGACCGGCGCCCAGGTGAAGGACGTGCTGCTCACCGGCGCGGTGCGGGTCAACGGCGAGCCCGAGGAGCGGCGCGGCCGGCAGGTCCGCCGGGGTGACGTGGTGCAGATCGAGGGCATGGAGGACGTGCTCGTCGGCTGACCGCCGTTCCACGTGGAACGTCGTCTGCCAGGCTGGGGGGCATGACCCGCGCGCCGTACCTGTCGGCCCGCCTGCAGGGCTTCGGGACGACGGTGTTCGCCGAGATGAGCGCGCTCGCCGTCGCCACCGGGTCCATCAACCTCGGCCAGGGCTTCCCCGACTACCCCGGGCCGCCCGAGGTGCTCGACGCCGCCCGGGCCGCGATCGGCACCCCGCACGACCAGTACCCGCCCGGGCCCGGCATCCCGGAGCTGCGCGAGGCGATCGCCGAGCACGGGCGGCGGTTCGGCGGTCACGCCTACGACCCGGCCGACGAGGTGCTGGTCACCGCGGGCGCCACCGAGGCGCTCACCGCCGCACTCCTGGCGCTGCTGGAGCCCGGCGACGAGGTCGTCCTCTTCGAGCCGATGTACGACTGCTACGCCGCCGGCATCGCCATGGCCGGCGGCGTGGCCCGCCCGGTGCCGCTGCGGCCGCCTGGGTCCGGCACCGGCCCGTGGACCTTCGACCCCGCGGAGCTCCGGGCGGCGGTGACCCCGCGGACCCGGCTGCTGCTGGTCAACAGCCCGCACAACCCGACCGGCAAGGTCTTCACCCGCAGCGAGCTGGGCACGCTGGCCGCCCTGGCCATGGAGCACGAGCTGCTGGTGCTCACCGACGAGGTGTACGAGCACCTGGTCTTCAGCGGCAGCCGGCACACGTCGATCGCCACGTTCCCGGGCATGCGGGAGCGCACGCTCGTGGTCAGCAGCGCCGGCAAGACGTTCAACGTGACCGGTTGGAAGGTCGGCTGGATCTGCGGCCCGGCCGAGCTGGTGGCCGCCGTCCGCACCGCCAAGCAGTTCCTGACCTACGTCAACGGCGGACCCTTCCAGCCGGCCGTCGCCGCCGGGCTGCGGCTGTCCGACGAGTACTTCACCGGCATCGCCCGCGACCTGGAGTACCGCCGCGACGTGCTGGTCGAGGGGCTGACCGCCGCCGGGCTGCCGGTCGTCTGCCCGGAGGCGACCTACTTCGCGACCGTCGACGTCCGGCCGGTGCAGCCCGACGGGGACGGCGTGGCGTTCTGCCGCTCGCTGCCGCAGCGGGCGGGTGTCGTCGCCATCCCCACCGTGGTGTTCTACGACCCCGCGCACGCGGCGCTGGGCCGGCACCTGGTCCGGTTCGCGTTCTGCAAGGGCGACGCCGTGCTGGGGGAGGCCGTGGAGCGACTGGAGAGGATGAGCCGATGAGGATCGCGGCGGTCCAGCACGACATCGTCTGGGAGGACCGGGCGGCCAACTTCGCCCGGCTGGCTCCGCAGGTGGCCCGGGCGGTCGGTGCGGGGGCGGAGTTCGTGCTGCTGAGCGAGACGTTCTCCACCGGGTTCACCATGACGCCGGGCATCGGTGAGCCCGAGGGCGGCCCGTCGTCGCAGTTCCTCCAGGCCCAGGCGGCCGAGCACGGCGTGTGGGTGGCCGGCAGCTGTCCCGAGGTGGGCGCGGACACCGAGGTGGGGGCGGACGCCGGTGGGGTCACGGCCCTGCCGCACAACTCGCTGGTGATCGCCGGCCCTGACGGCACCGTGCACCGCTACCGCAAGCTGCACCCGTTCACCCACGGCGGCGAGCACGAGCGGTTCCGCGCCGGCGAGAAGCCGCTCACCGTGGAGATCGGCGGGCTGCGGGTCACCCCGTTCATCTGCTACGACCTGCGCTTCGCCGACGTCTTCTGGGCCGCGGCCCAGGACACCGACGTCTACCTGGTGACGGCGAACTGGCCCGCGGCCCGGCGGCTGCACTGGCAGACGCTGCTGCAGGCGCGAGCGATCGAGAACCAGGCCTACGTCGTGGGCTGCAACCGGGTCGGTGCGGCCGGCGACGGCACCGAGCACGCCGGTGACAGCCGCATCGTCAGCCCGATGGGGGAGCTCCTGGCCACCGCCGCCGGGGTGGAGACGCTGGTGGTCGCCGACGTCGACCCCGCCGAGGTCGCCGCCGTCCGGGAGCGACTGCCCTTCCTGGCCGACCGCCGCAGCTGAGCGGAGTGCGAGGGCGCGGGAAGCGCGCCCCGCTCACCCCGCTCGGTGCGGTCGGTCCTCGTCGACGACGATCTGCTCCCGCTGCAGCTGCTCGGTCACCCGTTCCTGGCCGGTCACCACCTCGGTGCCCAGCCGCACCCGTTCCACCGGCACGACCTCGACCGAGACCACCGGCCGCTCGGCGTGCAGGACGATCTCCCCGGGCAGGCCCGACGTGGCCGCGGCGGTGCCGCCCGTGCCGGTTCCCCCGGGGGCGCTGTCGGGTGCCAGTGACTCACCGGGGCCGGGGTCGGGGGCGTCCACCGGCACCTGCTCCACCCGGATCTCCTCGCGGCGGATCGGGACGGTGAGGGTCACCTCCTCGGTCACCACGTACTTGACCAGCCGGGCGCGGGTCGCGGCGACCCGCTCGGTCCCCACCCGCAGCTGCTCCTCGCTGCGGGTCATCGCGCCGTCGGGGGCGGCGGTCCCGCCCGCGGCGCCGGCTGCCGCACCGGCCGCCCCTGCCACGGCCGCCCCGGCGGCGCCCGCGGGTGCGGTTCCGCCCACCTGCACGGTGTCCCCCGCCCGGCCGGTCTGCTCGACGCGGACGGTGTCCCCGCCGTGGGCGGTGGTCGCCACCGGCGCGGTCTGCTCGTCCGGCCCGGCACCCGCCGGGGGAGCCGTGTCCGCAACGGCCGCGGACGGGGCGCCCGCCGTGGCGCGCCCCTCTCCGCTGTCCACGGTCCCGGCGTCCCCGGCGGCGCTGTCCACGGTCCCGGCGTCCCCGGCGGCGCTGTCCACGGAGTAGTGACGGCGCAGCAGCTCCTCGGCGTCGGGGTCGAGGTGCTCGTCGGAGACGTGCGGCGCCTTGCGGACGGCGTCCCGCGTCACCGGCAGCTGCAGCGCGCCGTCGCCGAAGGTCGCCTCCGAGGCCGGGACGACGGAGCGGCGGGTCCCGAACAGGCCGGTCGACACCGCGACCCAGGTGGGTGCCCCCGTGCGGTCGTCGGTGAAGAAGTGCTCGACCGTGCCGATCTTCTGCCCGTCCGGGCCGTACGCCGTCGCGCCGATCGCCGCGGCCAGCTCCCGCTCGCTCAACATCTCAGCCGGCTCCCCTCCTGCAGGAGGCCCCGACGGGGCACTCTCCTGTGCGGGAGCGTGCCCAGGGCGGGCCCCTCGCGAACATCGGCGGAGGCCTGGGCGGAGTGCTGACCAGCCCGGACCTGGCCTACCGTGGCGGATCGTGACCACCGAGCACCTGGAGATCGAGCGCAAGTTCGAGGCCGACGACGCCTTCAGCCTGCCCAGCCTCGACGTGGACGGGGTGGCCGCGGTCGGCGCGCCGGACGAGCAGGAGCTGGAAGCCACCTACTTCGACACCCCCGACCTGCGGCTGCTGCGCTCCCGGGTCACCCTGCGGCGGCGCACCGGGGGCTCGGACGCCGGCTGGCACGTGAAGCTGCCCGCCGCGGCCGGCGCCCGCCGTGAGCTGCACCAGCCGCTTGGGCGGGCGGGCCGGACGGTGCCCAAGGCGGTCGTCGCCCCCGTGCTGGGCCTGCTCGGGACGGCGATCCCGGGCCCGGTCGCCACCCTGCGCACCCGCCGCGTCGTGCACCGCCTGCTCGACGGCGAGGACCGGGTGCTGGCCGAGGTCGCCGACGACAGCGTCGTCGGCACCGCCCTGGCCGCCGACCCCGGGGAGCCCGCGACGGTCACCACCTGGCGCGAGGTCGAGGTCGAGCTGGTCGACGGCGACGAGGTGCTGCTCGAGGCCGTCACCGAGCGCCTGGTCGCGGCCGGCGCCCGGTTCTCGGCGGTGCCGTCGAAGGTCGGCCGGGTCCTCGACGGCCGGGTGCCGGCACCCCGGCCGGTCGACGAGCCGGCGGCGCCGCCCGCGGGGAAGAAGGGCAGGAAGAAGCAGAAGGGCCCCTCGGCCGGGGACGTCGTCCTCACCGCCCTGGCCACCCAGCTCGCCGCGCTGCGCGAGGCCGACCTCGCCGTCCGCACCGAGCAGCCCGAGGGCGTGCACGACGTCCGCGTCGCCTGCCGCCGGCTGCGCAGCATCCTCGCCGCCTTCCGGCCCGTGCTGGACCGCGAGCGGACCGACCCGCTCCGCGACGAGCTGCGCTGGGTGGGCGAGCAGCTGTCCGCGGCGCGGGACGGCGAGGTCGCCCTCCAGCACCTGCGCGAGCTGGTCGAGGCCCAGCCGGTGGAGCTGGTGCTCGGGCCGGTCGCCGCCCGCATCCAGCAGACCACCGTCAAGGACCACGAGGCCGGCTCGCGGAAGGTCGCCCGGGCCCTCGCCGACCGCCGCTACCTGCGCCTGCTCGACTCCCTCGACGCCCTGCTGGCGGACCCGCCGCTCACCGAGGCGGCCGCCGACCCCGCGCCCGCGGTGCTCGCCGACGCCGTCCGGCGGACCGGCAAGCGCCTGCGCCGGGCGGTCGAGGCGGCGCGGTCGGCCGAGGGCGACGAGCAGGAGCACGAGCTGCACGAGGCCCGCAAGGCCGCCAAGCGGGTGCGCTACACCGCCGAGGTGGCCTCCGACGTGCTGGGCGCCCCCGCGGCGGAGCTGGTCGACCTGATGAAGCGGGTCCAGGACGTGCTGGGCGCCTCGCAGGACACCGTCGTCACCCGCCAGTACTGCACCCGTCTCGGGCGGGCCGCCTTCGCCGCGGGCGAGAACGCCTGGACCTACGGCCGGCTGCACGGCCTCGAGGAGGGGCGCGCCGCCGCGGCCCGGGCGGAGTTCTGGACGATGGAGCCGTCCCTGCGGACGGCGATCCGCGCCGCCGTCCGCGCCTGAGCCGGCCGGTCCCCCCGAGAACCCCGCCGGTCCCGAGAAACGAGGCCCCCGCTGTCCCTCATCGGCCTGCTCGGCTTCGGCACGGTCGTGCTGCTGGCCCTGGTCCTCCTGCACTCCTACCTCTGGTGGCGGCTGGTCCGCGGCACCACCCGCCCCGGGCCGGCGCGCAGCCGGCTGACCCTCCTGACGGTCGTCCTGGCGCTCCTGCCCGCCGGCGCGGTGCTGCTGCGCCGCGAGGACTCCGCGGCCACCACCGCCCTGCAGTGGGTCGGCTTCAGCTGGCTCGGCGTCGCGTTCTACCTGTTCCTGGCGCTCCTGGCGCTGGAACCGGTGCGGCTGCTCCTGCGGCGGTGGGCGGACACCCGGCAGCCCGTGCCGGTGCCCGTCCCCGCCGGGACGGCGCCGGCGGACTCCCCGCCGGAGACCCCGGCGGAGGCCGACACCGTCGCCGACCCGTCCCGCCGCCTGCTGCTGGCCCGCGGGCTGGCCGTGACGGCGGGGGCGGTCGCGCTCGGGACGGCGGGCACCGGCGCGTACCTGGCCAACTCCGCGCCCGTCGTCCGGCGGGTGCCGGTCACGCTGCCCGGGCTGGACCCCGCCCTGGACGGCCTGCGGATCGTCACCTTCTCCGACGGGCACCTGTCGGCCACCTACGGCGGGCGGCGCTTCGAGCGGCTCGTGGAGACGGTCAACGCCCAGCGCCCCGACGTCGTGGCGATCGTCGGCGACCTGGTCGACGGCGACGTGGCCGACCTGCGCGAGGAGGTCGCGCCGCTGGCCGACCTGGTCAGCGGGCAGGGGGTCTACTTCGTCACCGGCAACCACGAGTACTTCGTCGACACCACCACCTGGCTGGACCACCTGCCGACCCTCGGCGTGCAGGTCCTGCGCAACGAGCGGGTCGCGATCCGCCGCGGCGGTGCGTCGGTCGACCTGGCCGGCATCGACGACCGGACGGCCGCGCGCTCGGGCGTCCCCGGTCACGGCGCCGACCTCGACGCCGCGCTGGACGGCCGCGACGACGCCGTCCCGTTGGTGCTGATGGCCCACCAGCCGTGGATGGTCGAGCAGGCCAGCGCCGCGGGCGTCGGGCTGCAGCTGTCCGGCCACACCCACGGCGGGCAGCTGTGGCCGTTCGACTACGCCATCCGGCTCGACCAGCCGTCGGTCGAGGGGCTGTCCCGGGTCGGCGACACCCAGCTGTACGTGACCACCGGCGCCGGGTACTGGGGACCGCCGATGCGGGTCGGCGCCCGGCCGGAGGTCGCCGTCGTGGAGCTGCGGGCGCCCTGAGCGGACGAGGGGGCGCGGACCGGGGTCAGAGCTCGCGGAGGGCGGCCAGCACCTGCTCGGCGACCTCCTCCAGCGGCACCCGGCCGTCGGCCTCGGCCCAGCGGAGCAGGATCTGCGTGTAGGCGGACAGGCTGGCCGCGACGACCACGTCCGGCAGACCGGTGGCCGAGTCCTCGGACCGCACCAGACCGAGCACCATCTCGGCGGTGGCCCGCTCGAAGGTCGCCGCCCGGGTGCGCAGGCCCGGGGTCGCGACGACGATCCGCCACCGCGCGAGGAGTTCCTCGCGGTCCTCCCCCTGGTAGCTGGCCAGCCAGCCCAGGATCCCCTGCCGCATCCGCTCCGCCACGCTCAGCCCCTCCCCCTGGCCGAGGAGGACCTGCTCGATCTCCTCGGCCCGGGGCATCGGCAGGACGATGTGTTCCTTGCTGGGGAAGTGGTCGTAGAAGGTGGGTACGGAGACCCCCGCCGCCGCGGTGATGTGGGCGACGGTCACCTCGTCGTAGCCACGTTCCTGGAACAGCCGCATGGCGCAGTCGTAGATGCGCCGGTGGGTCTCCTGGCGACGCCGGGCGCGGGGGTCCTGCGACACGCTGTCAACCTGCCATCCTCCGGGCATCCCGTACGGAGGATGCGATGCCGCGTGGTGCTGGTCTGCAGCCTCTCATCCCGTCGGGGCGGGACACCGCCGTGGTGCGCGGAACGATCCGGGTGCGCCCCGGCGCGGCCCGGACGGTGGTGGGAGGCAGCCACGACGGCGCGCTCGTCGTCCCTGGTGAGCAGCTCGGCCAGCCGGACGGAGGTCGTGGAGGTCGAGGACGGCGACCGCTCCCGGCCGACCGCTCTCCTGGGGGATGACCCGACCGGCTGAGACAGACGTCTCAGACGACCAGACGTCTACCTGTCCAGTACCTTTGCTGTCGTGACCAGTGCCGTGTCGGGACCGAAGTACCTGTCGGTCCGCGAGCACCTGCGCCGCCGGGTGTCCGCGCTCCCCGAGCACACGCTGCTGCCTCCCGAACCGGTCCTCTGCGCCGAGTACGGGGTCAGCCGGATCACCCTGCGCCGCGCCGTCGACGGCCTGGTCGCCGACGGTCACCTGGTGCGCGAGCAGGGCCGGGGCACCTACGTCACCCGCCCGGCCATCCGGCACGAGTACCGCGAGAGCTTCGTGCACCGGATCGCCGGGTTCAGCTCGGTCATGACCGAGCAGGGCGCCCAGGTGGGCACCACGGTGCTCACCCAGCGGATCGTGCCGGTGCAGCCGCCGGTCGCGGCCGAGCTGGGCCTGGAGACCGCGACCGACGTCGTCGAGCTGGTCCGGCTGCGCAGCCTCGACGGCGTGCCCAACCACGTCGCGCACAGCTTCATGGCCGCCGACACCTACCCCCGCGCGGCGGAGGAGGACTTCAGCGAGGGGTCGCTCTACGACTTCCTGCGCCGGGAGTACTCCGCCGACCTGGCCCACGCGCGGATCGTCGTCGACGTGGGGACGGCCGCGCCGGACGAGGCCGACGTGCTCGGGGTCGTGGCCGGGTCGCCGCTGCTCGTCGTCCGGACGACGGTGCGCGACAGCAACGGTCAGCCGCAGGTGCACAGCTTCTCGCGGCTGCGCCCGGACGTCAGCCAGGTGGAGTTCGAGGTCTCCGTCGGCGGCCGGTGAGGCGGTGGCCCGGCGCCGACTACCGTCGGCGGGGATGACCACCGTGAGCGGCACCCGCGAGGTGCCCTTCGACCGCGCCCGGGTGTGGCGCGCCCTCGCCGTCCTGGCCCCCTACTGCTCGGTGTGCGACGTCTCCTACGTCGTCGACGGTGCCGGGTCCCCGGGCGTGGGGACGACGTTCGTCTGCGTGCCCGGCCGGCTCGGCGACGGCGCCCAGCCGCCCGCCGGGGCACCGCGGGGCGAGATCGTCGAGTGGGAGCCCCAGCAGGCGGTCACCACCCGGCTGGAGCTGACCCCGGAGACGTGGACGACGCGGATCGAGCTGGCCGACGCCGGCTCCGGCGCGACCAGCGTCACCATCACCGTGGGCCACGAGCCCCGCACCGGCGGCCGGCTGGCCCGGCGGCTGCAGCGCGGGGCGATCCGGCAGATGGTGCAGCGGACCGTGGACGGCGAGCTGGACCTGCTCCCCGCGCACGTGGACGTGTTGTCCCGCAGCTGAGGAAGGGTCACGATCGGGTGACCGGCAGGTGTGCCGCGGTGATCTTGGGGTAGCCACCTCGCCGAACGGGTGCGCCGACTGGGGCGCGCCCGAGGACGCAAGGAGGAAGACGTGCAGATCCTCGGTCTCATCGTCGTCGGCCTGATCATCGGGGCCCTGGCCCGTCTCATCAAGCCGGGCAAGCAGCGGCTGAGCATCCTGATGACGCTGGTCCTGGGCGTCGTGGGCGCACTCATCGGCGGCGTCGTCGCCAGCCTGCTGGGCACCGGCGACATCTGGGAGCTCAACGTGCTCGGCTTCATCGTGGCCGTGATCGCCGCGGTGGTGCTCATCGGCGTCGCCGAGGGCCTCTCGGGCGGTCGCAACCGCGCCGTCCGCTGACGCTGCGCCCGGGGGACCCGGTCGAGATCAGAGGTCGACCGAGTCCCCCGGGGACAGCCGGCTGTAGGGGGTGGGCGTGCCGGGGCCGCGCTCGCCCAGCCAGCCGCCGTAGACCCCCAGCCCCTGCTCACTGAGCAGCGCGTCGTGGATCGCGTAGGCCTGGTCGGCGTCCACCGCGCGGACGTAGTCGATGACGTCGGAGACCCTCGACCAGGGGGCGTGCACCGGCAGCAGCAGGGTGGGGACGGGCACCTCCGGCACCGTGAGGGCGTCGCCGGGGTGGAAGACCTGGCCGTCCACCAGGAACCCCACGTTGAGGATCTGCGGGACGTCGGGGTGGATCACCGCGTGCATCTCCCCGTGCACCGTCACGTCGAACCCGGCCGCGGTGACCGCGTCGCCGTGGCCGACCACGTGCACCCGCCCGCCCAGCCCGTCGAGCTGACCGGCCACCGAGCGGTTGCTCCACACCTCCAGCGCCGGGTCGGCGTCCATCGCCGCGCGCAGCACGTCGGCCGCGAAGTGGTCGAAGTGCTCGTGGGTCACCAGGACGGCGCCGGCGCCGTCGAGGACCGCCGGGTCGGTGAAGGCGCCCGGGTCGATGACCAGCCGCCGGTCACCGTCGCTGAGGACGACGCAGGCGTGGCCGTGCTTGGTCAGCTCCATGACCGCATCCTGCCTCGCCGCCGTCCGGTCGGCGATCGGGTGGTCCTCTCACCCCTCCGGGGGAGGGCACCGGGACGGGCCGTGTCCCTCGGGGCCGGCCGTGCCGACCGTCTCCGCATGAGCACCTCCACCCTCGCTCCCGCCCCGACCCACGTCCCGGCCCGCAGCCGCGCCCACGGCCCCACCGCGGCCCTGTGGCACGCGGTCGAGCTGCACCGGCCCACCGCCGAGCTCGACGGCGCCTGCGAGCTGACCCTGTGCGGCTCGCTGGCGCGCGTCACCGTCGACGAGCCGTGGCCGACGCCGGCCCGCGACGTCTGCCCGGCCTGCGTCGTCCTCTCCCGCTGAACGGAGTCCGAGGGCGCGGATGACGCGCCCCTGGCACTCCGCCCACGCGGGTCCTCCTACTCCCCCAGTTCGGCCCGGAGCCGGGCCAGCAGGTCCGACCGGCTGCTCGCCCCCAGGCGCTGCCGCATCCGGGACACGTGGTGCTCCACGGTCTTGGCGGAGATGTAGAGCCGCCCGCCGATCTCGCGGTAGGTCTGCCCGGCCACGACCAGCCGGGCCACCTCCCGCTCCCGCTCGGACAGCGCACCGCTCGGGGCCGGCGCAGGCGCACCCTCCGCGGCCGGCCGGGGCGCGGGCGCCGTGGGTGCGCCCTCGCAGCCGGCGCTGTCGGCCAGCGTCCGGGCGCAGCCCAGCAGCAGCGAGCGGGCCTTCTGGTCGGTCGCCCGGGCCGCGGCCTGACCGGCCAGCCGCGAGCCGTCCCACCCCAACCCCACGGCGGTGAGCTCCTCGGCCGCGGCCACCACGCTGGCCGCGTCGACGTCGCCGGCGAGCACCCGCATCCAGGACCGTCCCGCCCGGGCCAGGGTCGCCGCGTAGGGGCTGGTCCGCGCCGCCGCGACCAGGGCCGCCGCGTGCGGCCGCAGCCGGTCGGGGTCATCGGCCAGGATCGCCGCCTGCGCGCCGCTCCAGTGCAGCGACGTCGCCCACAGCTGCGGATCGCCCAGCCGCCCCAGCAGCGCCTGCGCCTCGGCCAGGTGCGGGCGGAGCCGGTCGTCGTCCTGCAACCGGGTCGCGGCCACGACCAGCTCGCCGAGCGGCAGCAGCGTGAACAGGTCCACCGGGTGGCGGACCACCGCCTCCCGCGCGCGCACCCACGCCCGCACCAGCGCGGGCACGTCGCTGCTGCGGCGGGCCAGACCCACCTCCAGGGCCTGCAGGAACACGTCGTCGCGCGGCTCCAGGGCCGCCGTCCCCTCCCGGGCCGCGGTCATCTGCGCCGAGTCCTGCGCCGCCGCCATGAGCTCGCGGGCGCGGGTCAGCCGTCCGGCCAGCATCGCGATCCAGGCCAGCAGCAACCGGTGCCGCGGCCGGCACGGCGGCCCGCCGAGGTCGGCGTCCACCGCGCGCTGCAGCACCGACTCGGCCACCCCCAGCTCGCCGCTGTGCAGCGCGACCAGCGCGGCCAGCGCCGCCGGGGTGTCCACCAGCACCGCCGTCCGCCCCACCGGCTCGAGCAGCGCCGCCGCCCGGGTGAGCGTGGACAGCGCCGCAGAGATGTCGTCGGCGGCGTTCGCGCCGGTGCGCAGCGACTGGGCGACGCCCTGGGCGGTCAACTCCTCGCTCACCGACAGCATCGTGGGCGCCCCGCGCGCGGCGCCGGCCTCCCCGAGGACGGCCTGTGCCTCCTCCGGTGCCCCCGTCGCCAGCAGGGCCAGGGCCGCGGCCCCGGCGCGTTCCGGGCCGGCCAGGCGGCAGAGGTCGGCCGCCCGGCCGAGCAGGCCGCGCTGGGCCAGCACGGCCGCGGTCACGCCCGCCGCCCGCGCCCGGTCCGGAGCGGCCGGGTCGGCCAGGGCGGTGTCGGCCCACTGCAGGGCGCCGTCGAGGTCCCCGGCCAGCACCGCGGCCTGGGCCCTCCGTGCGGCCAGCCCGGAGACCGGTGCCCCGGTCCGGGCCGCCTCGCCCAGCAGCTGCCCGGCCAGCGCCGGGTCCGCGGCCAGCGCCGCCTCCCCGTGTCGTTCCAGCAGCCGCGCCGCCCGCGGGTCGCGCACCCGCTCGGCCGCCAGCCGCCGGGCCAGCTCCACCGGCTCCTCACCGCGCTCGATCAGCAGCGACAGCAGCTGCCGGCGGGTCCGGCGGGTGATGTCGGGCGGGGTGGTCGCGAGCAGCACCTGCGCCACGATCGGCACCACCGCACCGCTGGCCAGCAGCAGGCCGCTCGCCCGCGCGGCGCTGATCAGCTCCGCCGCGTCGAGGGGCGGCACGCCGAGGAGGTCGCCGAGCACCTCGTCGTCCAGCGGAGCCCCGGCGGCGACGGCGTGCAGGAGGGCCCGGGTGCCCTCGTCGACCGACGCCAGGCCGGCGCGGGCCCGGTCGCCGACCTCCTCGGGCACGGCCAGCCGGGCCGGCTGCCCCGGGACGGCGGGCCCGGGCCCGCGCCGGGCCAGCGACCGCAGCAGCGGGTGGACCAGCGCGGGGAGCCCACCGGTCTGGGCGAGGACGGCGTCGACGAGCCCCGGGGCCACGGCCTGCCCCAGGTGCTCCCGCGTCCAGCTGCGGACCTGCGCGCGGTCGGCGTGCCCGAGGACGACGGCGCGCCGGTCGGGACCCACCTCGGCCAGCAGTGCGGTCAGCGGCCGCGGACGGGGCCACGGCCGGTAGGCGATCGACACCCGGGCGCCGGGGTGCCGCACCAGGCCGATCAACCCGGCCGCCGCCGCCTCGGTCAGCCGGTGCGCGTCGTCGACCACGACGGCGAACTCGTCCGGGAGCTCGGCCGGGTCGACCGGCGCGGCCTCGAGCACCGGCAGCCCCGCCCTGCGGTGGGCCGCGGCCAGCTCGGTCAGCAGCAGCGTCTTCCCGGTCCCCCCGGGGCCCTGCACGGTCACCGGGACCGCGGGACGGCCGGGCGGACCGGCCAGCTCGCGGACCGCGTCGGGCCCGCAGTCGGCCAGCAGCGTGCCGCCGGCGCCGATGTCGGCGATCACAGCGCCTCCGTGGCGGAGACGGGGTCGCTGACCGGGTCCGGCACCGGGACCGGGTCGGGCACGGGCTCGGGCTGCGGCTCGGGCTGCGGCTCGGGCTCGGGGTCCGGCTGGGGCTCGGGGTCGGGCACCGGGTCCGGCTCGGGGTCGGGCACGGGGTCGGGCTCGGTGACCGGCGCCGGATCGGTCGGCGGGGTCGTGGTCGGGGTGTCGTCGGGTGGGGTGGTCGTCGGGGTGTCGCTCGGGGGCGTGGTGGTCGGCGGGTCGGTGGTCGGCGGGGTGGTCGTCGGGGGCGTCGTCGTGGGGCCCTGGCCGGTCGCGGGGGGCGGCGTCGAGCCGGGGAGCGGCGGGGTGGTCGTCGTCCCGCCCCGGGGGGTCGAGGTCGTGCCCGGCGCCCGCGAGGCCCCGGCCGCGGGGGTGTCCGCGGCAGCCGCGGCGCCCCGGGTGGCGGTGGCGACCGCCGCGCCGAGCCCGCCGCCCGGCAGCACGCTGCCCGGGTCGACCGCCGGTGCGCGGCCCGCGCCCGTTCCCTGACCGCGGCCCGAGGCGGACCCGGCGGACTCGGCGGCGGGCGTGGTGCCCCCGACCGCGGCGCTGCCGGAGGCCACGACCTCGCCGTCCTGCACGCCGGCGACCACCCCGTCGGTCGGGACGCTGGTCAGGTCCACGCCGATCACGCCGGCGATGGCCGGGGGCAGCACGACCAGGCCGAGGAAGCCCCCGGCCACGACCGCGCCGCGCCGGACGCGGGAGCCGCGCGCGCTGCCTGCCGGGCGCACCGCGCCGCCCGGGCGCCGGGTCCCGGCGACGAGCGCCCTCGGCCGCCGCGGGGTGACCCCGGCCGGCTCGGGGGCGTCCTCCGGGGGGACGGCGAGCTCCGGAGGGGAGCCCGCCGGGACGGCGACCGTCGCGCCGACGGGGGCGGGGTCCCCGGTCTCGGCGGCGAGCAGCCGCACGGCCACCAGGGCGTCCGCGGCGAGGGCAGCGGCACCGAGAGCGGCAGTGAGGGCCGGGTCGGGGGAGACGACGAGGGGCCTGCCCAGCTCGCCGGAGAGCACCTCGGCCACCAGCGGGACGCGGACCGCGCCGCCGGCCAGCACGACCGCGTCCAGCTCGGAGAGCTCCACCCCGGCGGCGGCGAGGGCCTCGGTCACGGCCGACACCGACGCGCGCACGGGCCCGTCGACGACCTCGTCGAACTCCTCGCGGGTGAGCCGGACCGGTCCGTCCGGGCCCTCGGCGGCCACCAGGACGGTCGTCTCGGCCGACAGGGCCTCCTTGGCCGCGGTGCACGCCGCGCGCAGCGCCCGGGACGCGGCGGCGTCGGCCGGCGTCCCGGCGCAGCGGAGGACGTGCGCCACGACGGCGTCGTCGAGGTCGCGCCCACCCCACGGCCGCGCGACCGGGGGGGTCCCCAGGTGGCCCAGCGGCTCGTCGGGGGTGGGGCCGACCACCGCGGTGTCCAGCGTGCTGGCGCCCAGGTCGTAGACGGCGACGGTGGCGTCGGGCGGGAGGTCCCCGCAGGTCACGTGGTGGTGGGCCGCGGCCACCGCGCTCGAGACGAGGGAGAACCGGGGGACCCCGGCGTCCTCGAACGCGCGGGCGAGCACCGCCCGGCGGTGTCCGCCCCAGGACGGCGGGACCGTGACCACGGTCCAGGACTCGGGGCGACCCGCGTGCCGGGCGGCCGCCTCGCGGACGCGCTGGACCGCGCTGGCCACCAGCTCGGCGGCCGCGACCGGACGGTCGCCCGCGTAGAGGGGAGCGGGGTCGCCGACGCGGGCCAGGACGTGCGCCACCGGGGCCGCCCCCCCGGCCGCCCCGAACGACACGCGGCCGTCCTCGCCCACGGACAGCGCGGCGGGTGCCGTCGCCCCGGACTCCCCGATGACCAGCGCCTCTGCGCCCGCCGCACCTCCCTCGTCGCCGTCGCACACCGCGGCGGAGATGGATCCGTCGCCGATGTCGATGCCCAACCCGTACTCGCCGTTGCGCACAGGTGCCCCCTGATCCGCATTCCGCAACCCCGGCGCCCTGTGTCGGACCGGCCGGGTCCTCCGAACGTATGGCCCGCCTGCACCATCTGTCCCGCGCGGCACCCGCCACGGGCGGATGCGGACCGTAAGTAGGGGGCGACACCCCGCAGCCCCTAACGCTCAGTCAGCGCACACCCCCCATCGGGGTGACGAGGTTGGGGGGATCGACCCCGATGCCGGGGGAGCCCCCCGGCGGGTGGACTGCCGCTGCCAGCCGGCCGATGGCGGACCGGCTCCCAGACCCAGGAGTGCCAGCCATGTCGACTCTCGCCAGCTCGTTGCTCGACTTCATCCTCGACCTGTTCCGCGACCCGGCGAAGGCCGCCGCCTACGAGGAGGACCCGCAGGCGGCCCTCGACGCCGCCGGCCTGACCGACGTCTCGCCCGACGACGTCGCCGACCTCATGCCGATGGTCGCGGACTACTCCACGGTCGGCGGCTGGAACGGCGGCAACGGCGACTCCTGCGACGGCGACGGCGGTGCGCGCCCCGCCGGCGTCCAGTCCCGCAGCGACGACGAGGACGTCCGCGAGCACTCCGGCGGCACCGCCCACCTGCCGGCCCGCGACGAGGACGACGACGAGGACGACGACGACACCCAGGGCGGCTCCGGCCACGGCCACGGCCCGGCCGGGGGTCACGAGACCGTCGTGATCACCCACCTGCAGGAGATCCAGTACGAGAACCACGAGACCCACGTCTCGATCGACGCCTCCCACAGCATCTGGGTGAGCGGCGACGCGCAGGCGATCTTCGGGGACGACAACGTGTTCGTCGGCGGGGACGGCGTGGCCGCCGGCGGCGACGTCGACGGCGACGTGACCCAGATCGACAACGAGGGCGGCATCGTCGCCGGCGACGACGTCGAGGACGTCACCATCGACAACAGCGACAACTCGGTGAACGACTCGTACAACGACAGCTACGACGTCTCCGGCGACGGCAACGCCGTGGGCCGCGACAACGACGTCGACACCGAGATCGACACCGACATCGACGTGGAGAACTCCGGCAACACCCAGAACGGCGACGGCAACGTCGCCGGCAACGGCAACGACACGGACAACTCCACCGACGTGGAGGTGGACGTCGAGGACTCGTTCAACGAGGACAACTCCGACAACTCGGTGAACGACTCGGGCAACGACAACTCGACCACCACCACGACCGAGGTCGAGGTCGAGGACTCGTTCAACGACAACTCGACCGACGTCGACGTGGACGTCGAGGACTCCTTCCAGGACAACTCCGACGACGACGGCTTCGACGACTCGCTCAACGGCAACGAGCTGACGCAGGACAACAGCCAGAACACCGACAACAGCGAGTACACCGAGGTCGAGGTGGACGTCGAGGACAGCCTCAACGACAACTTCTCGGACAACCTCTCCGACAACTTCTCGGGCAACGAGGTCGAGGACGTCACCGCCGGCTGACCCACTCCCACCGGGTCCCGGGCGCGCCGCGGGGGCGCCCGGGACCCGGGCACGTCCCGGGCCGGCCCGCACGCGGGTGGTAAGACCGGGTGACTGGAGGTGACCGTGTCCACGACAGCACAGGTGATCGACCGGGCGGTGGCGCTCGCGGAGGTCTGCGAGCGGCCGGACCTGCACCGGCGGCTGCTCCAGGCGCGGGAGCGCTCGCAGACCCCCGGGGTGCGGGTGCTGGTCGTGGGCGAGCCCAAGCAGGGCAAGAGCTCGCTGGTCAACGCCCTGGTGGGCGCCCCGGTCTGCCCGGTGGCCGACGACGTCGCCACCGTCGTCCCGACGGTCGTGCGCAACGGGGAGGCCCCCCGCGCCACCCTCGTCCTGGCCGCCGGACCGGCCGCCGAGGCCGGGGCAGACGTCCCCACCGAGCGGGTGCCGGTGCCCATCGACCAGGTCGCGGCGCGGGTGACCGGCACCGACGAGCGGCTGCTGCAGGCGGAGGTGGAGCTCCCGCGGCGGCTGCTCGACGGCGGTCTGGAGCTCGTCGACACCGCCGGTGTGGGCGGGGTGGGCACGGTGCGGGCGCTGCGGACGGTCGACCTGCTGCCGACCGCGGACGCCGTCCTGCTCGTGTCCGACGCGAGCCAGGAGTTCACCGCCCCGGAGATGGCCTTCCTGGAGCAGGCGCGCGGCCTGTGCCCGACGGTCGTCTGCGTCCTCACCAAGACCGACGCCTGCCCGCAGTGGCGCACCGTCCTCGAGCTCGACCGCGCCCACCTGGCCGGCCGCGGCATCGAGGCGCCGCTGTTCGCCGTCTCCTCGGCGCTGGCGCAGCTGGCGGTGCAGCACCGGGACCGGGAGCTGCACGAGGAGTCCGGCATCGGGGCGCTGGTCACCCACCTGCGCCGCGAGGTCGTCGACCGCGCCGAGGTCCTCGCCCGGCGCGCGCTGGTGCACGACCTCGCGGCGGTCACCGAGCACCTCTCCCTCGCCGTCCGCACGGAGCTGGCCGGCCTGCAGGACCCGGCCGGCCGGGAGGAGCTGCTGCGCGGTCTGGAGGAGGCCAAGGCCGCCGCCGACGACCTGCGCCGCCGCTCCTCGCGCTGGCAGCAGGTGCTCGCCGACGGCGTCACCGACCTCATGAGCGACATCGACTTCGACCTGCGCGACCGGTCCCGGGTGGTGACCCGGGAGGCCGAGGAGGCGATCGACGCCCAGGACCCCGGTCCGGCATGGGCCGAGCTGGCCGCGTGGCTCGACCGGCGGATCGCCGCGGCCGTCGCCGACAGCTACGTCTGGGCCGGGCAGCGCTCGGAGTGGCTGGCCGAGCGGGTGATCGAGCAGTTCTCCCGGGACGGCGGCGCCGCGGTCCCGGCCCTGTCCGTGGGGGCCGCCGGCGACGCCCTGGAGAGCCTGGTCGACCTGCCGGAGATCGACGAGGGCGCCATGACCCTGCGCGAGCGGGCGCTGATCGGGCTGCGCGGGTCCTACACCGGCGTCCTGATGACCGGGCTGGTGACCAGCCTGGCCGGGATGGCGATCATCAACCCGATCTCGCTGGCCGCCGGCGTCCTGCTCGGGCGCAAGGCCTACAACGACGACAAGAAGCAGCGGGTGCAGCGGCGGCAGTCCGAGGCGAAGGCCGTCGTCCGCCGGCACCTGGACGAGGTGGTGTTCCAGGTCGGCAAGCAGCTCAAGGACCGGCTGCGGACCGTCCAGCGCACCCTGCGCGACCTGATCACCGACACCGCGGAGGAGATGTCCCGCTCCCTGGCCGACGCCGTGGCGGCCGCGCAGCGCTCGACCAAGGAGGCCACCGCCGAGCGCGACGCCCGCATCCGCTCCCTGCGGCTGCGGCTGGACCAGCTCGACCGGCTCGCCGCCGAGGTGCGCCAGCTCAGCCGGACGGCGGTGGCGGTCCCGTGACGCTCACGGCGGGGGCTCCGACGGCGGTCCTGGACGACGTCCGGGCGCTGCTGGACGACGCGCTGGAGCGCTACGCCGACCGGCCCGACGTCGCCGAGCGGCTGCGGGCGCAGCGGCGGCGGCTGGACGAGCCGCTGCGGCTGGCGCTGGTCGGGCGGGTCAAGTCCGGGAAGTCCACCCTGCTCAACGCCCTGGTGGGGGCGCGGATCGCGCCCACCGACGCCGGCGAGTGCACCCGGGTGGTGACCCTCTACCGGCACGGGGCCACGCCGAGGGCGGTCCTGCACGGCACGGACGGGCAGACCCGGACCCTGCCGGTCCGCCGGGCCGACGGCGGCCTGCAGCTGGAGCTCGGCGGGACCCCGCCCGAGGAGGTCGCCTCGCTGCTGGTGGAGTGGCCGGCCCCCGACCTGCAGCCGGCCACCGTGGTCGACACCCCGGGCATCTCGTCGCTGTCGGCGGACACCAGCGCCCGGACCCGCACCTTCCTGGACGGCGACGAGGGGACCGCGGGTGCCGACGCGGTCGTGTTCCTCACCCGCCAGCCCCAGCCCGAGGACGTCGCCGTCCTCGCCGGGTTCCAGGCCGGCGCGGCCGCCGGGGCGCACGCCACCACGATCACCGTGCTCTCCCGCGCCGACGAGGTCGGTGCCGGCCGGCTGGACGCCCTGCACGCGGCCGGCGCGGTGGCCCGGCGGATGTCCGAGGACCCCGAGCTGCGGGCGGTGAGCGCGGCCGTGGTGCCCGTCGCCGGGCTGCTGGCGCTGGCCGGCCGCACCCTGCGGCACGGGGACTACGTCGCCCTGCGCAGCCTGGCCACCGCCGACCAGGCGCAGGTCGCCGCGATGCTGCTCACCCCTGACCGGTTCTGCCGCGCCGAGGCGCCGGTGCCGCTCGCGCAGGACGTCCGGGCCGCGCTCCTGGACCGGCTGGGCCTGTTCGGCATCCGGCTGTCCCTCGCGCTGATCCGGGCCGGCGTGCCCGACGCCTCGGCCCTCGCCGTGGAGCTGCTGCAGCGCAGCGGGCTGGTCGAGCTGCAGCGGCTGATGCGCGTCCACCTCACCGACCGCGGTGACGCGCTGAAGGCGGGGACGGCGCTGCGGCTGCTGCAGGCCGTGCTGGAGGAGCACCCGGTGGACGGCGGCGACGCGCTGCGCGCCGGCGTCGAACGGGTCCGGCTGGCCACGCCGGCCCTGGCCGAGCTGGAGCTGCTGGCCCGGGCGCGGTCGGCCGACAGCCCGCTGGCGGAGCAGCTGCGGCCCGACGCCGAGCGCCTGCTCGGTGCCGAGGGGACCGGACCCGCCGCCCGCCTGGGGCTGCCCGCGGACACCCCGCACGCCGACCTGCGGACCGCGGCGTTCGAGGCGCTGGGCCGCTGGCGCGCGACGGCCGAGGACCCGTTGGCCGGCCGGGCGAGCGCCGACGCCGCCGAGGTCGTCGTCCGCTCGTGCGAGGCGCTGCTGGCCGAGCTGGACGGCTGGGGGACGTCAGCGGCGAGCGCCCCGGCAGAACGCGCGGGCGGAGCGGCTGAGGAGGGGGACGAGGGCGACGACGAACAGGCCGGCGGCGAGGACCAGCGCTAGCCGGTCGGTGTCGGCATCGCCGGCGACGACGCTCTGCGCCACGTCCAGGGCCAGCAGGAGCGGCGCCGCGGTGACCACCAGCGCCCAGCGGGCCCACGTGCGGGCGCGCAGCAGCAGGCCCACCCACAGCAGGGAGAGGGCGACCAGGGCGGCGACGCTCGCCAGCACCAGGACCATCGTGGCGCGCACGCCGTCGGCGACCAGGTCGGCGGAGGCCGCCGGGTCGGCGGCGGTGGCGGTCTCGGTCAGCCGGGCCCGCAACGCCTCGGAGTCCAGCAGCGCGGCACCCAGGCCGGTCAGCGCCGCCACGCAGCCGGCCCACCACAGCGCGGCGGTGGCCCGGACCGTGCCCGGCGCCGCCGGCCGAGGACGGCCGATCGGCGGGGCGAGGTCACTCGTGGTCGCCGGGCGCGGGGGCGGCGGCGGGGGGAGCTGCTGGACGACGTTGCCGGTGAGGACGACCCGCCGCGGCTGCGGTCGCCCGTCGGCCGCCCGCGGTGGCGGCGCGGTGCGTGGTGGCGGCGTCCGGCCCACCGGACCCGCTGCTCCGCTCCGCGTCCCCCGCGACCCCGCGGACCCCGTCACGTCTCCCCCTCCCGACGACCTCCCGGAGCCTGTCATCGCGAACCGGGGGTGACCGTCTCGGTACGGGGCGCGTCGGCAGGACCCGGTCGTGTCGACACCCTCAGTGACCGGTGAAGCGCGGCGTGCGCTTCTCCAGGAAGGCCTCCACGGCCTCGCGGTGGTCGGCGGTCTGCCCGAGCTCCTTCTGCAGCCGCGCCTCCAGGGCCAGGGTGTCCTCGAGGGAGTCGGTGGCGGCGGTGGCCAGCACCGTCTTGAGCGCCCGGTAGGCGGCCGTCGGGCCGGCGGCGAGGCGGGCAGCCAGTGCCTGCGCCTCGGGCAGCACCTGCTCGGGCTCGACCACCCGGTGCACCAGGCCCCAGGTCGCCGCCGTCTCGGCGGGGAAGGGGTCGGGCAGCAGCAGGATCTCCGCGGCGCGGGAGCCGCCGACGCAGTGGACCAGCCGGGAGGCCAGCGCGGAGTCGCTCGACAGGCCGATCCCGGTGAAGGCGGTGGTGAACTTGGCGCCGGCGGCGGCGATCCGCAGGTCCCCGGCCAGCGCGATGCCCAGGCCCGCCCCGGCGCAGGCCCCGTTGACCGCCACCACCACGGGCACGCGCAGCGCGGCCAGGGCCAGGACCAGCGGGTTGTACTCGTCCTCGACCACCGACAGCGAGCTCGCGGCGTCGCCCCGGAGCGCCTCGACGTGCTGGGCGAGGTCCTGCCCCACGCAGAACGCCCGGCCGCGCCCGGTGAGCACGATCGCCCGCACCGACCCGTCGGCGCCGACCTCCCGGACGACGTCGAGCAGCTCCCGGCGTGAGCGGTGGGTGAGGCCCGGCCGCAGCAGGGTGATGGTCGCGACGCCGCCGGCGTCCTCACGGGTCACGGTCTCCGGCTCTGTCGCCTCGGGCATCGTCGCCCCACCTCGTCTCTCGTCGGTCCTGCGGTCCAGCCCGTGCGGCCGCGGGCGTCCTCCCCTCCCGTGCGGGGTCCACCCCCACGGCGAACGGTGGGGAGGACCCCGCGCGATCAGGTCACCTGATCACGGCCCGGCCCGAGGAGCCCACCCGGTGGGCGGGTCGTCGCGGTCCCCATGGCGACCGTCCGGCTCTCGCTCCGCTCCTCGGTCGCTGGCGCTCCCTGCGGTGCTCACCCGGGCTTCCGGTCGCGGAGCTCCCGGCGGAGGATCTTCCCCGTCGTCGTCTTCGGCAGCTCGTCGACCAGTTCCACCGACCGCGGGTACTTGTAGGCGGCCATGCGTTCCCTGGCGAAGGCGATGACCTCCTCCGGGGTCGCGGTCGTGCCCGGCTTGAGCGACACGAACGCCTTCACCGACTCGCCGCGGTAGGCGTCGGGGACGCCGACGACCGCCGCCTCCCGCACGGCCGGGTGCCCGTACAGGACGTCCTCGACCTCGCGGGGCCACACCTTGTACCCGGCCGCGTTGATCATGTCCTTCTTGCGGTCGACGATGTAGAACCAGCCCTGCTCGTCCATGAACCCGACGTCGCCGGTGCGCAGCTCCCCGCCGGGCAGGGACTCGGCGGTCGCCTCGGGCTTGTTCCAGTAGCCCGGCACGACCTGCGGCCCGGCGGTCGCGATCTCCCCGATCTCCCGCGGCGGGAGCTCCTTGCCGTCCTCGTCGAGGATGCGGACGACGGTGTTGTAGACCGGCACCCCGACCGAGAGCGCGCCCGAGTCCGGGTCCACCGGCGCGGTCCGCCCCAGCGGCACCAGGTGCGACGGGGAGTTGGTCTCGGTGAGCCCGTAGGCGTTGTGGATGTAGTGCCCGGTCAGCGCCTCGAACTGCTCGGTGACCGCCGGGGCGATCGGCGCGCCGCCGGAGTAGATGGCCCGGAACGAGGCGAAGTCGTCCCGGGACACCCCGGGCACCCCCATCAGGGAGATGAACACCGTGATCGACCCGATGGTGAACGTGGGGCGGTGTTCCCGGATGGTGTCCAGCACCGCCTCGGGGTGGAAGCGGTGCGCCAGCACCAGCGGGCAGCCCACCAGCAGCGCGACGGCGACGTGGGCGACCAGCCCGGTGATGTGGAACAGCGGCGCGATGCCCAGGACGCTGTCCTCCGGCGTGAGCCGGACCCACTCCCGGTAGGTGTAGGCGTTGAAGGTCATCGTGCGGTGGGTGTTCATCGCGCCCTTGGGCACGCCCGTCGTCCCCGACGTGTAGGTCAGGATCGCCACGTCGTCCCCGGACGGCGCGGGGGCGTCGGGCTCCTCCCCGGCGTGGGTGGAGAGCAGCTCCTCGAGGTCGAGGGTGCCCTCCGGCCGGGTGCGGACGACGTCGCCGAGCACCCGCGGGTCGTCCCGGGTCTGCCGGTCGAGCGCGGAGCAGGTGACCACGGTGCGCACCTGCGTCTCCGGCAGGACGTCGCGGGCCACCCCCGTGTAGAGCTCCTCGAGGCACAGCAGCGCCGTGGCACCGGAGTCGCTGAGCAGGTAGGTCAGCTCGCGCGCCTTGTTCATCGGGTTGATCGCCACCGCCGCGCCGCCGGCCTTCCACGCGCCGAGCAGCCCGATGACGAACGCCGGGTCGTTCTGCACGTACAGGCCCATCCGGTCGCCCGGGGCGAACCCGGCCCCGGCCAGCCCCACGGCCAGGGCGTCGGAGGCGGCGTCGAGGTCGGCGAAGGTGAGGACGCCGTCGAAGTAGCGGATCGCGACGGCGTCCGGCGCGGCCGCGAGCGAGGCCTCGAAGACCTCGAGCATCGTGGCGTGGTCGGGGGTGATGTCGGCGGGCTGGCCCTCCGCGTAGAGGGCCAGCCACGGCCGCTGCTCGTAGGTCGACATCGCCGTCACTTGATCGCGAGGGGGTTGACCGGCGAGCCGGTGGCCCGGTGCACCTTCAGCGGCGCGGCGGCGTAGAGGAACGTGTACTGCCGGTCCGCCGCGCAGTTCTCGGCCAGCGCCTCCAGGTCGCAGATCTCGGTCAGGGTGACCCCGAGGTTGCGCATCAGCGCGCAGTGCAGGGGCAGCGCGGTGCCGTTGTTCGGGTCGTAGGTGACCTCGTTGGCGATGGTGTCGGTGACCAGGTTGGGGATCTCCATCTCCTGGAACCAGCGCACCAGCTCGGGGCTGTAGACCAGGCCGGGCTCGTTGAAGCCCTCGTAGAAGGCCTCGCCCTGGTCGTAGAACAGCTGGAGGAAGTTGGTCCGGATGACCAGGATGTCGTGCTTCTCGATCCGGGTGCCCTGGGCCTCGGCGCAGGCCATGAGGTCCTCGTGGGTGAAGGTCTCGCCCTTGTCGAGGGTGGGCTTCCCGCGGAAGCGGGCCATGTCGAGCAGGATGCCGCGGCCCACGACGCCGCGCTGGGCGATCGGCTCGACGCTGGCCTTGTCCATCCCGCCGACCGTCGTCCGGGCGTCGTAGCCGTTCCAGATCTGCCCGCCGTACCAGACGTGGCCCAGGGCGTCGTACTGCGTGGAGCCCTGCAGGAAGGCGTTGATCTTGTCGTCGGCGTAGTGCAGGCCGCCGGGGAACTGCGGGGCGTCGGGGGAGTCCCAGGTGGACTCGTCCAGGATCATCGTCCGCTCGGCCGGCGAGCGGCCGGGCCACACCGGGTCGCCCTTCGGGTCGCCGATCAGCCGCTGCAGCGTGAAGACCGTGCCCTGCTTGACGTGCTGGATGCCGCGGAGCACCTCCTCGGCGGTCAGGTAGTTGAGCGACCCGACCTCGTCGTCCGGACCCCACTTGCCCCAGTTGGTGGGCGCGTCGGCCAGGACCTCGGTCATGTCGGGGGCGGCGGGGGGCGGGGTGGGCGCCTGCTCCTCGGCCTGCTCGGCAGCGTTGGTCATCGGGGGACCGTCCTCTCGGCGTTGGGAGGGAACCGGCGGCGGCCGCCGGGGGTGTCCACCGTCACAGTCGACCGTTGCGGCTGGCAAGCGTTGGCCGCGTCCGGATCGGGACCGCTGCAACCTCGCCGCAACGCCGCTCCCGGCGGGCCCGGCTCCGCGGCCGCCCGTCCGCGGCCGCCCGTCCGCGGCCTGCGACCCGCCTGGAACCCCGCGGATCCGTGAGTAAGGTGAGCCTGCCCTACGACGCCGTCGCGGGGCTCGCCCGTGTCACGGATGGGGTCCCCGCATGGACCAGGCGTTCCTCGCCAGCTACCTGATCGGGCTCCGGGAGGGGCTCGAGGCCACCCTGGTGGTCAGCATCCTGGTCGCCTACCTGGTGAAGTCCGGCCGCCGCCGGCAGCTGCTGCCGCTGTGGGCCGGCGTCGCCCTCGCCGTCGCGCTCTCGGTGCTGTTCGGCGCGCTGCTCACCTACACCGAGACGACGCTGCTGGCCGACCACCGGTCGCGGGAGCTGTTCGAGGCGATCACCTCGGTGCTGGCCGTCGTCCTGGTCACCTGGATGGTCTTCTGGATGCGGCGGACCGCCCGCAGGCTCAAGGGCGAGCTCACCGGGCAGCTCGAGCACGCCCTGGGGATGGGCGCGCTGGCCGTCGCCGGCGTCGCCTTCCTCTCGGTCGTCCGCGAGGGCCTGGAGACGACGCTGCTCTTCTACGCCGCCGCGCAGGGCGCGACGACGACCGCGACGCCGCTGGTCGCGATCAGCGCGGGCGTGCTCAGCGCCGTCGTGATCGGGGTCGGCCTCTACGCCGGCGCGATCCGGGTGGACCTGTCGCGGTTCTTCACGGTCAGCGGGGTGCTGCTCGTCCTCGTGGCCGCCGGGATCCTCAAGTACGGCGTCCACGACTTCCAGGAGGCCGGCGTGCTGCCCGGCCTCGACGTGCTCGCCTTCGACGTCTCCGGCGTCCTGCCCCCCGACAGCTGGTACGGGGCGGCCCTCGCCGGGATGTTCAACGCCACCCCCGCCCCGACCGTCCTCGAGTCGATCGCCTGGGTGGTCTACGTCCTCCCGGTGCTGCTCGCCTTCCTCTGGCCGGCCCGGCCGCGGTCCGCCACTCCCCCGTCCTCCCCCGGCGCCCAGCTGGGGAGCCCGTCGACCCCGGAGACCCACGAGAATGTCCGCGCGTAGCCGTCGCCTCCCCGTCCTCGCCGCCACCCTGCTCGCGGCACTGACCACCGCGGCCTGCAGCAGCAGCGGCGGGACCGGAGCCGCAGAGGGCGCCTCCGGCTCGTCGGCCGCGGACACGATCGCGGTCGCAGCGGCCGACGACGCCTGCGACGTGGCCGAGTCCGAGCTGCCGGCCGGCACCCACTCCTTCCAGGTCACCAACCAGGGCAGCCGGGTCACCGAGTTCTACGTCTACGCCGAGGGCGACCGGGTGATGGGCGAGGTGGAGAACATCGCCCCCGGGCTGACCCGCGAGCTGCTCGTCGAGCTGCCGGCCGGGGACTACCAGACCGCCTGCAAGCCGGGGATGGTCGGTGACGGGATCCGCAACGGGCTCACCGTGACCGGGGAGGCGCCGCAGCTGTCCGAGGACGAGAGCCTCGCCCAGGCCTCGGCGGACTACCAGCGCTACGTGCAGAGCCAGACCGGCGCCCTGCTGGAGCAGACGACCGCCTTCACCGACGCCGTCCGGGCCGGGGACGTCGAGGGGGCCAAGGCGCTGTTCCCGGTGGCGCGCACCTACTGGGAGCGGATCGAGCCGGTGGCCGAGAGCTTCGGCGACCTCGACCCGCTCATCGACGGCCGCGAGGGCGACCAGGAGCCCGGCCAGGACTTCACCGGCTACCACCGCATCGAGCAGGCGCTGTGGGTCGGGGGCACCACCGAGGGCATGACCCCCTACGCCGACCAGCTGGACGAGAACGTGCAGGAGGTCGTCGACCTCGCCAACGACGTGACCCTCGACCCGCTGCAGCTGGCCAACGGCGCCAAGGCGCTGCTCGACGAGATCGCCACCGGCAAGATCACCGGCGAGGAGGACCGCTACTCGCACACCGACCTGTGGGACTTCGCCGCCAACCTCGAGGGCTCCGAGGCCGCCGTCCAGGCGCTGCGCCCCTACCTCGAGGAGGCCGACCCCGACCTGGTGGCCGAGATCGACGAGCGGTTCGCGGCCACCGAGGCCGAGCTGGAACAGCACCGATCCGGCGACGGTTGGGTCCTGTACGACCAGCTCACGCAGGAGCAGCTGCGCGGCCTGAGCGACAGCATCACCGCGCTCACCGCTTCCGTCAGCCAGGTCGCCGCGGTCGTCGCCGACCGCTGACCAGCAGCGCGGTCGGCCGACCGCGGATCGAACCCGCGGTCGCCCGCCGCGGACCAGCGCAGTGAGGCAGTCATGAGCGAACCGACCCCGTCTGTCCGGGGCCTGTCCCGGCGCCGCCTGTTCGGCCTGGTGGGAGCCGGCACCGCGGGGGTCCTCGCGGCCGGGGCCGCCGGCGGCGCGGTGGGGCGGGCCACCGCGGAGGGCAGCGGCACGGCGACGGCGGCCGGGCCGTCGCCGACCGACGCGGTGGAGTTCACCGGCGTGCACCAGGCCGGGATCGTCACGCCGGCCCAGGACCGGCTGCACTTCGTCGCCTTCGACGTCACCACCGACAGCCGCGACGAGCTCGTCGAGGTGCTCAAGGCCTGGACGGCGGCCGCGCGCCGGATGGCCGCCGGCCAGGACGCCGGCCCGGTCGGCGCCGTCGACGGTGACCAGTACGCCCCGCCGGACGACACCGGCGAGGCGATCGGCCTGCCGGCGTCCGGGCTGACCCTGACCATCGGCTTCGGCCCGACCCTGTTCACCGCCGCCGACGGCACCGACCGCTTCGGGCTGGCCGCCCGCCGGCCCGGGCCGCTGGTGGAGCTGCCCCCCTTCCCCGGCGACCAGATCGACCCCGCCATCAGCGGTGGGGACCTGTGCATCCAGGCCTGCGCCAACGACCCGCAGGTGGCCGTGCACGCCGTCCGCAACCTGGTCCGCATCGGCGCCGGGGTGGTCTCCGTCCGCTGGTCGCAGCTCGGTTTCGGCCGGACGTCGTCCACCACGACCGGGCAGGCCACCCCGCGCAACCTGTTCGGCTTCAAGGACGGGACCGACAACCTCAAGGCCGAGAACACCGAGACCCTGGACCGGTTCGTCTGGGTCGGGGACGACGATGCCGACGGGGGCGGGGCCGACTGGCTGACCGGCGGGACCTACCTGGTCACCCGCCGCATCCGGATGCTCATCGAGCCCTGGGACAGCTCCACGCTGGACGAGCAGGAGAAGACCATCGGCCGGACCAAGGGCGCCGGCGCGCCGCTCGGCCAGCAGCGGGAGTTCGACCCGGTGGACTTCACCGCGCAGGTGGACGGCGAGTTCGCCATCCCCGAGACGTCGCACGTGTTCCTCGCCCACCCGACGAACGCAGGGACGGCGATCCTGCGACGCGGCTACAGCTTCGTCGACGGCTCCGACGGCCTGGGCCGGCTCGACGCCGGGCTGTTCTTCATCGCGTTCCAGCGCAACCCGGAGACCGGCTTCGTCCAGGTGCAGCGCAACCTGCGCGACGACGCCATGAACGAGTACATCCGGCACACCTCCTCGGCCGTGTTCGCCTGCCCGCCGGGCGTCCGCGACGAGTCCGACTGGTGGGGTCGATCGCTCTTCGAGCCGTGACCGAGTCGTGATGAACGGTCCCGTCACGGGGTGTCCCTGACCTGGGACGATGGGGGCGATCTCCCGGAGGGGGCACCTGCGCCCGCGCCCTCGGACAACGACACGCCCGAGACGCGGTCGGCGGTCCGCCGCATGTGTACCGGCGCTCCTCACGGGACATCCAGACCCAGGGGGGACCGGCACCCCCCGGGCCGAGATCGGGCGGCCGGGTCGCAGGCGAGGGGTGAGCCACGGTGGTGGAGCCGGGACGGCGCAGCCTGGGTGGCCGCTACGAGCTCGCCGACCTGATCGCCGCCGGCGGCATGGGGCAGGTGTGGCGGGGCTGTGACACCCTGCTCGGCCGGCCCGTCGCGGTGAAGGTCCTCCGCAGCGAGTACACCGCCGACCCCACCTTCCGGGCCCGGTTCCGCGCCGAGGCCCAGCACGCCGCGGCGCTGAGTCACCCCAACATCGCCGCCGTCTTCGACTTCGGTGAGACCGAGGCGGAGGACGGCAGCGGCGAGCCGCTGTCCTACCTGGTCATGGAGCTGGTGGAGGGCGAGCCGCTGTCGGCGGTGCTGCACCGAGGGGACCGGTTCGACGCCGAGACCACCCTCTCCCTCCTGGAGCAGACCGCCTCCGCGCTGGCCGAGGCGCACCGCGTCGGACTGGTCCACCGGGACGTCAAGCCGGGCAACATCCTCGTCCGCGCCGACGGCAGCGTGAAGATCACCGACTTCGGCATCGCCTGGTCGGCCGACAGCGTGCCGCTCACCCGCACCGGCCAGGTCATCGGCACGCCGCAGTACCTCTCGCCCGAGGTCGCCGAGGGCCACCACGCCACCCCGGCCAGCGACGTCTACGCCCTCGGCCTCGTCGGCTACGAGTGCCTGACCGGGCACCCGGCCTTCGACGGCGACAACGCGGTCACGATCGCGCTCAAGCAGGTGCGCGAGGACCCCGACCCGCTGCCCGACGACCTGCCCGGCGACGTCCGCACGCTGATCCGCCGCGCCCTGAGCAAGGACCCCGCCGTCCGCATGGCCGACGGCGCGGCGTTCGTGGCCGCGATCGAGGACGTCCGGGCCGGCCGCCCGCAGCCCGAGCCGCCGGCCACGCAGGCCGTCGCCGTCCCGCCGCCCCCGCCTGCCGGGAGCGGGGAGCCCCCCGCCGGCCCGCCGTCGCTGCCGACGCCGCGGACGGACAGCACGCCCGCGCCGCACACGATCAGCCCGCCGGTGCACCGCCGGCACGGGCCGGCCGCGGTGCTCGTGCCGCTGCTCACGCTGCTGCTGGGCGCCGGGGCCGCCGCGGGGGTGTTCGTCGCCGTCAACGACGGGCCGAGCGCACCGCCGCAGGTCGCCGCGCAGACGCAGGGCGCGGAGATCCTCCTCGACGTCACGGACTACGTGGGCCGGCCGGTCGACGAGGTGGCGCTGGCACTCTCCGCGCTGGGCCTGCTGGTCTCCCGGCAGGAGCAGGTGACGCCTGACTCCGTGCCCGGCCTGGTCACCGGGCTGGAGCCGCCGGGCGGGGCGCTGCGGCCCGGTGACGAGGTGGTCGTGCTCTACGGCGTCGCGCCGCCGGTGTCCCGGACGCCGGACCGCGGCTCCTCGCCGGTGACCGGCGCCGCCGGCGAGGGACCCTCCACCGTCCGGCCGGCACCGCAGGAGGAGCAGGAGGCCGCGCCGACCACGACCGTCCCGGCGCCGGATCCGACGCAGTTGTCGGGCAGCGCCCCGCCGTCGTCGTCCGCGCCGACGACGACCGCGCCGGCCACGACCACCACGACCACCACGGCGCCGACCACGACCACGACCGCGCCGACGACCACGACCACCACGTCGTCGTCCACCTCGGAGGAGTCGCGCTGGCAGGACCAGGACGACGAGGACGACGACGAGGAGGACCGCGGCTGACCGGCGTCCGGATGTCGTCTGCCGCCTGCGGTGGCACGCTGGGGAGCCGCTGAGGGACGGCCGAGGTCAGGAGGCAGGTGTGACGGAGCTCGGGCGGCGCACGCTCGGCGACCGCTACGAGCTGCTGACCCTGCTCGCGACCGGCGGCATGGGCCAGGTGTGGCGGGCCCGGGACCGGCTGCTCGACCGGGCCGTGGCGGTCAAGGTCCTGCGCAGCGAGTACACCGGCGACCCGACCTTCCTCGCCCGGTTCCGCGCCGAGGCGCACCACACCGCCCGGCTGCTGCACCCGGGCATCGCCGCGCTGCACGACTACGGGGAGGTGGTGTCCGGGGAGGGGGAGACCCTGGCCTACCTGGTGATGGAGCTGGTGGAGGGGGAGCCGCTCTCCGCGCTGCTCGCCCGGGAGGGCCGGCTCGGCCCCGAGCGGACCCTGGACGTCGTCGGGCAGACGGCGGCGGCGCTGGCCGTGGCGCACGCCGCCGGGGTGGTCCACCGCGACGTCAAGCCCGGGAACGTGCTGCTCGGCGTGGACGGCAGCGTCAAGATCACCGACTTCGGCATCGCCTGGTCGGCGTCGAGCGTGCCGCTCACCCGGACCGGCCAGGTGGTCGGCACCGCCCACTACCTGGCCCCGGAGCAGGCGGCCGGCGGCAAGGCGGGCCCGGCCAGCGACGTCTACGCCCTGGGGGTCATCGCCTACGAGTGCCTCGCCGGGCGGCGCCCGTTCGAGGGTGAGAGCCCGGTGCAGGTCGCGCTGATGCAGATCCGCGACGAGCCCGACCCGCTCCCCGACGACGTCCCCGGGCCCGTGCGCACCCTCGTCGCCACCGCGCTGGTCAAGGACCTGGCCGCCCGGTTCCGCGATGGCGCCGCCGTCCGGGACGCCGTGGCCGACGTCCGGGCCGGACGTGCCCTCCCGCCGCCCCCCACGGCGGCGCTGCCGCTCACCGGGCTCACCCCGGTCCCGCGACGTCGCCGGTTGCTGGTCCCGGTCGTCGCGCTGCTGGCCGGTGTCGGCATCGGGATCGGCGCCCTGCAGCTCGCGGACGACCGGACGCCGGTGGCCGTGGCCTCGCCTGCCGCCCCGTCCGACCCGGCGGGGGAGGACGACGGTCAGCAGGTCCCGGGCGTGCTGGTGGCCGCCGCCGACCACCTGGGTCGGCCCGTCGACGAGGTCGAGGCCGCGCTGGCCGCCCTGGGCCTGCGGGTCGAGCGGGTGGTGCAGGAGCGCGGGGACGTCCCCGCCGGGCAGGTGACCGCCCTCGGCCCGGTCGGGGCGCTGGTACCGGGCGACCTCGTGACGCTCACCGTGTCGGTGGCCCCGCCGCCCGCGCCGGTCGTGCGGGAACGGGTGGTCGTCGAGACCGTCGTCCCGCCCTCGTCGCCGGAGCCGGCTCCCGAACCCGCTCCTGCGCCCGAACCCGCGCCTCCGGTGACGGAGGCCGTGGACGACTCCGGGGGTGGCCCGGAGGACGCGGAGGGCGAGGAGGCCGAGGACGAGTCGGAGGACGCCGACCAGGGGTCCGACTCGTCCTCCGACTCGGGGAACGGGAACGGCAACGGCAACGGCAACGGGAACGGCAACGGCAACGGCAACGGGAACGGGAACGGGAAGGGCCGCGGGAACGGGAACGGCCGCGGCTGACCCGTCCCCCGAGGTCAGCGCCGGTCGGGTACGGAGGCGTCCTGCGGTTCGCCGTGGGACTGCCTCGCACCGGTCGGGCGCTTCCTCCTGGGCAGTCCCTCCACCACCAGCTCGTACGAGTTGCGCACCAGCTCGTCGACGAGCTCCCGCGTCATCGCGTCACCAGCGCGGATGGTCAGCCAGTGCCGCTTGTCCATGTGGTAGCCGGGGACGACCTCCGCGTACCGCTGCTGCAGCGCCCGGCTGTGCTCGGGCTCGCACTTCAGGGTCACGACCGGCTCGCCGGGCACCTCGGTCGCGAGCAGGAACACCTTGCCGACGACCTTGAACACCTCCCACTCGGGCCCGAACGGGTGCTCGTGCGTGACCGCCGGGAGCTGAGCGGCGGTCCCCATCGCGATCGCGAGCAGCTCCACGCCGTCCAGCCTCTACTCGACCGCCCGTGCGTCTCCCCGTGCCTGCCGGACTCAGCGCCGGCGGACCGGGGCGATCCAGAGCGCCACGCCGAGGGCGGCGAGCGCGGCGGTGAGGACGAAGCCACGGTTGCTGTCCACGGCCGGGAGGACCACCAGCACCCAGAAGACCGCCAGGCCGGTCAGGCCGGCGGCGGCCACCCGCCAGGCGCCCTCGGGGCGCCGCCGGACGCTGGGGAGGACCCGGCCGGCGAACGGCAGCAGGCCCACGACGCCGGCCAGCGTGGCGAACGCCGACCACAGCGGCACCGTCGACCAGAGGGCCCCGGTGTCGACGCGCAGCAGCAGGCCGACCTCGAGCAACACCAGGCTCAGCCCGGCCACGCCGGCACCCATGAGGGAGGCCCGCTGGCGGGGCGTCATCGACGCCGTGCGGCCGGCGCGCGGTTCGCGACCCGTGCGGGGCTCGCGCCTCGTGCGCGCCCGGTCGCCCTGCCGGGGCGTCGGCGCCGCGGCAGAGGGCGGCGGGGTGCCGGGGAGCCCGGGCACGAAGTCGACCGGGCCGGTCGCCTGCACCGGTGGCCCGTCGTACTCGGCCCGGGGGAGGTGCTGGGTGCCCGTGGCGGTGCCGGGCACCGGGATCTCGTGCGCGCCGGGGCCCAGCGTCGCGGGCTGGGGGCTGGTGGTCGGCTGGTGCACGGTTCCTCCTCGCTCGCGCGCGGCATCCGGCGGCGGACCGGTCCGTCCCCGGCACGGTAGCGGGGGAGGGGCCGTGTTCCCCGCAAGCGACGCGGCGGGTCCCGGACGTCGTTAGGGTCGGCCGGGTGGGTGCGCGCGCAGGGATCGTCGTCACCGGGACCGAGGTGCTCACCGGCCGGGTCACCGACCGGAACGGGCCGTGGCTCGCCGAGCAGTTGCGGCTCCTGGGCGTGGACGTCGGTGCCGTCCTCGTGGTGGGGGACCGGCCGGAGGACCTGCGGGGTGCGCTGCGGTACCTCGCCGGGGAGGACCTGGTCATCACCAGCGGCGGCCTGGGGCCGACCGCCGACGACCTGACCGCGGAGGTGGTCGGGGACGTGCAGGGCCGGCCCTCGGCGGTGGACCCGTCGCTCGAGCGGGGGATCGGCGCCATCGTCGAGGGCCTCATGGAGGGCCGCGGCTGGCGGGCCGACCCCGAGGCCACCGCGGCCGGTGTGCGGAAGCAGGCGACGGTGCCCGCGGGCGCCACCGTGCTGCCGCCGGTCGGGACCGCCCCCGGCCTCGTCGTCCCCCCGGCCGAGGGCCACGCGGGGCCGGTGGTCGTCGTGCTGCCCGGTCCGCCGTCGGAGCTGCAGGGCATGTGGCCCGCCGCGCTGGCCGACGAGCAGGTGCAGCGCGCGCTGGCCGGCCGTGCCGAGCTGCGGCAGGAGACGGTCCGGCTGTGGGGCACGCTGGAGTCGCAGCTGGCGGCCACGCTCCGGCAGCACGAGTTTCCCGCCCTGGAGGTCACCACGTGCCTCCGGGACGGCGAGCTGGAGATCGTCAGCCGGTTCGGGCCGGCGGCGCAGCCGGACTACGACCGGCTGGTCGACGTCCTGCGGGAGGCGCACGGCGAGCACCTGTTCTCCACCGGTCCGACCGTCGACGACCTGGTCGCCGAGGCGCTCGGCTCGCGCGGGCTCACCGTGGCGACGGCGGAGTCCTGCACCAGCGGGCTGCTCGTGGCGCGGCTGACCGAGCGGGCGGGCTCGTCGGCGTGGGTCCTCGGCGGGGTCGCGTCGTACGCGAACTCGGCCAAGGAGCAGCTGGTCGGGGTCCCGGCGGAGATGCTCGCCGAGTACGGCGCCGTGAGCACGCAGGTGGCGGCGGCGCTCGCGGACGGGGCGCGGGCCCGCTTCGGTGCCGACGTCGGCGTCGGCATCACCGGGATCGCCGGTCCCGGCGGCGGGTCGCCGGAGAAGCCGGTCGGCACGGTGCACCTGTGCGCCGTCGGCCCGGACGGGCACCAGCCGCGGTCCGTGGTGCTGCCCGGATCGCGGTCGGCCGTCCGGCAGCGCGCGGTGTCACTCGCGATGCACATGCTGCGGCAGCTCCTCCTCGGCGGGCCTCCGGCATGACGGTCCTGACGCTGCACGCGACCGGGCCCGAGGCGCCGGCGGAGGTCTGGGAGCGCTACGCCGTGCCGGCGCGGTGGCCGGAGTGGGCACCGCAGATCACCGGCGTCGACGTGCCCGGCCCCCGGCTGGTGGCAGGCGTGGCGGGCCGGGTGCGCGGGCCGGTCGGGGTCGCACTGCCGTTCGTGGTGGACGCCGTGGACGAGGCGGCGCGGCAGTGGTCGTGGACGGTGTCGCTGGGACCCGTGCGGCTGCACCTGCTGCACTGGGTGGCCGAGGGGCCCGACGGCGGCAGCACCACGGGGCTGCGGATGGACGGCCCGGCTCCGGTGGTGGTCGGGTACGCGCCCCTGGCCAGGCTGGCGATCGGCCGCCTGGTCCGCTGACCCGGCCGGCTCGCGTCCGCCGTCCTGCGCCTCGGCCGAGCGGCGCCGACCCTACTGCTCGGCCCAGACGCCGAGTTCGTTCCCGCTCGGGTCGGTGAAGTGGAACCGCCGTCCACCGGGGAACTCGTACGGCCCGTTGACGACCTGCCCACCGGCGCGCGTCACCGCCGCCACGGACGCCTCGAGGTCGGTCGAGTAGAGGAGCACCAGCGGGCCGCCCGGGCGCACGTCCTGGTCGAGGCGCAGGCCGCCCACCTCCGCGTCGGATCCGCCCCGCGGGTCCCGGATCCCGGCGTACGCCGGCCCGTAGTCGGTGAACTCCCAGCCGAAGGCCTCGGCGTAGAACCGCTTGGCCCGCTCGAGGTCGGTGACCGTGAACTCCAGGTAGTCGATGGTGTGGTGTCGATGCGGGGACGGGTCGGCCATGCCCTGCATCGTGCGCGAGTGCTGCGGACCTGCCCATGGCCCGCCGCACGACCGGCGTTCGATCGTGGCAGCGCTGGACGGTGCGGACCGCGGGGCGCATCGAGGTGCCGAGCGCCACGAACCACTCGTCGGCAGCACCGCCGCGCAGCCCGGCGGCCACCGCTGCCATCCCCGCTGGGACGCCAACCGGGGGCCACGCACCCGCCCATCCTGCGTGGTCGACGCGGACCCGCTCGCCACCGACCCTGCGGCGGCGACGACGCGGCGCGGTGGGCGTGGGCGCGGCCAGGCGGCAGCGCGACCGGCGCAGGTGGCAGCGCGAATCCGGCACCGGCGGCAGCGCGACCGGCGCAGGCGGCACCGCGACGCAGCGGCGCGCAGCGCCGCCGTGAGCGCGTTCCACGTGGAACCGCCCCGTCGTACCGTGCCGCCATGGGCGCCACGCACGAGGTCACCAACCAGGTCCCGCCGCTGGTCGGACACGACCCGATCGCCGGGGACGCCGCCCTGACCGAGGCCTGCCTCCGGCACGCCGACGCGGCCACCCTGGAGTCGCTCAAGGCGCTGGGGGCGCTCGCCGGGAGCGAGCAGGCGCAGGAGTGGGGGCGGCTGGCGAACGAGAACCCGCCCCGCCTGGCGACCCACGACCGCTACGGGCACCGCGTCGACGAGGTCGAGTTCCACCCCGCCTGGCACGACCTCATGCGGACGGCGTTCGAGCACGGCCTGGCCGGTGCCCCGTGGGCGTCCCCCGAACCCCACGCGCACGTGCGCCGGGCCGTCGGCTACCTCGGCTGGACCCAGGTGGAGATGGGCCATGCCTGCCCGGTGACCATGACCTACGCCGTCGTCCCCGCGCTGCGCGCCGCCCCCGACCTGGCCGCCAACTTCGGACCAGGGCTCACCGCGACCGCCTACGAGTTCGGGCTCACCGAGCCGACGGGCAAGCGGGGCCTGGTCGCCGGCATGGGGATGACCGAGAAGCAGGGCGGCTCCGACGTGCGGGCCAACACCACCCGCGCGGTCCCGCAGCCGGACGGCACCCACGCCCTGACCGGTCACAAGTGGTTCACCAGTGCCCCCATGAGCGACCTCTTCCTCGTCCTCGCCCAGCTCCCCGAGGGCGTCTCCTGCTTCCTCGTCCCCCGGGTGCTGCCCGACGGCAGCCGCAACGTGTTCCGGCTGCAGCGGCTCAAGGACAAGCTGGGCGACCGCTCCAACGCCTCCAGCGAGGTGGAGTTCGAGGGGACGACGGGCTGGCTGGTGGGGGAGCCCGGCCGCGGGGTCCCGACCATCATCGAGATGGTCAACACGACCCGGCTCGACTGCGTCCTGGGCTCCGCGGCCACCGTGCGCGCCGCGCTCACCCAGGCCGTCCACCACGCCCGGCACCGGCGGGCGTTCGGCGCGCTGCTGGTCGACCAGCCCCTGATGCAGAACGTGCTCGCCGACCTCGCCCTGGACTGCGAGGCGGCCACCGCGCTCGCCGTCCGGCTGGCCGCGGCCGTGGACGCGGGCGAGGCCGACTTCCTCCGCCTGGCCGGGGCGGCCGCCAAGTTCTGGGTCTGCAAGCGGACCCCGACCGCGGTGGCCGAGGCGCTGGAGGTGCTCGGCGGCAACGGGTACGTCGAGGAGTCCGGCCTCCCGCGGCTCTACCGGCAGGCCCCCCTGAACTCGATCTGGGAGGGCTCGGGCAACGTCATCGCCCTCGACGTGCTCCGGGCGATGGGGCGCTCCTCGGACTCCCTGGCCGCCGTCCGCGCCGAGATCGACCTCGCCCGCGGAACCGACCCGAGGCTGGACGCCGCCGTCGGCCGGCTGGCCGCCGAGCTGGCCGACCCCGACCAGCTGCCGATGCGTGCCCGTCGCGTCGCCGGCCTGCTCGCCCTGTGCCTGCAGGCGTCGCTCCTCGTGCGGCACGCCCCTGGTGAGGTCGCCGACGCCTTCTGCGCCACCCGGCTGGCGGGGGACTGGAGCCCGGTGCTCGGGACCCTCCCGACGGGTACGCCCGCGCGCCGGATCGTGGATCGGGCGAGGGTGGAGGCTGCCTGAATTACACGCGTGCCGTTACCCTCGGTGGTGCGTCGGACGCCGTAGCCGGGGGATCGGGCGGCGGCGTCGTCCTCACCAGCAGGGACCGGCGTATGCCGCAGGGGGAGAGAGAGCGGGCAGAGTGCACGGACACGTCCGGAGTGAGCGCGCTGCCTCGGCCGACCCCCTGTCACGGGTGTCCGATGCGGTCTACCGCATCGACCGGCGCTGGCGGTTCACCTACGTCAACGCCGCGGCGGAGGAGCTCTTCGGCCGGAACGCCGAGGAGATGGTCGGCCAGTACGCCTTCGAGCTCTTCCCCGAGGTCCTCGGCTCCGTCATCGAGGACGAGTACCGGGGGGTGCTCGACGACGGGCGCCCGCGGACGTTCGAGTACTTCTACGTCCCCTTCGGCCGCTGGTTCGAGATCCGCGCCTTCGCCGACGCCGACGGGCTCACCGCCTTCCTGCGCGACATCGACGAGGAGCGCCGCAGCGAACGGAAGACCGCGGCCGAGCTGCACCAGCTCTCCGCCGTCCTGGAGGCGCTGCCCCAGGCCACCGCGCTGATCGACCCGGACGGCCGGATCGCGTCGGTGAACCGCCGGTGGCACGCCGCGAGCGAGCTCCTCCGCGCGGCCGGGCTGCGGCCCGGCGCGGTCGGGGACGACTACCTGCAGGCCCTCGCGCAGAACCTGTCCCTCGCGGACCTGCGCACCATCTCCACCGGCATCGGCGAGCTCCTCACCGGCGGCCCGGGCACGGCCGACCGCGCCTTCGTCCACGACTACGCGCACGCCTTCGGCCCCGACCCCCAGTGGTTCCGGCTGCAGGCCGCGCGGGTCGAGCACTCCGGGCAGGTGGTCGTCACCCACACCGACATCACCGAGCGGGTCCGCGTCCAGGAGCAGCTGGCCTGGCAGGCCAGCCACGACGACCTGACCGGCCTGCCCAACCGCTCCCGGCTGCTCCAGCTGGTCGGGGAGGCCCTCGCCGAGCCGAACGCCCGGGCGGCGCTGCTGTTCCTGGACCTCGACGGGTTCAAGACGGTCAACGACTCGCTCGGTCACGAGGTCGGCGACGAGCTGCTGCGCCAGGTGGGCGGTCGGCTGGCCGACCAGGTGCGGCCGACCGACGCCGTCGGCCGGCTGGGCGGCGACCAGTTCCTCGTCCTGGCCCGCGGGTGTGACACGTCCGAGGCCGCGGCGCTGGCCTTCCGGCTGCAGTCGTCCTTCACCCGGCCCTTCGTCGCCAACGGCATCTCCGTCCCGCTGTCGGCCAGCATCGGCGTCGCCGCCGCCCAGCCCGGCGCCCAGCAGGCCCACCAGCTGCTCAGCGACGCCGACGCCGCGGCCTACGCGGCCAAGGGGTCCGGCCGCGACCGCATCCACCTGTTCTCCCCGGGCCTGCGCGAGGCCGCGCGCTGGCGGCTGGAGGTGGCCAACCGGCTGCGGGACGGCGCGGTCGACGAGTTCGTCGTCCACTACCAGCCGGTGGTGCGCGTCGACACCGGGGAGGTCGACGGCGTCGAGGCGCTGCTGCGCTGGAACCACCCCGAGCGCGGGCTGCTCTCGCCCGACGCCTTCCTCTCCGTGGCCGAGGAGACCGGCCAGCTGATCCCGATCACCCGCTGGCTGTTGGGGGAGACCACCCGCCAGGCCGCCGAGTGGGCCGCCCAGGGCCTGCCGCTGCGCATGTCGGTCAACATCAGCGCGCGGCACTTCTCCGCCGAGACGCTGGTCCGCGACGTCCGCGTGGCCCTGCACGACTCCGGGCTGCCCCCGGAGCGGCTGGTGCTCGAGCTGACCGAGACCAGCGTCGCGGAGGACCCCACCCGCGCCGAGGACCAGCTGTCGGTGCTGCGCGGCTTCGGCGTCCGGGTGGCGATCGACGACTTCGGGACCGGCTGGTCCTCCCTCGCCCAGCTGCTCGCGCTGCCCATCGGCACGCTGAAGATCGACCGCTCGCTGCTGACCGCGGCCGCCCGGCTGGCCGCCGGCGGCACCGGTGCCGTCCTGGCCGCGATCGTCTCCCTGGCCCGCACCCTGGGCATCCGGTCGGTGGCCGAGGGCGTCGAGACCGCCGAGCACCTGCAGATGGTCCGGGAGGCCGGGTGCGACCTGGCCCAGGGCTACCTGGTGGCCCGGCCGATGCCCGCCGCCGACGTCACCCGCTGGGCGCTCCGGGTGCGCGACGCCGGCGGCGACTCCTGCGCGCTGGCCCTGCAGAGCCGCCGGTGACGGCCGGCCGGTGAGCGCGTCCCGCCTCCGCCGGAGGGTGTCCCGTCGGGCCACCGCACCGGCCGGTCCGCCGCGCCCGGCCGGTCCGCCGTCCACCACCTCGCCGCCCACCCGGCAGACTGCCCCCGTGAGCGACCTCGACCTGGACCTGGCCGGTGAGCCGGACGCCGACACCGCGGACGGCGCGCGGGAGGGCCGGGCCCGCCCGGCGCTGGACCTGCTGATCTGGGACGCGCCCAACATCGACATGACCCTGTCGACGGTGATCGGCGCCCGCCCGACCGCTGCCTCCCGCCCGCGGTTCGACGCCATCGCCGCCTGGTTCGTGGAGGGCGCGGGCGACCCGCTGGCGCCGGACGCGCCGGAGGTGGAGGCGTGCGTGTTCGCGAACATCCCGCCGGTCGTCGGTTCCCTGCAGCGGTGGGTCGAGGCGCTGCGCAGCTTCGGGTTCGCCGTGTTCGCCCGGCCCAAGACGCAGCCCGACGACGACATCGACCAGGACATGCTCGACCACATCGCCGTCCGGCAGCACAGCCACCGCCTGCGCCGGCTGGTCGTCTTCTCCGGGGACGGGCGCAACTTCGCCGAGCCGCTCGAGCAGCTGGCGCGGTCGGGCACGCAGGTCGTCGTCGTCGCGTTCAGCGAGGTCGCCGGCTACGCCATCGGGTCGGACCTGCTGGAGTTCATCGACATCGAGGACGTGCCCGGCGCGTTCGTCGAGCCGCTGGACCGCGTGCGGCTGGACGCCCTGCCGCCGGACGGCGCCTGGCTGCGGCCGACCCGGAGCCTGCGCGACTTCGTCTCCGGCTTCCTGCGCCGCAACGGCTGACGGGGGTGTTCGACGAGGGGTCCGGGCCGGTCGCCACCGAGGAGCTCCTGGTCCCGGGGGAGACCTGCTGGCGGGTGGAGCGGGCCGACCGGCACGCGGTCTTCGTCGACGCCGCCGACTACTTCGCCGCGCTGAAGGGGGCGGTGCTGCGGGCGCAGCGGCGGGTGCTGTTCATCGGCTGGGACTTCGACCCGCGGATCCGGCTGGACCCGCGCCGCTCGGGACGACGGCACTCGGGGTCCCGGCGCGCGGACAAGCTCGGGCGGGTCCTCGAGGACGCGGTCAAGGCCAACCCGCAGCTGGAGATCGGCGTCCTGCAGTGGGACTACGGGATGGTCCTGGCCCTCGGCCGCGGGCTCGCCCCGATCGTGCTGCTCAACCGCCGCACGCCGTCCCGGCTGACCATGACGGTCGACACCCACCACCCGGTGGGCGGCGCGCACCACCAGAAGATCGTGGTGATCGACGACTGCCTGGCCTTCGCCGGCGGCATCGACGTCACCGCCGACCGCTGGGACACCCCCGAGCACCTCGACCGCCAGCCGCTGCGCCGCCGTCCGTCGACGCACCGGCCGACCGGGCCGTGGCACGACGTGACCAGCCTGGTGTCCGGGCCCGCCGCCCGGGCGCTCGGTGACCTGGCCCGCGAGCGGTGGGAGAGCGGCACCGGCCGCTCCCTGGAGCCGGTCCCCGACGTCGAGGCCTGCTGGCCACCCGACGTCGAGCCGCTGCTCACCGACGTCGACGTCGCGATCTCCCGCACCCGCCCCGAGTACGGCGGCGACGAGCTGGTCCACGAGGTCGAGCTGCTGTGGCTGGCCGCGATCGCCGGCGCCCGGCGCACCGTCTACATCGAGAGCCAGTACTTCGCCAACCGCCGGATCGCCGAGGCGATCGCCGAGCGGCTGCGCGAGGACGACGGGCCGGAGTTCGTGGTCGTCAACCCGGAGAGCGCCGACGGCTGGCTGGAGGAGAAGGCGATGGGCACCGCCCGCGCCAAGCTGCTCGCGCTGGTCGGGGACGCCGACGTCCACGACCGGTTCCGGCTGTACGTGCCGGTCACCGCGGGACGGCGGCCGGTCTACGTGCACGCCAAGGTCATGGTGGTCGACGACCGGCTGCTGCGGATCGGCTCCTCGAACCTCAACAACCGGTCGATGGGTCTGGACACCGAGTGCGACCTGTCGATCGAGGCCCGCGCCGGTGATCCGCGGCGCGACGAGCTGGCCGGGGCGGTCACCGGTCTGCGCGACCGGCTCCTCGGGGAGCACCTCGGCGTGCCTCCGGAGGCCGTGGCCGAGGTGGTGGCCGGCTCCGGCGGCTCGCTGGTGCGCGCGGTGGAGAGCCTGCGCCGGCCGGTCGGCCGCTCGCTGGTGCCCTTCCGGGCGCCCGACCTCGGCCCGGTCGAGCGGGTGCTCGCCGACACCGAGCTGCTCGACGCCGAGCGGACGCCGAACCGGTGGCGGCGCATCCGGCGCAGCTTCCGCCCCCGGCTGGGGTCCCGGGCCCGCTGACCCCGCCGGGCGGCTCGCCGGTGTCCCCGGGTCCGCCCCGGGGAAGGAGAGGACCTCCGGACGGGTGAGGAGGGGTCATGGCGGTCTGCGAGGTCTGCGGCAACGACTACGAGCTGGCCTTCGAGGTGGTGGCCGCGGGCGCACGGCACACCTTCGACAGCTTCGAGTGCGCGATCCACAAGATGGCGCCGGTGTGCGAGCACTGCGGCTGCAAGGTCATCGGCCACGGTGTCGTCGTGGAGGGCTCCTTCTACTGCTGCGCGCACTGCGCCCGGCAGGTGCACGGGGACGCCCCCGTCAGCGACTCCGCCTGACGACAGCCGCGGGAGCACCGCCCGAGGAGCGTCTCTCCCCCTGCCGGGTGGGGTCTGCGTCGCGGCACGGTTGCAGGTGGCAACGGCGGTTACCGTTCCCTCCTGAGCGACGTCTGCGGAGCTGCCGTGTCGCGGAACGGAACGGAGGGGTGAGCATGGCCGTCGTGGCTGGGGGCGTCCACCCCGCGGTGGACGCCGAGGCCGAGGTGACGCTCGCGGGCCACCAGGTCTGTGTGAGCACCCGGGTCGAGGCCTCCGGCGACACCACGCTCGTCCTCCGCCCGTCCAGCAGCGAGTTCGTCGACCAGCAGGTGGTCCGCGTCGGCGACCGCGTGGAGGTCTTCTGGCGTGACGGCGCGGGCGGCTGGATCATGCCCGCGGAGGTGGCCACCGTCGCCCGGGGCGCCGTGCCGCGCTGGCACCTCGCCGTGACCGGTCCCGCGGAGCAGACCCAGCGCCGCGAGGCCGTGCGCGCCCGGGTCGCCCGGCCCGTCGTCCTCGCGGTCAACGGCGTCGACCTCGAGGGACAGAGCCTCGACCTGAGCGAGGCCGGCACCCGCTGCGTCGTCGAGGCCTACGGCAACCCGCCGCTGCCCGGCGCCGGGCTCGGGGTGACGGTGGAGCTCGAGGACGGCGCGATCACGACCTGGGCCGAGGTCGCCCGCCAGCTCACGCGGGGCTCCCGCTGGCAGCTCTCCCTGCGCTTCGTCGACCTCCCCGAGCGGGAGCAGGACCGGCTGCGTCGCCGGGTCTTCCGGGCGCTGCGCGAGGAACGCGCCACCCGCCCCGACGACTGAGGACGGCGACGGCGGGGCAGATCCCCTGGTGTGACGCTCCCTGCCCGCCTGCCCGAGGCCCTGGTCGCCCTCCGGGACGCCGTCGCGGCCGCTCCGCTCGGGCTGGCCACCCCCGGGAGCGAGCCCGCCCGCCGGGCCGCCCGCGGCGTGGTGGAGCAGGTCGACGACTACCTCCTGCCGCGCCTGCGCGACCTCGACGCCCCACTCCTCACCGTGGTGGGCGGCTCCACCGGCGCGGGCAAGTCGACCCTCGTCAACAGCCTCGTCGGTGCGCCGGTGACCACCTCCGGCGTGCTGCGGCCCACGACGCGGTCGCCCGTGCTGGTCTGTGCTCGCGTCGACGTGCCGGCGTTCGAGGGGGACCGCGTGCTCCCCGGCCTGGCCCGGGTCACCGGCTCGTCCGGGGGCCCCGGGACGCTGCAGGTGGTGGCGCGGGACGACGTCCCCCCGGGGCTGGCCCTGCTCGACGCGCCGGACGTCGACTCGGTGGTCGAGTCCAACCGCGAGCTGGCCGCCCAGCTGCTGGCCGCCGCCGACCTGTGGGTCTTCGTCACCACCGCCGCCCGCTACGCCGACGCCGTCCCCTGGGACGTGCTGCGGACGGCGCAGGAGCGGGGGACCGCGCTGGCCGTGGTGCTCGACCGGGTGCCGGTCGGCGCGGCCGGCGAGATCGCGCCCGACCTCGCCGGCATGCTCGAGCGCGCCGGCCTGTCGGGGACGCGGCTGTTCGTGGTCGAGGAGCGGCCGCTGGTCGACGGCCGGCTCCCCGAGGACCAGGTCGCCCCCATGCGGCAGTGGCTGCACGCGCTCGCCGCCGACCAGGAGCAGCGGGCGGCGGTCGTCCGGCAGACCCTCACCGGCGCACTGGCCAGCCTGGAGGACAGGGTGGCCGGCATCGCTGAGGCCGTCGACGAGCAGGCCGCGGCCGCCACCGCGCTGCGCGGGGCCGCGGCCGCCGCCTACACCGCCGCCTACGACGGCATCGAGGAGGGCGTGCGCAGCGGCAGCCTGTTGCGCGGGGAGGTGCTCGCGCGCTGGCAGGAGTTCGTCGGCACCGGCGAGTGGATGCGCTCGCTGCAGAGCTCGATCGGTCGGCTGCGCGACCGGGTCAGCGCCGCGCTGACCGGGCGGCCCACCCCGGCCGAGGACCTCACCGGCGCCCTGGAGACCAGCGTGGAGACGCTGTTGAGGGCCGAGGCCGACCGTGCCGCCGAGCGGACCGTCACCGCGTGGCGGGCGATGCCCGGCGGGCCGGCGTTGCTGGCGGCCAGCGACGAGGACCTCGAGCGGGTCTCCGAGGACTTCCCCGAGGCCGCCGCCGCGCAGGTCCGGGACTGGCAGGGCCACGTGCTCGACCTGGTCCGCGAGGAGGGTGCCGGCAAGCGGACCCGTGCCCGCGTCCTGTCCTGGGGGGTCAACGGCGCCGGCGCGGTGGTCATGGTCGCCGTCTTCGCCCAGACCGGCGGCCTGACCGGCGGCGAGGTCGCCGTCGCGGGCGGGACGACCGCGCTGGGTCAGCGGCTGCTGGAGGCGGTGTTCGGGGACGCCGCCGTCCGCTCACTGGCCGCCCGGGCGCGAGAGGACCTGCAGGCCCGCGCCGATGCCCTGCTGCGCTACGAGCAGGGGCGGTTCGAGCGACTGGTCGACGCCGTCGGTGCCGCACCGGACGACGCCGCCCGGCTGCGCACCGCCGTCACCGCCCTCGGCGCCGCCCGGACCGACCGGTGAGGCGGGGCACCGCGCCGCTGGCCGACCGGCTGGCGGCCCTCCGCGAGGCGGTCGAGGTGGCCGAGGACCGGCTCGAGGTGCCGGAGGTCGGCCGGGCCCGCGCGCTGCTGGCCAAGGCCGGTGCCCGGGAGGCGCTCGGCGACGCGACCGTCGTGGCGCTGGCCGGGGCGACCGGCAGCGGCAAGTCCACCCTGTTCAACGCGCTGTCGGGCGCCGAGGTCAGCACGCCCGGCGTCCGTCGGCCGACGACCGGCGTCGCGCACGCCACCGTGTGGGTGGCCGACGGCGGTCCGGACGACACGACCGACCGGCTGCTGGACTGGCTGGAGGTCCCCCGCCGGCACCGGCACGCCCCGGAGCCGGCCCTCGACGGCCTGGTCCTGCTCGACCTGCCCGACCACGACAGCATCAAGCTCGAGCACCGGCTGGAGGTGGACCGGCTGGTGCAGCTGGTCGACGTGCTGGTGTGGGTGCTCGACCCGGAGAAGTACGCCGACGCCGCCGTCCACGACCGCTACCTCGTGCCGCTGGCCGGCCACGCCGGCGTGCTGCTCGTCGTCCTCAACCAGGTCGACCGGCTCGACGCCGTGGCCGCCGAGGAGTGCCTGGCCGACCTGCGCGCGCTGCTGGACCGGGAGGGGCTGGCGGACACCCCGCTGCTCGCGGTCTCGGCGCGCACCGGCACCGGCCTCGGCGAGCTCCGGGCCGACCTCGCCCGGCGGGTGTCGGCCCGGCGCGCGGCCACCGACCGGCTCACCGCGGACGTCCGCGACGTGGCCCGGGCGTTGTCGGCCCACTGCGGCGAGGGCGGCCCCGGGGTGGGACGCCGGGAGCGTGAGCAGCTCACCGCCGCGCTGGCCGAGGCGGCCGGGGTGCCGACCGTCGCGGCGGCCGTGGCGCGCTCGACCCGGCGCAGCGGGACGGCGGCCACCGGCTGGCCGGTCGTCCGCTGGACCCGCAAGCTGCGCGCGGACCCGCTGGAACGGCTCCACCTGGGCGCGGCGCAGGACCCGGCACGCGGGGGTTCGGCGGGCTCCCGGACGTCGCTCCCGGCGGCCGGCGCGGTGCAGCAGGCCGGCGTGACGCGGGCGGTACGCGAGGCGCGCGAGGCCGCCGGCGAGGGCCTGCCGCAGGCGTGGCGGGACGACCTGCGGCGCACCGTCGAGGTATCCGAGCAGCAGCTGGCCGACCGGCTCGACCGTGCGGTGGCCGGCACCGACCTGGGCCCCTCGCGCACGCCGCTGTGGCAGCGCGGGGTCGGCGGTCTGCAGTGGCTGCTGACCCTCGTCGCGCTGGCCGGCGCGCTGTGGTTGCTGGCCCTGGTGGCCCTGGGCCTGTTCCAGCTCGACGACGTCGTCCCGCTGCCCCGGGTGGAGGGGTTGCCCCTGCCCACGCTGCTGCTGGTGGGCGGGTTGCTGGCGGGGGCGCTGCTGGCCCTGGTCGCCCGGCCGTTCGTGGGCCTGCGTGCCCGGCGGCGGGCGCGCCGAGCCGAGGCGCGGCTGCGCGCCGCGGTGGACGTCGTGGCCCAGGAGGAGGTGCTGGCACCGATGGCGGAGGTACGTGAGGACCACGACCGGTTCTGCGCCGCCGTCACCCGCGCCGGCAGGTAGGCGGGGACGGCACCTGGCCGCGGGGTGGACCGGTCGCGGGGGCTCTGCGGGTCTCCCGATCGGGACACGGGAGGGGCTCAGCTCAGCGGGGGGACGGCACCTGGCCGCGGTGCGGTCCGGTAGGACCGCGATGTCACCGCCTCAGTCCTGGTGGCGGGGGATCTCCGGCGCCCGGGGCTCCGGCACCCACTCCTGGGCGCTCTCCAGCGGCTGGCGGCCGTTGGGCAGCCGCGCCCACACGTGCTTGCGGCCGGGCCGGTTCTCCCAGCCGTACTCGGAGGACAGCTGCGCCACCAGGTGCAGCCCCATGCCACCCAACGCGGGGTCGCGGTCGACGGCGGGGACCGGCGGCTTGTCCGGCGCCTCGTCGCTGAGGTCGAGCAGCCAGCCGTCGGTGCCGGCCACCACCAGGGCGCGGACGGCGCCACCCCCGTGCCGCAGGGCGTTGGACGCGAGCTCCTCGAACACGAGCAGCAGCCCGTCGCGGGCGTCGTCGGTGGAGGCCGAGCAGACCGACGGGTGCGCGATGCGGGCACGCAGGTCGGCGCGCACCCGGGAGACGACGTGCATCGAGTCCAGCTGCCAGTGCCAGACGTCGCCGGGCATGGAGGGGACGGGAGCGTGCGGCCACGTCTCCTGGCCCATCGCGACCTCCTCGCCGGTGCTGGGCGGACTCCCGGCCCGTCCGCGGCCAGCCCGGGGTCCATCCTGACCGAAACGGCCGCGTCCTGCAGAAGCGGGTGGGGTCGCGCCGGGATCCGGGGGGTCCTCACGGGAGGTCTGGGCAGGGCAGACTGGCCGCGTGGACGAGATGTTGCGCGACCTCTCCCGGGTGGTCCTGGCCGAGCGCGCCCTCGCCGACGTCCTCGGTGAGATCACCGACCTGGCCAGCCGCGCCATCCCGGGTGCGGAGTCGACGTCCATCACCCTGATCCGCGGGGACAAGGCGTTCACCGCCGCGCACACCGGCGAGATGGCGCTGGCCGCCGACGAGATCCAGTACGAGCGCGGTCACGGGCCCTGCATGGACGCCGGCCGTGCCGGGGTGGTGCTGCGGATCGACGACATGCACACCGAGCAGCGCTGGCCGGACTACACGGCCCGCGTCACCGAGGTCGGCGTCCGCAGCTCGCTCTCGGTGCCCCTCCCGTACCAGGGCAGCGCGATCGGCGCGCTCAACGTCTACTCCTCGCAACCGGCGGCCTTCGCCGCACCGGAGGCGGAGGAGGTCGGCCGCGCGGTGGCCGAGGCGCTCGCGGTCGCGGTGGCCAACGCCGACGCGCACGACCGGCTCGCCGAGCACGCCCGCAACATGCGGCTGGCGATGGAGTCGCGGGCGGTCATCGAGCAGGCGAAGGGCGTGCTGATGGCCCAGCGCCGGGTGGACGCCGACCAGGCCTTCGAGATCCTCCGCGAGGCCTCCCAGCGCTACAACCGCAAGCTGCGGGAGATCGCCGCCGGCATCGTGGACTCCACGCACGACGGCGGCCGGGTCACCGAGCGCCCCGGCTCAGCGCCTCCAGCCGGCTGACCAGGAACTCCACCGCGGCCGGGCTGTCGACCGTCTCGGCCACCTCGACGGCGGTGGGCGAGTCGGAGACGGTGCGCCGGTCGACCAGGGTCTGGCCGCGGCCGGCGCCCAGGGTGGTGTCGACGACGACGTCGCGCCGCGCGGTGCCCACGGTGCCCGGCACGATCGCCTCGGTCAGGGCCAGTGCGTCGTGGACGACGACGCCCGTCGTCCCGTACTGGGCGCGGGCGTGGTCCACGTACTGCTGGAGGACCGCCGCCGCCGTCGCCCCGATCGGCCCCGCGGCGGCGAACCGGGCGATCCCGTCGGCGTCCAGCACCGTCGGGACCGTGACGTCGAGCCCGACCAGCACGGTCGGCACCCCCGAGCCCAGCACCCGCTGGGCGGCCTCCGGGTCGGCCCAGACGTTGAACTCCGCAGCGGCGGTGACGTTCCCGCCCCGGCCGGCCGAACCGCCCATCAGCACCAGCCGGCCGATCCGGTCGGCGGCCTCGGGGTAGGTGGCCAGCAGCAGCGCGATGTTCGTCCACGGCCCGATCGCGGCCACGGTCACCGGCGTCTCCGAGGCCAGCAGCAGCTCGGCGAGGGCCACCACGGCCGGACGCGGGTCGACGGCGGCCGGGGAGGCCGGCAGCTGCACCCCGCCCAGTCCGGTGCCGCCGTGCACGTGCCCGGCCCGCTCCGGCTGCCGGTAGACCAGCGAGTCCCGGGCTCCGGCGGCGACCGGGACGTCCGAGCGCCCCGCCAGGTGCAGCACCCGCAGCGCGTTGTCGGTGGTCTGCGCCAGCTCGACGTTGCCGTGCACCGTGGTGACCAGCCGCAGGTCCACCTCGGGGCTGGCCAGGGCCAGCAGGATCGCCAGCGCGTCGTCGATGCCCGGGTCGGTGTCGATCACCAGCGGGGTGCGGTCGGCCACCGGGCCATCCTGTCAGCCGGCGACGGAGCGCTCCCGGGGCTCGGTCCGGTCCCGCCGCCGGCGCGCGACCTGCGTCCCGGCGTGCAGGAGCACGCCCACCGCCAGCAGCACCCCGGCGCGCACCCACGTCCCCGCCTCCTGCCGCGCCAGCAGGAGCAGGCAGGAGGCGATGCCCAGGACCGGCAGCACCGTCGGCGCCCGCCAGTGGTCGGCCTCCACCCGGTCGCGGCGCAGCACCAGCACCGCGGTGTTCGTGCTGAGGAACACCAGCAGGAGCAGGAGGACGACGGTGTTGGCCAGCGCGGCCAGCGAGCCGGTCGCGGTCAGCACCATCGCCACCGCCGTCGTCACGGCGATCGCCACCCAGGGGGTGCGGCGTCCCGGCAGCACCCGGCCCAGCGCCCGCGGCAGCAGGCCCTGCTCGGCCATGCCGAACGCCATCCGGCTGGCCATGATCATCGTCAGCAGCGCGCCGTTGGCGACCGCGATCAGGGCGACGAGGCCGAACAGCTGGTCGGGGATGCCGGCGTCCGCGGCCCGGACGACGTCCAGCAGCGGGCCGCTGGAGCCGGCCAGCTCCTCCGGTGGCAGCACCACCGCGGCGGTGAGGCCGACGAGCACGTAGACCACGCCCGCGGTGAGCAGCGCGCCGAACAGCGCCCGCGGGTACACCCGGCGCACGTCGCGCACCTCCTCGGCGACGTTGGCCGAGGTCTCGAAGCCGACGAAGGAGTAGTAGGCGAGCAGCGCCGCGCCGAGGACCGCCGAGCCCGCCGAGACCCCGGGCGGGAACTCCACGGTGCGGCCCAGGTCGCCGTCCCCCCGGCCGAGGACCACGGCCCCGAGGACGACGACGAGCACCAGGCCGGAGGCCTCCACCAGCGTCATCACCGTGTTGGCCCGCAGGGACTCCTTGATCCCCCGGGCGTTGAGCAGCGCCACGAGGAGCAGGAACACCAGTGCCGCCGGCGCGGCGGGCACGTCGAGGAACACGCCCAGGTAGTCGCCGGCGAAGGCCAGGGCCAGGCCGGCCGCGCTGGTCACCCCGGCGGCGAGCATGCAGAAGCCGACGAGGAACGCGACCACCGGGCGCCGGAACGCCCGCTCGGCGAACACCGCCGACCCGCCCGCCCTCGGGTACTTGGTGACCAGCTCGGCGTACGAGGCGGCCGTCAGCAGGGCCAGCAGGAGCGCCAGCACCAGCGGCACCCAGATGGCGCCACCCACCTCCGCGGCCACCTCGCCCACGAGGGCGTAGACGCCCGCGCCGAGGACGTCCCCGAGGACGAAGAGGTAGAGGAGCCTGCCGCTGACTGCGCGGCGCAGCCTGGTCTCGGGTTCGGCCGGTCCGGTCACCGGTCGAGTCTCGGCAGGCGGGACCGACCCGGCAAACCGGGACCGACCCGGCGGACCGGGCCCCGACACGCGGGCGCGCCCCAGCGGGTCCCGGGGTGACCGAGCCCCTGACCAGCGGCTCCCACGCTCGGGAGGGCACGGCTTGTCGACAAGGCCCTGGGACGAGCGCGGGGTCACCGGCCGGTGCGGAGACCCGCTGCAACGGTTCGGTCACGCGCTCTCCGGGAGGTGTCCCGAACGGCCGTCCGCGCGGGCCGCCGTCCCTACCTTTCTCCTTGTCCGCGGCACCTTCCCCGGTCGCGGCAACTACCTGCAGGAGGACGTCATGGCGTTGGACCGGGCACCCGTGACCCGCGCGTCCCGCGTGGCGGACGACCTGACCCTCAGCGGCCTGCTCGACGTGCTCGAGCGCGCCGACGAGCTGCCCCTGCGCCGGCCGCGGCCGGGCCGGGCGGCCGTGCTGCGCCCGGGTGCGGCCCGGCGGCCGGCCCGTTCCCTCCCGGTCGCCCGGCCGGTGCCGGCGCCCCGGCCCCGCCCGGCCGCGCCGGCGTCCTCCGCCGCACCGGTGCCGGAGCCGCCGGCCGCCGCCCCCCGGCCGGCGGCCGACCAGCCGGCGCGGCCGAGCCTGCGCGCCCGGCTGCGCGGGCTCGTCCGCCGCCTGGCCCTCTGGGGTGCCGGGCCCGACGGCGCCCACCTCGCGTGGGGCCGCCCGGTCCCCCCGGCTCTCCGTCCCGACGGCCCGGTGGTGCTCACCGAGCTGCCGAACACCCCCACGATCCAGCCCGCGGCGCCTTCCCCCGCCGCGGCGCTCCGTCCGGCCCGGGCTCCCCGGCCGGTCGCTCCGCCCCGCGTCCCGGTGGTCCCCCCGCTCGCCCGGCAGGTGCCGGCACCGCGGCCCACCCCCTCCCCGGGAACCGCGCCGGCCGGGCACCGCCGAGGAACGCCCCGGGCCTCCGCCCCGGCCCGGGCGCGGGGTGACCCGCGGCCACCCCCGGCCCGGGGATCGCCGTCCGGCTGATCCCAGCGCGACCACGGCCCTCGCCGCGGACGCCGTCCACCGCACCCCCGCCAGCCCGCCGGCTGCCGGTCACCGCCTTCCCCCTCCGGTGACCGCGACCGTCGCCTCGGCACCGTCTCGCTCCTCCTGGCCGACCTCGCACCGCCCCGCCCGTCCCCTCGTGACGGTGGCACCCGCCGCCCCAGTCGTCCCGCTCCACCGGTACTCGCCTCGACCTCCCGCCGACTGCGCCCCGACGCAGCGCGCGGACCCACCAGGGAGGCGCAGACCGCTGGGCGGCCGGCTCGCGGCACCGGGCCGCCGTCCGCGGGAGGGACCAGGTCATCCGCCGGCACCCGCGCCCCCGGGTCCGACCGGCACGACCTCGCCGGGCGCCGTCGCGGGTCCGCGCCGCCGGGTCGCCTCCCCGGCGCGGCCGGGAGTCGACGCAGCAGACCGGCCGGGCCACGGAGCCGCCGTGCTCGCCGGGCGCCGTGACGCTGGACGCCCGCACGCAGGACGTGACCCTCGTGCCGGCGGACGACGACCGTCCGCCCCTCCCCGCCCGACGGCGGGCGCCCTCCCGGACCGGGGGCGCCCGCCGTCGGTCGTTCTCCCGGCGAGGCGTGACCCTTGGGCAGCAGGCTCGTTCCCCAGGGTGGAGGAACGCTCCACGACGACGCGGTCGCTCGCGACCGCTCGGGTCCCGCCCTCCCTGCCCCCGGGGGCGGGACCCGTCCGCGGTGTCGATCCCGCCACACCTGTTGTACGGAGGGCCACGCCGTGAGACAAAGGACCAGCCGGCCGTCTCCCCGCGGGCACCGGCCAGGCCGCGGCCGAGCCGCGTCAGCCCCCGCCGCCCGGCCCCTGGATTGCGAGTGACTCGAGACGTGAGCGTGGACCGGCCGCGCCCGGTGGCCGGGTACCCCGAGCCCGAGCTCGCCCGACTCCGCTTCGACCTCGCGATCGACGCCGCCGGCATCGGCAGCTTCGACTGGGACCTGGTCACCGGCCGGCTCACCTGGGACGACCGGTTGCTGGCGATCTTCGGCTACGACCGCGCGACGTTCGACCAGACCATCGACGCCTTCGCCGCGCGGGTGCACCTGGACGACCGGGACCGGACCCTGGCGGCCCTGCAGGGCGCCATCGACGCGGTCGGCGAGTACGACGCGGAGTTCCGGATCGTCCTGCCCACCGGGGAGACCCGCTGGGTGCAGGGCCGCGGCCGGGCGCTCGCCGACGCCCACGGGGTCGCCGTCCGCCTGCTCGGTGCCGGCTACGACACCACCGACCACCGGCACGCCGACGCCCGCGTCGCCCGGGTGCTGGAGTCGATGAACGCGGCGTTCTTCGCCCTCGACCGGCAGTGGCGGTTCTCCTACGTCAACGCCGAGGCCGAGCGGGTGCTGGGCCGCTCCCGCGCCGAGCTGCTCGGCGGCGACATCTGGGAGCTCTACCCGCACGCCGTGGACAGCGACTTCGAGGTCCACTACCGCGGGGCGGCGGCCACCGGCCAGGAGCGGGTCTTCGAGGCCTACTACCCGCCGCCGCTGGACGCCTGGTACGAGGTGCGGGCGTGGCCGGGCCCCGACGGGCTGTCGGTGTACTTCCTCGACGTCACCGAGCGCCGGGCGGCCGAGGAGCGGGCGCGTGCGGGTGCCGCCCGGCTGGCGATGATCGCCGAGGTCAGCGCGGTGACCGCCGAGACGCTGACCGCCGGCAAGGGCGAGGAGGCCGCGTTGCAGCGGCTGGCCGAGGCGGTCGTCCCCGTGCTGGGCGACTGGGCGATCGTCAGCCTCGCGGGGGAGGACGGCCGGATGCGGGACGTCGGCTCGTGGCACGGCGACCCGGACGTCCGGCCCGCGGTGGAGCGCTATGCGGGCCTGCGCCTCGCCGCCATCCGCCCCGACGCACCGGTCATGCGGGCGCTGGCCTCGGGGCGGACGCTCACCGTCGACGACGTCGGGGCCACGGTGGGCAACACCCTGACCGGCGAGGCGGCGGAGCTGTTCTGGCAGCTGGCACCGCGGACGGCGCTGACCCTGCCGCTGTCGGCCCGCGGGCGCACGCTGGGCGCGCTCAGCGTCTACCGGTCGCCCGACCGGCCGCGGGTCGGCGCCGACGACGTCGCGGCCGCGCAGGAGGTCGCCTCCCGGATGGCGCTGGCGCTGGACAACGCCCGCCTCTACGAGCAGCAGCGCAGCCTGGCCGAGGGCCTGCAGCGCAGCCTGCTCACCGAGCCGCCGTCCGCCGACTCGGCGGAGATCGTGGTGCGCTACCTGCCGGCGGTCCAGGTCGCCGAGGTGGGCGGCGACTGGTACGACGCCTTCCTGCAGCCCGACGGGTCGACCGTGCTGGTCATCGGCGACGTCGTCGGCCACGACACCGCCGCCGCGGCCGCCATGGGCCAGCTGCGCGGGATGCTGCGCGGCATCGCGCACCGGCCCGACGTCGGCCCGGCCCGGGTCCTCGCCGACCTCGACGCCGCGATCGAGGGCCTGGGCATGCGCACGATGGCGACCGCGGCCGTCGCGCGGGTCGAGCAGACGCCGGAGCAGCGCGCCGCCGGGCTGACCAGCCTGCGCTGGTCCAACGCCGGGCACCCTCCGCCCCTGCTGCTGCACGCCGACGGGCGGGTGGAGGAGCTCGCCGGGGAGCGCCCGGAGCTCATGCTGGGCGTCGACCCGGCCGCCCGGCGCAGCGAGCACGCGGTGACCTTCCGGCGCGGCGCCACCGTGCTGCTCTACACCGACGGCCTGGTGGAGGGGCGTGACCTGCCGCTGGACGAGGGCATCGCCCGGCTGCGCGGCGCGCTGGCCGAGCTGGGCAGCCTGCCCCTCGAGCAGTTCTGCGACGCGGTGATCGAGCGGCTGCGGCCGGAGGGCCTGCAGGACGACATCGCCCTGGTCGCCATCCGCCTGCACCCGCAGTAGGAGGACCCGTCCTCCTCACCGCTCGCAGGCTCGCGGCGAGCCCCTGGACGGGGCCGCTCAGGAGCTCAGGACGGCCCAGACGTGCTTGGCGCCGGCGGAGACGTACCAGCCGTGGTCGGTGGCCAGCTCCGCGATGAGGTAGAGCCCCAGGCCGCCCTCGCTGGGGTCGCGGCCCACCGCGGGCGTCGGCGGCGTGGCGGCCGCGCTGTCGGAGACCTCGATCAGCCAGCCCGCCCCGGTTCCGCGGACCGCCGCGGCCACCCGACCGCCACCGTGCCGCAGTGCGTTGGAGGCCATCTCGTCGAGGGCGAGCACCAGCCGGTCGCGGAGGTCGACCGTGGTGGGGTCGACGGCGCTGAGGTGCCGACGCAGCTCCGCCCGGACCCGCGGCAGCTCGGCGACGTCGGCGAGCTCCCACCGGAGGCCCTCGCGGGCCGCCGGAGGAGTGGCCGACGGCCAGACCGGCCCGGCCGTCTCCCGTGTCACGCCGCTGGTCCCCTCACGTGCTCGTCGCCCGGAGGCGCACCTCGCTGCGGCCCGCGGGCGAGCCGAACACCTGCGTATGGCACCACCGGCCCCCCGCTAAACCTGGCTGTAACAGGTGTCACACGGCGCCCAGATCGGCCAGCTTCCGGACGGTGTTCCAGTTCCGCGAGGTCCCCGGCACGCCGAGCAGCGTGTCCCAGCGCCACGACGCCAGCGGCGTGCCGGCGATCCCGTCGGGCAGCCAGAGCAGCAGTTCCCGGCCGACGACCCGGTACTCGCCACGGTCCGCCGGGGGCAGCGCGGCCACCCGCTCGGGGTCCGGCGGCCGACGCAGGAAGGTGACGAGCAGCCGGGCCGGGTCCGTGGCGACGGCACCGAGCGGGTCGGCGGCCACCAGGTCGGCGACCTCCGTCCCGGTCCGGACGACGACGGGGACCTCGAAGCCGAACCGCTCCCGCAGCGCCGCCTCGACGTCGGCGGTCAGCTCGTCGGCGGACAACGGGCTGTCCAGGACCACGTTGCCGCTGCGCAGGTGGGTGCGGACGCCGCCGTGGCCGCGCGCGGTCAGGGTCTCCCGCAGCTCGGGCATCCCCATCTGCCGCGCCCGCCCCAGGTTGACGCCCCGGAGCAGCACCACGTAGCGCGTCGGCACGGGCGGCACCGTAGCGCCCCGGCCCGGGGGCCCCCGCACCGCAATGGGGACGACACCGGCCCGGAACAGAGCTCCGCGACCCTGCTGGCGGACCGACGCCCAGCCCCAGGAGTCCCGATGACCACCACCGAGCCGACGACCGCCCCGGCCCACGACCGCGCCGACCCCGATGCCCGCCCGCCGTGGACCGTCGCGGTGCCGCTCGGGCTGCAGCACGTCCTGGCGATGTTCACGTCGAACCTCACGCCGGCGATCCTCCTGGCCGGCGTCATCGGCGCGACGACCGGCGAGGCGGTCCTGCTGGTCCAGGCCGCGCTGCTGTGCGCGGGGCTGGCCACCCTCCTGCAGACCGTCGGCATCGGCCCGGTCGGCAGCCGGCTGCCCCTGATGATGGGCTCGGGCTTCGCGTTCATCGCCGTCGCCGTCCCGCTCGCGGGGGAGTACGGGCTGTCCGCCGTCCTGGGCGGGGTGCTGGTGACCGCCGCCGTCCAGGTGGCGATCGCCCTGGGCATCCACCGCATCGCGTTCCTCTTCCCGCCCGTGGTGACCGGGACGATCATCCTGGTGATCGGGCTGGGACTGCTGCCCAGCGGCGTCAACCTGGCCGCCGGTGGCGTGGGGTCACCCGACTTCGGCTCGCCGGTGGACCTGGGCGTCGCCGCGCTCGTGCTCGTGCTGACCGTGGTCCTCAACCAGTTCTGCCGCGGGCTGCTGTGCACGGCCTCGGTGCTCGTCGCCGTCGTCGTCGGCTACCTGGTCGCGATCCCGCTGGGCCTGCTGGACCTCTCCGGCGTCGGCGACCGGCCGCTGGTGGCCGTGCCCACCCCGTTCGAGTTCGGGGTGTCCTTCCCGCTCGTCGCGGTGCTCTCGATGGCCGTCGTCGGCGTGGTCAACATGGTCGACTCGGTGGGCACCGTCCACGCGGTGACCGAGGGCGGGGCGGGGCGCCCGGCCACCGCCCGCGAGCTGCGCGGCGGCATCCTGGCCGAGGGCGGCAGCGCCGTCCTCGGCGGGGTGTTCGGCGCCCTGCCGACGACGATGTTCAGCCAGAACATCGGCCTGGTCGCCCTCACCAGGCAGATGAGCCGACACGTGGTGACCATCGGCGCGCTCGTCCTCGTCGGGCTGTCCCTGCTCCCGCAGGTCGCGGCGGTGCTGGCCGCGATCCCGCCGGCGGTGCTCGGCGGGGGCGTGCTGGTCCTGTTCGGCATGGTGTGCGCGATCGGCGTGCAGCTGCTGAGCAAGGACGGCCTGGACACCCGCGGGCTGCTGATCGTGGCGCTCTCGGTGGGCCTGGGCCGGGGGATCGCCGCCGCGCCGGACGCCGTGGACCGCGTCACCGGCGAGTGGGGGGCGCTGTTCGACTCGGGGATCGTCGTCGCGGCCGTGGTCGCCGTCGTCCTCAACCTCGTGCTGCCCGGCCGGTCCCGCCGCCCGGTGCCCGCGGCCTGACGGCCCCGGGGCCTCAGCCGAGCAGCGGGTCCCAGGCCCCGGTGGTCACGCTCAGCGCCACGGCGGCGGCGCAGACGGCGACCGCGCCGGCGACGAACCAGCCGTCGCGGGCGCGCAGCACCGAGCCGCGGGCGTTGGAGCGGGGGACGCCGGAGTCGAACCCGCGGGCGTCCATCGCCGTCGCCAGCCGGGTGCCGCGCCGGATCGCCGCCACCAGCAGGGCGAACGCCGTGCCGGCGAGCAGCCGGGCCCGGGCCGCCGGGTTCGCCCCCGCGTCGACACCCCGGGCCCGCCGGGCCAGCCGGATGGTCTCCCACTCCGCGGCCAGCAGCGGGACCAGGCGCAGCGCGGCCAGGGCGCCGTAGGCGAACCGCGTCGGCACGCGCCAGTGCAGGGTGAGCGCGTCGGCCAGCCGGACCGGGTCGGTGGAGGCCACGAGCAGGATCCCGGGCAGCGCCAGCGCGATGACCCGCAGGCCCCAGGTGGCGCCGCTTAGCCAGGCCGTCGCGCCGTCGGCCGCGCCGAAGGCGACGTTGACCCAGGCGACCCCGGCCGCACTGAGCAGCAGCGGCCAGGTCCGGCGGAGGACCTCCCGGGGCGTGGTGAGCCCGGCGGCCGGCAGCAGCGCGAGCTCGGCCGCGAGCACCACCGCCGGGGTGACCAGGTCGCCGCTGACCAGCAGCACGACCGTGAGGACGGCGATGGCGCCCAGCTGGGCGACCGGGTTCACCGCCGACAGCGGGACCGGGCGCACCGGGCCGAGGGCGAGCGGCGGGGTCACGGGACCGCCACCGGGACCCCGAGGCTCAGGACGTCGTCGGCCAGTGCGGCGACGACGTCGGCGTCGTGGGTCACCAGGCACAGGGCGCGGTCGCCGTCCTGCTGCTCGGCCAGGAGGGCCACGAGTTCCGACCAGGTGTCCCTGTCCTGGCCGAAGGTCGGCTCGTCGAGCACCAGGACCGGGGGCCCGGTGGCCAGCGCGGTGGCGACCGACAGCCGCCGCTGCTGCCCGCCGGAGAGGGTGAAGGGGTTGGCGTCGGCCAGCGGCGCCAGGCCGAGCCGCTCCAGCAGCTCGTCGGCGCGCCGGTGGGCCGCACCCTCGCCGGCGCCGGCACGCAGCGGGCCGAGCGAGAGCTCGTCGCGCACCCGGCCGGTGAGGAACTGGTGCTCCGGGTGCTGGAAGACGGTGCCGACCCGGGCGACCAGCTCGCCGGCCCGCCAGCGGGACGGCGGCCGGTCCGGGCGCCGCAGCCCCGCCGTGAGCGCCGGCCCAGCGGTGACCCGGCCGGTCGTGGGTGCCCGCAGGCCGGCCAGCAGCAGCGCCAGCGTGGACTTGCCGGTGCCGTTGGGACCGGTGACGGCCAGGGTCCGGCCCGCCCGGAGGACGGCGTCGGCCGGCGGCAGCGCCGGGGTGGCCGCGCCGCGGTGGGTGTAGCCGGCCGCCTCCGCCGTCAGCAGCACCGCCCCGGCGGGGTGCGCGCGCCGGTCGGGGAGGCGCAGCGGAGCAGGGGCCCACCCCGGACCGTGCTCCACCACGCCGCCGCCCGCCCGCAGCTCGACGACGCGGTCGACCAGCGGCAGCCAGGACGCGGCGTCGTGGTCGACGACCACCAGCGTGGCGCTCCGGTCGGCGACGGCCCGGGAGACCGCGCCGCGCACCAGCTCGGCGCCGTCCGGGTCCAGCTGGGCGGTGGGCTCGTCGAGGAGCAGCAGGCCGGGACGGGGGGCGAGCGCGCCGGCCAGCACCAGCCGCTGCTTCTGCCCGCCCGAGAGGGCGCCGGTCGCCCGGTCCCGGCCGAGGTCGAAACCGACCGCGGCCAGGGCGGCGTCCACGGCCGGCCCGATCGCGGCCGGCGGGGTGCCGACGTTCTCCAGCCCGAAGGCGACGTCGTCCCCGGCGCGGGTCATGACCAGCTGCGAGTCGGGGTCCTGGAAGACCATGCCGACGCGCTGCCGCCGCCGGTCGGGCGGCTGCCCGTCGACGGTCAGCTCGCCGACGGCATCCCCGCTCTCGGGCTCCAGCAGCCCGCCCAGCGCCCGCAGCAGCGTGGACTTGCCCGACCCGGAGGCTCCGGTGAGCAGCACCCGCTCACCGGGCGCGACCACCAGGTCGACGTCCCGGACCGCCCAGGCCCGCCGGGTGGCGTGCCGGAAGCCCCACCCGGCCAGCCGGACGGCGGCCGGGGCACCACCGGTCAGCGTCAGACCCGGGTGCGGCCGGAGGCGAACGCCGAGAGCGCACCGCTGGCGGCCAGCGCGCGGGTCAGCGCCGTGCTGCCGAGCCCGGCGATGACGGCGGTGCTGGCCACGACCAGCGCCACGTAGGTCGTCTTCCAGCCCGCGGTCCAGTCCGGGTAGTAGTAGACGAGGTCGAGGACGGCGGCCATCGCGCCGGCCAGCGCCGCGGACAGCAGCGCCTGCGGCCAGCCGAAGCGGCGGTACCGGGCGACGGCGAACCCCGCCTCGCCGGCCAGGCCCTGCAGCAGGCCGTAGACGATCGTCGTCGTCCCCCACGCCGAGCCGAGGAGCGCGGAGACGATCGCGGCGACCAGCTCGGCGAACAGGCCGGCGCCGGGCTTGCGCACCACCAGCGGGGCGAGCACGGCGGGGATGAGCCAGACGCCGTACATGAACGCCTGCGCGGGCGGGAAGGCGGCGAAGGCCGTGCCCGTGCCCGCCCACAGCAGGCCCCAGGCCCAGAAGACGACGCCGAAGGCGACGCCCAGGACGGCGGTGACGACGATGTCGACGGTGCGCCAGCGCGCACGCGCCCCGGTGGGCGCAGTCGACGACGGACGGACGGCCTGCTCGGCCATGACTTCCTCCAGACTCCCTGCGCCGGCATGACCCGGATCAGGTTCGAGGGTCTGCGGGATCCCGCACTCTCAGCGCCGAAGCGCTCCCCTGCTGTGTGTGTTCGGTTGTGGTGCCAGCCTAGCCCGCTCCGCCGCTGCCGCCGTCCGCCGGTGTCCCCCGTCCGCCGGTGCCCCCGTGATCATGGCGCCCGGCCCCCTGCTCCCCGCCGCTCGCAGGCTCGCGGTGGGGGGCAGGGGGTGTCCTTCACCCGAGGACGAAGCCCAGCAGCAGGTGGGCGTTCAGGCCGATGATCAGCGCGGCGACGACCGCACCGGCGATCGTGGTGACCGGCCGGTTGACCCAGTTGCCCATGACCGAGCGACGGGCGGTCAGCCACAGCAGCGGCACCAGGGCGAACGGGATGCCGAAGGAGAGCACCACCTGCGACCAGACCAGCGCCGTCGTCGGGTCGCCGCCGAGGACGAGCACCGCCAGGGCCGGCGCCAGGGTGATCAGCCGGCGGGCGAGCACCGGGATGTGCCGGCGCAGGAAGCCGGCCATGACCACCTGGCCGGCGTGGGTGCCGACCGACGAGGAGGCGAAACCCGAGGCGAGCAGCGCGAGGGCGAAGGCCAGGGCGGCTCCGGTGCCGAGCTGGTCGCCCAGCCCCGCGTGCACGCTCTCCAGCGAGGCGATGCCGTCGTCGGCGGTGAACAGCTGCGCGGCGATCACCAGCATCGCGGCGTTGACCAGCCCGGCCAGCCCCATCGCCACCAGGACGTCGATCCGCTGGGCCTTCAGCAGCCGGCGGCGGCCGGACGCGGTGCGCCCGGCGGTGACCACGTCGCCGTAGCGGCCCGGGGTGAGCGCGGAGTGCACGTAGATGACGTGCGGCATCACCGTCGCGCCCAGGATCCCGGTGGCCAGCAGCAGGCTCTCCGACCCGGAGAACGACGGCACCAGGCCGCCCGCGACCCCGCCGGCGTCGACGCCGGAGCCCACCAGCGTGTAGCCGAAGCCCAGGCCGATCACCAGCAGCAGCCCGGCGATCACCCGCTCGAAGGGCCGGTGCCCGCGGGACTGCGCGGCCAGCAGCACGAACGCCACGACGGCGGTGATGACCCCGCCGATCGGCAGCGGCACCCCGAAGAGCAGGTACAGCGCGACCGCGCCGCCGACGATCTCGGCCAGGTCGGTGGCGATGGCGACCGCCTCGGCCTGCAGCCACAGGCCCCGCGTCACCGGGCGCGGCAGCTGCTCGCGGCAGAGCGTGGCGAGGTCCCGTCCGGTCGCCAGGCCGAGCTTGGCGGTGAGGCTCTGGATCAGCATCGCCATGAGGTTGGCCGCCACGATCACCCACAGCAGCGTGTAGCCGAACGAGGCGCCGCCGGAGAAGTTGGTCGCGAAGTTGCCCGGGTCGACGTAGGCCACCGCGGCGACGAAGGCCGGGCCCAGCAGCGGCCAGATGCGCCGCCGGCCGCTCGTGTCGCGGGCCGGTCTGGGGACGCCGACGAGGGTGGTGGGCAGGACGGCGGCCTCGGTCTTCGAGAGGTACACGGCGGCCTCGCAGCGGTGGAGCGGGTGGGTGGGCGCTCCTCCCTGTGCCCGCCGCGGGTGACACGCCGGGGCCAACGTGTGGCCCCCGGGGGCCGAGGTGAGGCTGTCCTACGCGGTGCCGGCACCCCGCCGCTCCGCCGCCGCGACGACCGCCCCGATCCGGCGGGCGTGCGCGCCGCGCCAGTAGACGCGGCCGCAGGCCGGGCAGCGGGAGAACTCGTCGTGGGTCCGCCGCGTCCCCGGCGGCAGCCGGTCGGCGATCTCCGCCTTGGCGACCGGCTGCAACAGGGCGCCGCAGGCGGTGCACCGGGTCAGCGGCGCCAGCGGGGGAGCGAACCGGTCGAGGACGTCGGCGAGCTGGTCGTCGGGTCGGGCGCCGCGCACCAGGGCCCCGGAGGGCAGCGCCCGCCGCATCAGCAGGCCGCGGTCCTGGGTGAGCAGGACGCGCTCCTCCGCCGCCGCGCGGGCCACGAGGTCGGGGTCGTCGGCGTCGTTGGACCACGCGGCGTCCAGCCCGAGCAGCCGCAGCCGGCGGGCCAGCGCGCCCAGCCCGACGTCCAGCAGGAAGCCACCCGGCGGCAGCGGCTGCGGCCGGGCGGCCTCCGACACCTCCACGGTGCTCCCCGGCCGCGTCCGCTCGGTGGCGCCGGCGGGGGTCCCGTCGACCCGGAGGCCGCCGACCTCGGTCAGCGGCACCCCGGCGGCCTGGACGACGTGGCCGATCGTGGCGTCCGGGTCGAACCGCATCCGCCGGACGCCCCGGTGCCGGTCCCGTCCCGGCAGGAGGAAGCGCAGCGACACCGGGACGACGACGTCGACCGCACCGGTCACCGTGCGCCTGCCCCGGGGCTCATGAGACGACGCGGAGGGTCTCCATCGACGGGTCCGCCGCGTCCGGGACGAGCATCCCGGCCCGGACGCCGCTGGTCAGGTAGTCGACGACCTCCTGACCGATCCGCTCGCCGGGCGCCAGCACCGGCACTCCCGGCGGGTAGGGGCTGACCATCTCCGCGGCGACCCGGCCGACCGCCTCGGCCGCCGGGACCTGCTCGGCGCGGGCGAAGAAGGCCTCCCGCGGGGTCATGGCCTGCTCGAGCTCGAGGGCGGGCGGCGAGGGGAGGTCCACCCGCGGCGGGCGCTCCATCGACGGGGCGGCGTCGACGAGCGCCCACAGGGCGTCGACCAGCACCTTCTCGGTCTCGTCGTCGTCGGCGTGGGTGAGCCGGGCGTTGACCCGGAAGGTGTCGGCCGAGCCCAGGTCCACGTGGCAGGCGGCCCGCAGCCAGTCGCCGGCCTGGAAGCCGGTGATGCCCAGCCCCCGGACGTCGATGGTGATCGCCAGCGGGTCGAGGTCGAAGGCGCCGCCGGTGCCGATGACCTCGCGGCCCATGACCTCCAGGCCCGGCATGGCCGCCACGTCCTCCCGCACCCGCAGCGCCCGGGCGATCGCCGTCCCCAGCAGGTCGCGGCCCTGCTCGACCATCTGCCGCCGCCAGCCGTCGAGGGTGAGGTAGACCAGCGCCGAGGAGCTGGTGGTGCCGAGCAGGTCCTCCCGCTGCTTGAGCACGTCCGGGTCGACCCGCTGGCCCTTGAGGTGGAACACCGAGCTCTGCTCGATCGCCCCGCCCATCTTGTGCACGCTGGTCACGACGACGTCCGCCCCGGCGTCCATGCCCCAGGCCGGCAGGTCGGGGTGGAACGGCAGGTGCGCGCCCCAGGCCTCGTCGACGATGAGCGGCAGGTCGCGCTCGTGGCAGGCCTCCGCGACGCCGGCGATGTCGGCGCAGGTGCCCCAGTCGGTCGGGGTGATCAGCAGCATCCCCTTGGCGTCGGGGTGCCGGGCCAGCGCCCGGCGGACGTCCTCCGGCTCCGGCGGGTGGGCCAGGTGCCGCTCGGGGTCGACGTGCGGGTGCACCCACACCGGCCGGATGCCGCTGATGATCAGCCCGGCCACCACCGACTTGTGCGCGTTGCGGCTGACCAGCAGCTCCTCGCCCGGACCGGCGACCGAGATCATCGCGCTCTTCACCGACAGCGAGCTGCCGCAGGTGGAGAAGAAGGCCTTGTCGGCGTCGACGGCGTCGGCCATGAGGTCCTCGGCCTGGGTGGTGATCGCCTGCGACTCGCGCCGGTCGTCGAGCCCGTTGAGCGAGAGGACGTCGGAGGCGAACACGCCCTCGCCGACCACCTCGACCACCCGCGGGTCGGCGCCGCGGCCCTGCTTGTGGCCGGGCGGGCCGTAGACGACGTCCCCCCGGCGGCGGAACTCCTGCAGGGCCTCGAGGACGGGTACGCGCGAGTGGTCCATGGCCCGCCCCTACCCGGGGAGGCGGAACAGATACTTGAATTCTCAAGCAAAGCCGCGCAGACTGGCCCCAGTCCGACCGGAGACAGGAGCCCGACCATGCCCGTCCAGCGCCTCAACCACGCCGTCCTCTACGTCCGCGACGTCGCCCGCAGCCACGCCTTCTACCGCGACGTGCTCGGCTTCCGGGTGAAGATGGAGATCCCCGGCGCCGCGGTGTTCCTGCAGGCCGAGGGGTCGAGCAACGACCACGACCTGGGCCTGTTCCAGATCGGCGCGGGCGCCGGCGCGTCCGAGGCCGGCCGCCGCACCGTCGGCCTGTACCACCTGGCCTGGGAGGTCGACACGCTCGCCGAGCTCGCCCGGATCCGCGACGCGCTGCTGCAGGCCGGGGCGCTGGTCGGGATGTCCGACCACGTGACCACCAAGGCCCTGTACGCCCACGACCCGGACGGCCTGGAGTTCGAGGTCTCCTGGCTGCTGCCGGCCGAGTTCATCACCCCCGAGCTCATGGAGGGCGCCGCCATGACCTCGCCGCTGGACCTGGACCGGGAGATCGCCCGGTACGGCGCGCACACCCGCGGCGGCGTGGGCGTCTCCGTCCCCGCCTGAAGGGGCAGCGGAGTCCCACGGCGCGGAGGACGCGCCCCTGGCACTCCGCTCGGGGCCGTGGGGCACGATGCCCTCCCGTGATCCCCGATGAGCTGGCCGCCGGTGCGCTGCGCCTGCGGCCCTGGCGGGAGGACGACGTCCCTGCAGTGTTCGCCGCCCTGCAGGACCCGGCCTGCCGGCTGTGGAGCGGGGCGGGCACCGTGTCGAGGGAGGATGCCGCCCTGATGGTGCGGGTGCGGATGGACCCGACCCTCGAGGACCGCGCCGCGTGGGCCGTCGTCGATCCCGCGGGCGCGCTGCTCGCCTCGGTGTCCCTGCACTCCATCGATCGCGGCCAGGGCGACGCGGAGGTCGGCTACTGGACCGTGCCCGCGGCGCGGGGGCGTGGCGTGGCCCCCGTCGCGGTCGACGCCGCCTGTCGCTGGGCCTTCCCCGCCCTCGGCATCGACCGGGTGGAGCTGTGCCACGCCGTGGAGAACGCCGCCTCGGCACGGGTCGCGGAGAAGGCGGGCTTCAGCCTCGAGGGCCGGCTGCGCCGCTCCTACCGCTACGGCGACGGGGTCGAGCACGACGAGCTGCTCTGGGCGCGCCTCTCCGGCGACCCGCCCCCGGCGCTCGGCTGATCAGCAGCCGCAGCGGGCCCCCGCCGGCGCGGTGAGCGGGTCGACGACGGCCCGCGAGACGCCGGCGGCGGTCTCCACCGGCAGGCCCTCGCGGGCCCAGTACTCGAAGCCGCCGATCATCTCCCGCACCCGGAAGCCGAGCTGCGCCAGTGCCAGCGCGGCGCGGGTGGCCCCGTTGCAGCCCGGGCCCCAGCAGTAGGTGACCACCGGGACGGACCGGTCCAGCTCGGCCGGCGCCCGGTCGGCGATCTCCCGGCCGGGCAGGTGCACCGCGCCCGGGACGTGCCCCTGCTCCCACGCCTCGCGGCTGCGGCTGTCGAGCAGCACGAACCCCGGCGTCCCGGAACCCAGCGCCGCCGAGACGTCGCTGACGTCGGTCTCCACGGCGAGCCGCCGGGCGAAGTGGGCGGCAGCCTCGGAGGGCGGCGTGCTCCAGTCGTCGATCACACCGTCGATGGTCGCGGCGCCCGTCGCCGGCCACGAGGTGCGTTCCTGCCGAGGACCGCAGCGTCCCGGCCTTGACGCGGCGGCATTTGACATCTGAGATGTCAGTTGTGTCCCTCGCTCCGGTCGGCCGCGTGCTGCTGCGCGACGTCGCCCTCGTGCGCATCCGGGAGGCGATCGTCTCCGGCGACCTCGCGCCCGGGGCGGTGGTCAAGGACGCCGAGCTGGCCGCTCGCCTCGGGCTGTCGGTCGCCCCGGTGCGCGCGGCGCTGGCCCGGCTGGCCGACGAGGGCCTGGTCGAGGCCAAGCCGCAGAGCCACACGCGGGTGACGCCGCTGCGGGTGCGGGACGTCCGCGATGCCGCCGCCGTCGTCCGGGCGATGCACGAGCTGGCGGTCCGCGAGGCGGTGCCGGTCACGACCCCGGACGACGTCGCCGCCATGCGGGCGGCCAACGAGCGCTTCGCCGCCGCGGTCGCGGCCGGGGACGTCGACGCGGCGCTGGCCGCCGACGACGAGCTGCACGCCGTCCCGGTCGCCCGCTGCGGCAATGCCGCCGTCGCCGCGACCATCGACCGCTACACCCCCGCCGTCCGCCGGCTGGAGCGGGCCCGCTTCGCCGCGGCGCACGGCCGGGAGTCCGTCGTCCTGCACGACCGCCTGATCGCCGCCTGTGCGGCCTCCGACGTCGACGCCGCCGTCGCCACGACCACCGAGATCTGGACGGCGCTGCTGTCCGAACTGGAGGAGCCCGATGTCGACCCTCGCTGACTTCCCCCGCTACCCGCTGCTGTTCGGCCCGTCGCCGGTGCACCGGCTCGACCGGCTCACCGAGCACCTCGGCGGTGCCGCGGTGTGGGCCAAGCGGGAGGACGTGAACTCCGGCATCGCCTTCGGCGGCAACAAGACCCGCAAGCTCGAGTACCTCGTGGCCGACGCGCTGGCGCAGGGCTGCGACACGCTGGTCTCGATCGGCGGCGTCCAGAGCAACCACACCCGCCAGGTGGCCGCGGTCGCCGCGCGGGTCGGGCTGAGGTGCGTGCTCGTGCAGGAGAGCTGGGTCGACTGGCCCGACGCCGTCTACGACAAGGTCGGCAACATCCTGATCAGCCGGCTGGCCGGGGCCGACGTCCGGCTGGTCAAGGCCGGGTTCGGCATCGGGTTCAAGGAGAGCTGGGAGGCCGCGCTCGCCGGGATCGAGGCCGACGGCGGCAGGCCCTACGCGATCCCGGCCGGGGCGAGCGACCACCCCCTGGGCGGGCTGGGCTTCGCCGGCTGGGCGGAGGAGGTGGCCGCGCAGGAGGCCGAGCTCGGGGTCTTCTTCGACACCGTCGTCGTCTGCTCGGTGACCGGCTCGACGCAGGCCGGGATGGTGGCGGGCTTCGCCAAGCTGGAGGAGGACGGCGCCCGGCCGCGGCGGGTGCTCGGCATCGACGCCTCGGCCAAGCCCGCGGAGACCCGGGACCAGGTGCTGCGCATCGCCCAGCGCACCGGCTCGCGGATCGGCCTGCGCCGGGAGCTCACCCGCGACGACGTCGAGCTCGACGAGCGCTACCACGCCGGCGTCTACGGCATCCCCGACGAGACGACGATCCGCGCGATGGAGCTGGCCGCCCGCACGGAGGGCATGGTCACCGACCCGGTGTACGAGGGGAAGTCGATGGCCGCGACGATCGACCTCGTCGGCCGGCGCGAGATCGACCCGTCGTCCACCGTGCTCTACGCCCACCTCGGCGGCCAGCCGGCGCTCAACGGCTACAGCGCGCTGTTCTCCTGAGCCTGCAGCGGAGTGCGAGGGGCGAGGGATCCTCGCCCCCTCGCACTCCGCTCAGGCGCGCCAGGCGGGCCGGACCAGTTGTCCCAGGGGTGGCAGCCGTCGCCGGCCGGGGGATGGGGGCCGGCCCGACCAGGCGCGCCGCGCCGTGCGCAGTCCCGCCCCCACGACCCGCCGGAGGGCGACGACGGCGGCCGCGACGGCGAGGGCCTGCCAGCTCGGGTCGCCGGCCAGGCGCAGCAGGCCGGCGGCCAGGAGCAGGTCCAGGAACACGGTGAGGGCCAGCGGTGGCCGGCGGGTCACCGCCAGCGCGAGGACCCCGCAGACCAGCGCAGCGGCGACGACCGCGGTCGCTGCCACGCCGGTCACCTGTTCGATCACACCGTCCGCCCCTGGTGCTGGTCGGCGGGGTCGACGGTCCCCCGGCCCTGGTCCTCGGCGACCTGCCGGCGTTCCTCGGCGATCTCCCTGCCGAGGAAGTAGTTCAGCGCCGTCCGGATGGCCGCCACCGCGGCCAGCTGTCCGAGCTCCCGGAAGCTGGGCGCCACCGCCGTCCGGAGGACGTCGCTGGCCAGCTGGAACTCCAGGCCGAGAGCGAGGAACCGGCCGAGGGTGAGCCGTACCGGGACGAAGGCCGCCGCGCTCCGGTCGCGCAGGCCCACCCAGAGGAACCGGACGAAGGCCCACACCGCCCCGATGATGATGACGGCGGCGCCACAGGCCTCCACGACCGTGACCAGGACGCCCACGACCTCGGCGAGCAGTTCTTCCACGCAGCGGACCTACCCGGGCCGGAGCGCGTCACCACTCAGGCGCCGAGCGAGTCCGCCGCGGAGCCGTCGAGCGTGTCGAGGGCCTCGCGGATGCGGCGCTCCTCGAACGCGAGCGAAGTGCGACTCCATGATCGCGGCCAGGCCGTCGAGCTCCCCGGCCAGCCGCCGGTGCCCGCGGCCAGCTCTCCGGCGAGCTGCTCGATCCGCAGCACGATGCCGGAGATCATCGCGTGGTCCTCGGCCATCTCCTCCAGCACCGGGCGCAGCTCGGGGAACGCCGCGGCGAGCGCGGGGGAGGCGCCGGCGTCCTCCCCGGTGTGGTGGCGGGTGAGGGCCGTGCAGAAGGCCGGGCAGTGCGCCGGCAGCGGACGGCGGCCGTCGGGCGCGGCGCGGCCGCGGCCTGCAGGTCCCGCAACTGCGCCCGCAGGTCGTCGTGGACGCGGACCAGCTCCGCGCCGAGCGCCTCGGCCCGGCCGCGGGCTGGACGCGGACGACCGGACCGGTCGTCGAGGGTCGAGGCATGGGGTGGGTGTGGTGGGCACGGGGTCCTGTCGGGAGGAGGTCGCGGCGGCGGTCGCGGCCGCGCGGCGGGGACAGGACGCGGGGGCGGGCCGCGGGCCCACCCGGCGCTCAGCCGCCTGCCGGGGACCCGTCTCGTGTGCGGCGCGAGGCCGACCCGGCAGTCACGGGCGGGAGGCCGGCGCCGGCCGCGAGCGGGCCCCGACCACTCACAGCGGAACGGCCAGCTCCGACTGCTCCAGCGCCGCGCGCAGGTCCGCCCGCCACGGCGCCAGCTCCGCCCCGGCCAGGACGACGTCCCGCACGAACGCGTGCCAGACCGGCGCGCGCCGCACCATGCTGTGGCCGCCGGCGATGGTGAACCGGGCGATCCGGGCGCCGGCGTCCCGGGCCCGGACGGCGAACTCCGCCGACAGCGCCGCCGGCACCCAGCGGTCTCCCCGCCCGTGCAGCACCGCCACGGTCCGGTCGCGCAGGTGCTCCACCGGCTCGCCGGGCGGGGTCCACGGGGCCAGCGCGCACACCGCCCGCACCGACGGGTCCCCGCCGGCGCGCAGCACCGCTCGGCCGCCCATCGAGTGGCCGACCAGCACCACCGGGACGTCCTCGCCGTGGCGGGCCCGCAGCTCGTCGAGGGTCCAGCGGACGTCGGCGTAGGCGTCGGCCGCCTCGGCGTTCCAGCCGGCCACCCGGTAGCGGACCAGGTACGTGCCGACCCCCTGCTCCGCGGACGACGCGCGGACGAACTGCTCGATCGCCCGCATCCGCAGCAGGGACAGCGCCCGCTCCCGCGGCGGCTCGAGGCTGGCCACAGTGCCGCCGTGGCAGAACACCGCCAGCGCCCGCAGCGGCCCGGGCGGCAGGACGGAGTCGAGGGCGGGGCCGGCCGTCACCGGCGCCAGCGGCGGCGCCCGCCACGGAGCGTGGCGCGGGCGCGGTCACCCAGGTCACCGGCGCGCAGCAGCGTGCGGCTCACCGGGGTGGAGCCGGTGCGCCGCTCCAGGGCGCGGCCGGCCCGGCGCAGCAGGCCGGAGGTCAGCGGGACGACGACGGAGAGCACCAGCCACATGCGGAAGCGGCGGGTCAGGAAGAGCCACATGCGCACCAGACTGCCCCGAACCCCGCGGGCTCAGTCGGGGTCGGGTGCCAGCCGGACGACCATCTTCCCGGTGTTGGCCCCGCGCAGCAGGTCCAGGAACGCCGGGACGGCGCTCTCGATCCCCTCGTAGACGGTCTCCCGGACGACGAGCTCACCCGACCGCAGCCAGCCCGACACCGTCTCGGTGAACTCCTCCCGCAGGTCGGCGTGGTCACCGACCAGGAAGCCGCGCAGCGTCAGCCGCTTGCCGACCATCAGCCCCAGGTTGCGCGGGCCGGGCGGCGGCTCGACGGCGTTGTAGCCGGAGATCGACCCGCACAGCGCCGCCCGCCCGTGCACCCGCAGCACCCCGATCGCGGCCTCCAGGTGCGCGCCGCCGACGTTGTCGAAGAAGACGTCGATGCCGCCGGGTGCGGCCTCGGCCAGCGAGAGCGCCACCGGGCCGTCGTGGTGGTCGAAGGCGGCGGTGAAGCCGAGCTCACCGGTGAGCCAGGCGACCTTGGCCGGGCTCCCGGCGCTGCCCACGACCCGTCTGGCGCCGCGCAGCCGGGCGAACTGCCCCACCAGGCTGCCCACGGCACCCGCGGCGGCGGAGACGTAGACGTCCTCCCCGGTGGTGAACCCGGCGATCCGGAACAGCCCGGTGTACGCGGTGAGGCCCGGCATGCCGAGCACGCCGAGGAACCACGACGGCGGGACGTCGGTCAGCGACGGCAGCCGGGTGACCGCACCGGCGTCCAGGACGGCGACCTCCCGCCACGCCGCGTCGGTGAGCACGAGGGCGCCCTCGGGCAGGTCGGGTGCGCGGGAGGCGACCACCCGGCCGACCGCACCGCCCCGCATCACCTCGCCCACCTCCCAGGGCGGCGCGTAGGACGGCGTCGAGCGCATCCGGCCGCGCATGTACGGGTCGACCGACATCGCCACCATGCGGACGACGACCTGCCCCTCGGCGGGGTCGGGCACCGGCACCTCGACCAACCGGAAGTCCTCCGGCGTCGGCTCGCCGTGCGGGCGGGCGGCCAGGTGCCACTCGCGCGTCGTCCCGGCCATCGGTGCTCCTCCCGGCTCGGTGCTGCTCCGGGTCGATCCTGCCGCCGGGCCGCGGTCCCCGCCGTCCGGGTCGGGCGCCTGCCCTGCGCGCGTGGGCTCGGAGCATGCTGTTCTCCCGGTCCAGGACCCAGCCGGTGTCACCCGAGGACGCCCTGCCCGGCCGTCCCGACCCGCTGCCGCACGTCCCCGAGGTGCACGCGGTCAACGGCAACCGCATCCAGCCGCCGTTCCCCGCGGGTCGGCCTCCCCGGCGTCCGAAGCGGAGTCGCGGTATCGGAAGCTCTACCGTCGTATCCGGTCCCGAGACGGCGGTGGCGCTTCCGATGCCTGCGATCCCGCGCGAGGAGCTGTTCGCGCAGCTGCGACGCGAGCCCGACGTCGAGGCGCCGGACCTGGTCGCCGTCGACGCCACCGACCGGCTGCTGCTCGCCGAGGCCGGTGAGGCGATCCCGGCGGCCGGCCCCGGCCGGGTGGTCGTGGTCGACGACTCGCACGGCGCGCTGACCCTCGGGGCGGTGGGCGCCGGCGCCCGCGACGTCCGCGTGCACCAGGACCTGCTGGTCGGCGAGCTGGCCCTGGCCCGCAACGCCGATCGCACCGGCCTCTCCGGCACGTACCGCTCCCTGCCGCTCGCTCTCGAGCTGGTGGACGGCGCCCGGATGGTGCTGGCCAAGGCGCCGAAGTCGCTCGACGCGCTGCGCGAGCTCACCGAGCTGGTCGCGGCGGCGGCCGACCCGGAGGTCACCGTCCTCGTCGGCGGGCGGGTCAAGCACATGACGCTGGCGATGAACGACGTCCTGGGGGTCGGCTTCACCGAGGTGCGCGCGACGCTCGCCCGGCAGAAGTCCCGGGTGCTCGTCGCCCGCGGCCCGCGGCCGGGCGTCGCGCCGTCCTTCCCCCGCCGGCAGGTGCACGCCGACCTGGGCCTCACCGTCTGCGCGCACGGCGCGGCCTTCGCCGGGACGCGGGTCGACGTCGGCACCCGCGCCCTGCTCGCCGCCCTGGCCGACGCCGCCCCCGACGCGCGCACCGCGCTGGACCTGGGCTGCGGCACCGGCGTCCTCGCCACGGCGCTGGCGCTGGCCCGGCCGGGGCTCGTCGTCGACGCCAGCGACCAGTCCGCGGCCGCGGTCGCCTCGGCCACGGCGACGGCCGCGGCCAACGGGGTGGCCGACCGGGTGCGGGTGACCCGGGACGACGCGGCGTCCACCGTGCTCGACGGGAGCGTCGACCTGGTGGTCTGCAACCCGCCCTTCCACCTCGGCGCCGCCGTGGTGACCGGCGCCGCCGACCGGCTGTTCGCCGCCGCCGGCCGGGTGCTGCGGCCCGGCGGCGAGCTGTGGACCGTCTACAACAACCGGCTCCCGCACCGGGCGGCGCTGCGCCGCCTGGTGGGCCCGACCCGGGTGGTGGCCTCCGACCGCCGGTTCACCGTCACCGTCTCCACCCGCAGCTCGAGGTGACGGACGGGGTCGGAGGGCCCTGGTCGGATCGCCGCCCCGCGGGCCACGGTCCGGGGGCATGACGACGACCGAGACCCCGCCCGCGGGCACCGCCGACGACCTCGCCGGACGCATCCTCGCCGGGGTGACCGCCACCCTCGAGCTCGCCGCCGTCGACCTCGGCGTGGCGCTGGGCTGGTACCGCGCCCTGGCCGAGGCCCCCGCCACCGCGCCCGAGCTCGCCGACCGGACCGGCTCCGACGCCCGCTACGCCCGGGAGTGGCTCGAGCAGCAGGCGGTGGCGGGGATCCTCACCGTCGACGACGTCCGGGCCGAGCCCGACGCCCGGCGGTACGCCCTGCCGGCGGAGTACCGCGGCGTGCTGGTCGACGAGCTGGACCTCTCCTACATGCCGCCGTTCGCCCGCGTGGCGATGGCGTTCGTGCGGAACGTGCCCCGGCTGCGCGAGGCCTACCGCACCGGCGCCGGGCTGAGCTGGGCGGGGATGGGCCGCGACGCCCGCGAGGCGCAGGGCGACGCGAACCGCCCGTACTTCCTCGGCCCGATGGCCACCGAGGACCTCCGCTCGCTCCCGGAGGTCGACGCCGCGCTGCGGGCCGGCGGCCGGGTCGCCGACGTCGGCTGCGGCATGGGCTGGTCGGCCATCGGGATCGCCCGGGCGTACCCGCGGGCCCGGGTCGAGGGCTTCGACATCGACGAGCCCTCCGTCGAGCAGGCGCGGCGCAACGCCGAGGAGGCCGGCGTGGCCGACCGGGTGCGGTTCACCTCCGTCGACGCCGGGTCAGCGGCCGGCGAGCCCGGCGCGTACGACCTGGTGACGGCGTTCGAGTGCGTCCACGACATGCCCGACCCGGTCGCCGTCCTCGGCGCGATGCGGCGGCTGGCGCGGCCCGACGGCACCGTGCTGGTCGTCGACGAGCGGGTGGCCGAGGAGTTCACCGCGCCCGGCGACGACGTCGAGCGGCTGATGTACGGCTACAGCCTCCTCTGCTGCCTGCCCGACGGGCGGTCCACCCGGCCCTCGGTCGGCACCGGCACGGTGATGCGGCCGGCCACCCTGGAGCGGTACGCGCGGGAGGCGGGGTTCGCCGGCGTGGAGGTCCTGCCGATCGAGAACGACTTCTTCCGCTTCTACCGGCTGCGGGTGTGAGACAGGTCACGGTTCGGCCACGTCCATGAAACCTGGAGCAGTTGCGCTGTAGTCGCTCCACCGTCCGGCCGAAGCAGCGGGCAACGGCGCGCACCTCCGCGCCGATCCCTGGTGCGCAGGAGTGCCCGATGGCGCGCAGCCTCTGGTCCGACCGTCCCCTCGGCGTCAAGCTCGCGGCCCTCGTCGCCGCCGGCGCCGTCGTCCTCGCCGTCTTCGCGGTCATCGCGGTGCAGGCGCTGTCCGCCACCGGCGAGCGTGCCGACGAGCTGCTCGTCACCACCTCGGCCACCGGCGCGGCGCTGGAGGCGGACATGATGCACGACGCCGTCCGCGGCGACGTCCTGTCCGCGCTGCTGGCCGCCGGCGGGCCCGAGCACCGCGCGGCCGTCGCCGACCTGGCCGACCACGCCGGCACCTTCCGCGAGGTGCTGGCGGCGGTGGCGGACTCCGGGCTGGAGCCGGCTGTCGCCGCGGCCGTCGAGGAGGTGACGCCCGAGGTCGAGGCCTACCTGGTCGCCGCCGACCGGATCGTCACGCTGGCCGGCGCCGACCCGGTCGCGGCCCGGGCCGCGTACCCGCAGTTCGCCGAGGCGTTCGCCGTCCTGGAGGAGGACCTGCCCGCCGTGGGCGAGGCCGTCGGCCGCGAGGCGGCGGAGGCCGCCGCGCAGAGCGCCGACCAGCGGACGACGGCCATCACCCTCTCCGTCGTGGTCGCTGTCGCCGGGGTGCTCGTGCTGGGTGCCCTCGGCTGGGTCGTGACCCGGTCGGTCGTCGGGCCGCTGCGCCGCGTCGAGGCCGTCGTCACGGGCATGGCGGACGGCGACCTGCGCGGCTCGGCCGGCGTGACCAGCCGCGACGAGGTGGGCCGGATGGCGGCCGCGCTGGAGGCCTCGATGGCGAACGTGCGAGCCGTCCTGGCCACCATCGGGGACACCTCGACGACGCTGGCCTCCGCGACCGAGGAGCTGTCCGCGACCGCGCAGGACATGACCCGGCTGGCGGACGCGTCCTCGGTGCAGAGCGGGGTCGTGGCCGAGGCGGCCGGCCAGGTGTCGGTCAACGTGCAGACCGTCGCCGCGGGCTCGGAGCAGATGGGTGCCTCCATCCGGGAGATCGCCCGCAACGCCAGCGAGGTGGCCCGGGTCGCCGGGCAGGCGGTGCAGGTCGCCGATGCGACGAACGCGACCGTGAGCAAGCTGGGGGAGTCCTCGGCCGAGATCGCCGGGGTCGTGCAGGTGATCACCGCGATCGCCGAGCAGACCAACCTGCTGGCCCTCAACGCGACCATCGAGGCCGCCCGGGCCGGGGAGGCCGGCAAGGGCTTCGCGGTGGTGGCCAACGAGGTCAAGGAGCTGGCCCAGGAGACGGCCAAGGCCACCCAGGACATCACCGCCCGGGTCGAGGCCATCCAGGGCGACACCTCCGGCGCCGTCCGCGCGATCGGGGAGATCTCCCGGATCATCGGCCTGATCAACGACTCGCAGGGCACCATCGCCGCCGCCGTCGAGGAGCAGACGGCGACCACCACGGAGATGAACCGCAACGTCGCCGAGGCAGCGACCTCGGCCGGCCAGATCGCCGAGAACATCGCCTCGGTCGCCGGCGCCGCCGGGGCCACCACGAGCGCGATGACCGACGCGCGGACGGCGATGGACGAGGTGGCCCGGATGGCCGCCGCGCTCAGCGCCTCGGTGGGCCGCTTCCGCTACTAGAAGGACCCCGTCCTCCTCACCGCTCGCGGGCTCGCGGCGAGCCTCTGGACGGGGCCAGGTGCGATGGGGGACCCCGTCCTCCTCACCGCTCGCAGGCTCGCGGCGAGCCTCTGGACGGGGCCAGGTGCGATGGGGGTCCCCGTCCTCCTCACCGCTCGCGGGCTCGCGGCGAGCCTCTGGACGGGGCCAGGTGCGATGGGGGACCCCGTCCTCCTCACCGCTCGCAGGCTCGCGGCGAGCCTCTGGACGGGGCCAGGTGCGATGGGGGACCCCGTCCTCCTCACCGCTCGCAGGCTCGCGGCGAGCCTCTGGACGGGGCCGCCCCTGCCCCCACCACTCGCGGGCTCGCGACGGGGCCGTTCAGCGGGCCGGGCGGCTGCTGCGCGTTCGGACCGGCGGGAGGGTCGACCAGGGGAAGTCGATCCACCGGTCGGTGCGGCGCCACACGTAGTCGCAGCGCACCACCGACTGCGGCTTCTCGTAGACCACCGCCGTCCGGACCTCGGCGACGTAGCCGGCGCAGAAGTCGCGGACCAGTTCGAGCGTCTTGCCGGTGTCGGCCACGTCGTCGGCGACCAGCACGTTCGCGCCGGTCAGGTCGACGACGTCCAGCGTCGGCGGCAGCACCACCGGCAGCTCCAGGCGCTCGTCGACGCCGGTGTAGAACTCGACGTTCATCACGAACAGGTTCTTGACGTCGAGCGCGTAGCCCAGCGCGCCGCCGAGGAACAGCCCGCCGCGGGCGATGGAGAGGATGAGGTCGGGCTCGTAGCCGTCGGCGGCGACCTGCTCGGCCAGCTCGCGGGCGGCGGTCCCGAACAGCTCGTAGGTCAGCGTCTCGCGCTCGCTCACCGCGCGATCCTCGCAGGAGCGCCTCTGGGCAGCGCCCCGGGGAGCCGGGCAGGGTGGGGTCATGACGACGTCGCGCCGCCTGCCCCCCGCCGTCCGCACGGTGCTGCCCTGGCTGCTCGCCTGGTGGGCGTTCCAGGCGGTGGTGGCCGTCACCGGCCGGCTGGTCGCCCGCCGCAGGAACGAGGGTGACGAGAGCACCGCGGGCATCCGCCGGGTGGTCGCCGTCGGCGGGCTGGAGCTGAGGCCGACCAACCCCGAGCTCTCGCGGGTGCGGATCGACCTGGTCATGGGCGGCGGCGAGCTCGACCTCACCGGGGTGCCCCGTGTCCCCGGCGGCGTCGACCTCACCGTGCGGGCGCTGATGGGCGGGCTCGGCGTGCGCGTCCCCTCCGACTGGCGGGTGTGGTGGTCCTTCCGCGGCGTCGGCGGGATCGGCATGGAGCAGGGAGCCGGGCTGACCCGCACCGACGACGAGCGCGGCGCCGACCTGCGCATCCACGCCGACGTGCTGTTGGGCGGCATCGGGGTCGAGGCGGCGGCGACGGCTCGGTCGTAGGGCGACGGCTCAGTCGTAGAGCGTCGCGCAGGGCAGCCGGCCCTCGAGTCCCTCCCGGGTGATCGTCAGGCCGAAGCGGCGCTCGACGAGGTCCGCGCACGCCGCGGCCGGCCGCGGCCTGCCCTCCTCGAGCGGCCCGCCCTCGTGCAGCAGCCCGATCCCGGTCAGCACGTCGTCCAGGGCGTGCGGCTCCCGGCCCCACCGGAACTCCGGGATGGCGACGTCGAAGCCGGTCACGTAGACGCCGTCCCGCGCGTGCAGGCAGGACCTGACCGCCGCGGTGACGCAGAGGGCCACGGCCTCTCCGCCGCGAGCGGTCAGCCGCTCCAGCAGGGCGGGGTCGCCGCCCCGCACCGTCGAGGCCTCCACGGCGTACAGCCAGCCCTGCGCCGTCCCGACCCGGACGGCGGGCCGGTCCAGCTCCAGGGCCTCGCCCAGCGTGCACCCGCCCCGGTCGAGCTCGCCGGCGTCCAGGGCGGCGAGGAGGTCCTCGACCCTCGGCCCGCGCACCGCCGTCAGCGTCAGCAGCACCTGGTCGGCCACCCAGTCGGCGAACCAGTCGAACCGCCCGGTCACGGCGTCAGCAGAAGCCCGGCGTCCCCCGCCAGGCCGCCTCGGCCGGGGGGACGTCGTCGCGCAGGACGGTGCCCTCGATGAGCCCGTAGGGACGGTCGTCGGCGTGGTAGACGACGCCGGGGTTGTCCAGCCCGAAGACCGAGAGGTCCTGCAGGAAGTGGTGCCTGTTCGGCATCGACATCCGCACCTCGGCCACCTCCGGGTACCGCTCGAGCACCGCCTCGCCCATCGCGTACAGCGTCTGCTGCAGGGCCAGGGAGTGGGTCGCGGCGAAGGTCTCCAGCAGCGTCGCCCGGACCCCGGCGAAGGCCGCGTCGAAGTCCGGGTCGGCGCTCGTGTACCGCCAGCGCGCGGTCACCGCCGTGGCGAGGATCCGCTCCCGGGTCTCGGCCAGCGTCGTGTACCGGTCGCGCGGGAAACCCCGGAACTCCGAGCCGGTGGTCTTGAGGACGACGAGGTCGCGCAGCCCGGCGAGCACGTGCACGTCGTCCCCGTCCACGGTCACCACCGCCGTCCGGACCTCGCCGCCGTCCCGCCGGAACGCGTGGTCGTGCGGCTGCCCGCCGACGACGATCCGGTCCCACCCGGAGGAGTCGATCGCCACCCGGGCCCCGGTGATCCACGGGTGGGCACCGGCGAAGTGCCGGGCCAGCCGCAGCCCGAACGACTCGATCGCGCCGACCCCGTCGCGGGCGAAGGCGAACACGGTGTTCTTCTGCGTGTCGGTGGTGAGCACGTGGGCGTTGTCGCCGGCGGTGTGCGCGGCGGTGAAGTCCCCGCGCAGGCTGGTGCTCACGTTCAGGTCGACCAGGGTGTGCCGCGGGCTGCTGCGGTCGACCGCGACCACCCGCACCTCCGCCTTGCCGTACTGGTTCGGGCCGAGCCGGATCGCCATGGGCGGCACTGTTGCACGTGGGACGTTGCGTGCGGATGACGCGCGGTCACCCCAGCGCCGCGGCGACCCGCCCGGCCCGGCCGCCCGTACCCGTCGAACGGGACCCCGATCAGCTCGACCTCCGCCATGGCACCTCCTGGGCGGTTCAGCTCCCGCGGTAGGTCGAGTAGGCGAACGGTGCCAGCAGCAGCGGCACGTGGTGGTGCTCCCCGGGCTCGGAGACGGCGAAGGTGAGGACCACCTCCGGGTAGAAGGTGTCCCGCCCCTGCTCGGCGAACCACGGTCCGGTGGCGAACTCCAGCCGGTGGGTCCCGAGGCCGGTCGCGCCCTCCACCAGCCGGCAGCGGCCGTCGTCGTCGGTGACCCCCTCGGCGAGCAGCTCCCCGCCGGCGAACAACCGGACGGCGATGCCCATCGCCGGGCGCCCCAGCCCCGCGTCGAGGACGTGCGTCGAGACGCTCATGAGACGAGCTCCCGCACCCGCAGCGCCGTGATCTGCGCCAGCTGCTCGGTCACCTCGGCCCGCTCGGCCTCCTCGTCGTTGCCCAGCCGGCGGCGCAGCTCGCCCAGCATCTCCCCGGGGCTGCGGCCGGCGGCGCGGACCAGGAACACGTGACCGAAGCGCTCCTCGTACTCCCGGTTGCCCTCGGCCAGGGCGGTCCGCGTGGCGTCGTCCGCCCCGGCCATCGCGCCCTGCTCCCGGCGGGAGGCCTCGGCCCCGGGGGAGGAGCCCTCCGGCCGGTCGCCGATCCGCGGGTGCGCGGCCAGGGCGAGGGCCACCTCCGCCCACGGCAGCCCGCGGGCCACCTGCTCGGCGCGGGCCACCAGCGTCTCGACGTCCGGATAGGGCCGCCCGGCAGCGATCTCCGCGGCGAAGTGCGGTGCGTCGTTGCAGGCCCGCAGGCGCTGGACGGCGCGGTCGGCAGGCTCGGCGTTGAAGTCGTCGAGAGCTCCCATGCGGCGAGGATGCCAGCCTCGCCGCCGTCGAAGGCCCCGGAGACTCCCGCGGACGGGCTGCGACGTGGCAGGGTGCCCGCCATGGTGGACGTGCGCGTGACCGGCCCGGACGTCGAGCGGGGCGAGGAGGTCCTCACCCCCGAGGCGCTGGAGTTCGTCGCCGACCTGCAGACCCGGTTCGGCGCGCAGCGCGACGCGCTGCTCGCCGCCCGAGCGACCCGGCGGGCGGAGATCGCCGCCGCGCGGTGGCTGGACTTCCGTCCGGACACGGCCGAGATCCGGGACGGCGAGTGGCGGGTGCCCCCGCCCCCGCCCGGCCTGGTCGACCGACGGGTGGAGATCACCGGCCCGACCGAGCCGAAGATGGCGATCAACGCGCTCAACTGCGGGGCGAACGTGTGGCTGGCCGACCTCGAGGACGCCAACACCCCGCACTGGCGCAACGTCGTCGGCGGCCAGCTGGTGCTGCGCGACGCCGTCCGCCGGTCCCTGTCGTTCACCAGCCCCGAGGGCAAGGAGTACCGGCTCCGTGAGGACGGCGCCCTGCCCACGATCGTGCCGCGCCCCCGTGGCTGGCACCTGCCCGAGCGGCACCTGCTCGTCGACGGCCAGCCGACCGTCGGGGCGCTCGTCGACGCCGGTCTGCACCTGTTCCACAACGCCCGCGAACAGCTGGAGCGCGGCAGCGGCCCGTACTTCTACCTGCCGAAGATGGAGGGCCACCTCGAGGCCGGCCTGTGGAAGCTGGTGTTCGACCACGCCGAGCAGGCGCTCGACCTCCCGGCCGGCTCCATCCGCGGCACGATGCTCATCGAGACCATCCCGGCGGCGTTCGAGATGGAGGAGATGCTGCACGCGCTGGGGAACCACGCCGCGGGCCTCAACGCCGGCCGCTGGGACTACCTGTTCAGCGTCATCAAGGTCTTCCGCGAGGCAGGCGCGGACTTCGTGCTGCCCGACCGGTCCGCGGTGACCATGACCGCGCCGATGATGCGCGCCTACACCGAGCAGCTGGTCGCCGTCTGCCACCGGCGCGGGGCCATGGCCATCGGCGGCATGGCGGCGGCCATCCCCAGCCGGCGCGACCAGGAGGCCAACGAGCGCGCGCTGGCCAAGGTGCGCGAGGACAAGACCCGCGAGGCCGGCGACGGGTTCGACGGGTCCTGGGTGGCCCACCCCGACCTCGTGTCGATCTGTCGCGAGGCGTTCGACGCCGTCCTCGGCGACCGGCCCAACCAGCTCGACCGGCAGCGTCCGGAGGTCGCCGTCACCGCCGCGCAGCTGCTCGACGTCTCCGGGGTGCCGGGGGAGCGCACGATGGCCGGGCTGCGGGCCAACGTCGAGATCGCGATCCGCTACCTGGCCGCCTGGCTGGGCGGCAACGGCGCGGTCGGCATCCACGGGCTCATGGAGGACGCCGCCACCGCCGAGATCAGCCGGTCCCAGGTGTGGCAGTGGGTGCACAACGCGGTCGAGCTCGACTCCGGTGAGGTCGTCACCGAGGAGTTGGTGCGCCGGGTGGTGGCCGAGGAGGTCGAGGGCATCGGGCAGCTGGACCGGCTCGACGACGCCCGGCGACTGTTCGAGCAGGTGGCCCTCGCCGACGAGTTCCCGGACTTCCTGACCCTGCCCGCCTACGACCTCATCGACTGAGGGAGGGCCCCGGTGCCCCCCTCACCTCGCGAGCTCGGCGAGGGACCCCGCACCGGGGCCGGGGCCGTCGGCGTCGACGTGACCGTGCCCGAGGAGGTCTACGCCGAGCTCGACCGGCGGCTGGCGCCGGTCGACGCGGCGCGGGCGGCCGCCTACCCGGGCGAGCGGGCCGGCCGGCAACCGGTGCACACCTGCTACGTGCCCGCGGACGCCGTCGTCCCCGGGCTGGCGGCCGCCTGGGGCGCGGCCGCGCTGGCCGCGCTCGACGAGCACGGGCTGCCCGACCTCGGCCTGGACGGCGGCCTGGTCGAGCAGGTGCTGCCGCGGGCGCGGGCCAAGCTGGCCCACGAGCCGGTCGAGGACCTGCGGGTGGACGCCGAGGACGGCTACCGCGGCGCGCTCGAGGCCGAGGACGGCGACGTGCGCCGGGCGGCCGCGGCCGTGGCCGCCGACCTGGCCGCGGGAGCCGGCCCGCCGTCGGTCGGCATCCGCGCGAAGTCGCTCGAGGGACCCACCCGGCGCCGCGGCGTCCGCAGCCTGGACCTGTTCCTCGGCGGCCTCCGGGGGACGGCGGTCCGCTGCACGGTCACGCTGCCCAAGGTGACCGACGTCGAGCAGGTGCGGGCCTTCCTCCCGGTCCTCGACGCGCTGGAGGGCGCGCACGGGATCCCCCTCGACCTGGAGCTGCAGGTGGAGACGCCGCAGGCGGTGCTCGGCGCCGACGGGACGGCGACCGCCGCGCGGATGGTGCACGCGGCCGGCCCCCGGCTGACCGGCCTGCACTACGGCACCTACGACTACAGCGCCGCCCTCGGCATCCCCGCGGCGCACCAGGCCTCGGACCACCCCGCCGCCGACCACGCCAAGCAGGTGCTGCAGGTCGCCGTGGCCGGCACCGGCGCCCGAGCCGTCGACGGCTCCACCAACGTCCTGCCGGTGGGCCCGCGCGAGCAGGTGCACGCGGCGTGGCGGCTGCACGCCGGCCTGGTGCGGCGGGCGCTGGAGCGCGGCTTCGCCCAGGGCTGGGACCTGCACCCCGCCCAGCTGCTGACCCGCTACGTGGCCACGTACGCGTTCTACCGGGCGGCCCTCCCCGCGGCCGCGGGACGGCTGGCCGCCTACCGGGAGCGGGTCGACGGTGGTGTCCTCGACGAACCGGCCACCGCGCGGGCGCTGGCGACCGTGCTGCTGCGCGGCCTGGACTGCGGCGCCCTCGACGACACCGAGGTGGCCGCCGCGGCCGGCGTCGACCGTGCGGTCCTCGACGGGCTGGCCGGCCGTCGGCGCGGTTCCCGAGCGGTGTGAGCGATCCGGCCCCGCGCGACCTACCATCCCTGCGTGATGCCGCGGTGAGCGAGGAGGACCCCGAGCGGTCGCTGTTCGCGAACGGCGGCGAGGTCGGCCGGGCGATGGCCGAGCGGGACTGGACCGAGACCCCCCTCGGCCCGCCCGAGGACTGGCCCGCCGAGCTGCGCAACGTCGTCCGGATCCTGCTGACGTCCCGGTTCTCCATGTGGGCCGCGTACGGCCCGGAGCTGACCTTCTTCTACAACGACGCCTACCGGCACGACACCCTGCAGGCCAAGCACCCCTGGGCGCTGGGGCGGCCGGCGTCGGAGGTGTGGGCCGAGATCTGGGACGACATCGGGCCGCGCATCGAGTCGGTGCTCGCCACCGGTGTCGCCACCTGGGACGAGGACCTGCTGCTCTTCCTCGAGCGCAGCGGATATCCCGAGGAGAGCTACCACACCTTCTCCTACAGCCCGCTGGACGACGCCGACGGCCGCACGCAGGGGATGCTCTGCGTGGTCACGGAGAACACCGAGCGGGTGGTCGGCGAGCGCCGGATGGCCAGCCTGCGGGACCTCGCCGCGGCGGTCGCCGCCACGCGCACGCAGGCCGACGTCCTCGCCGCCGTCTGCGAGCAGCTGGGGCGCGACCTCGCCGACCTGCCGTTCAGCCTCACCTACCTGCTGGACCCGAGCGGCGCCGCCCGGCTGGGTTGCGCGGCCGGGATCGAGCCCGGGTCGGCCGCCGCCCCCGCCGTCCTGCTGCCCGGCGACGACGTCTGGCCGCTGGAGCGGGTCTCCGCCGGGGACCACGTGGTCCTCGAGGACCTCGGAGAGCGCTTCCCCGACCTGCCCACCGGCCCCTGGCGGCGGCGCCCGACGCAGGCGGTGCTGGTGCCGATCGCCCCCACCTCGGGGGCGGTCGCGGGCTTCCTCGTCGCCGGCCTCAACCCGCACCGCCGCTACGACGACCGCTACCGGGGGTTCCTCGAGCTGGTCGCCAGCCAGATCGCCTCGGGCCTGCAGGCTGCGAGCAGCTACGAGGCCGAGCGCAGCCGCGCGGAGGCGCTGGCCGAGCTCGACCGCGCCAAGACCGACTTCTTCAGCAACGTCAGCCACGAGTTCCGCACCCCGCTGACGCTCATCGCCGGGCCGGTCGCCGAGCTGCGCTCCTCCCCGGTGGCCGCCGACCCCCGGGTCGGCCAGGAGCTGGAGGCCATCGAGCGGAACACGCTGCGGCTGCAGAAGCTGGTCAACACGCTGCTGGACTTCTCCCGCATCCAGGCCGGGCGCATCGAGGCCCGCTTCGAGCCGGTCGACCTGGCGGCCGCGACGGCCGAGCTGGCCAGCGTCTTCCGCTCGGCGGTCACCCGCGCCGGCCTGGAGTTCACCGTCGACTGCCCGCCCCTCGCGGAACCGGTTCACGTCGACCGGGACATGTGGGAGAAGGTCGTCCTCAACCTGCTCTCCAACGCGCTGAAGTTCACCTTCACCGGCGGCATCACGGTGCGGCTGGCGCCCACGGACGGCGGGGTACAGCTCACCGTGAGCGACACCGGCACGGGCATCCCCGCCGACGAGCTCCCCCGCCTGTTCGAGCGCTTCTCCCGGGTGCGGGGTGCGCGCGGCCGCTCCGGGGAGGGCAGCGGCATCGGGCTGGCGATGGTGCGCGAGCTGGTCGGCCTGCACGGCGGCACGGTCGACGTCACGAGCGCCCCCGGCGACGGGACGACGTTCACCGTCACGCTGCCGTGGGGGACCGGCCACCTGCCGCCGGAGCAGCTGGCCGAGGCCGCGCCGGACGGTGCGACGGTCCCCCCGGCGGTCTCCCCGGCGGTGGCGCCGTTCCTCGCCGAGGCGCTGCGCTGGCTGCCCGTCGGCGACGGCGACGGCGCCGGTGCGGCCGCGGCCGCCTCGCTCCCGCCGCGGGGGACGGCCGGCCGGGTCCTCGTGGCCGACGACAACGCCGACATGCGCGGGTACGTGCAGCGGTTGCTGGCTCCGCGCTACGACGTGCGGACGGTCGCCGACGGGCGCCAGGCGCTCGAGGCGGCCCTGGCCGAGCCGCCGGACCTGGTCGTCAGCGACGTGATGATGCCGGAGCTGGACGGCATGCAGCTGCTGGCCGCGCTGCGCGCCGACAGCCGCACCGCCCGCGTCCCCGTGGTGCTGCTCTCCGCCCGCGCGGGCGAGGAGGCCGCCGTCGAGGGGCTGGCCGCCGGGGCCGACGACTACCTGGTCAAGCCGTTCTCCGCGCAGGAGCTCGTGGCCCGCGTCGACGCGCACCTCCAGCTGGGCCGGGTCCGCCGGGCTGCCGAGGAGCGGTTCACGGCCATGGCCGACCTCGCCCCGGCGCTGATCTGGGTGGCCGACCCGGAGGGCCGCCGGGTGTTCGTCAACCGGGGCTGGACGCAGTACACCGGCCGCGCGGTCCGCGACGAGCTCGGCAGCGGGTGGGTCGACGGGCTGCACCCGGAGGACCGCGACCGTTACGCGGCGACCGTCGACGCGGCCGTCGCCCGGCGCGAGGGCTGGGAGGTGGAGTTCCGCCTCCGCCGCAGCGACGGGGCCCACCACTGGCTGCTGGAGCGCGCCGTTCCGATCGGTGCCGGCGAGACCTTCGCCGGGCACGTCGGCAGCTGCACCGACGTCAACGCCCGCATCCGCGAGACCGAGCGGCAGACGCTGCTGGCCGACGTCGGCGCGGCGCTGGACCGGGAGACCACCCTCGACGGGCAGCTGGGTGCGCTGGCGCGGCTCGTCGTCGACCGGCGGCTGGCGGACCTCTGCACGGTGCGGCTGGTCGGTGAGGACGGCGGGCTGCGCTGGGCGGGCATCGCCGGTCTGGACGGCCGGACCGAGGCCGCGCTCGCCGACCTGGACCCCGACGTCGGGGTGGGGCCCGAGGTGGTGCGGACCGGCCGGTCGGTCGTGCACGCGACGCTGGCGGGCGCCACCGACCTCGGCACGGGCCACCCGGCCCTGGCGCCGCCGCTGGCGGTCGCCTCGGTGCTCGCGATCCCGCTGACCGTGCGCGGGCGGGTCCTCGCCGTCCTCGTGCTGGGCCGCCGGGCCGACGCGCCGGCCTACACCGAGGACGACCGGGGGCTGGCCGAGGAGATCGCCGCCCGGGCCGCCCTGGCCGTCGACAACGCGGTGCTGCTCGCCGACGAACGCGCCGCCGCCCACCGGCTGGCCCTGCTGCACCGCGCCACCGCGGAGCTGTCGGCGGCCACCACCCCGGTCGAGGTGGCCGCCGCGGCCGCCGGCCACATCCGGGCGCTGACCGGCCCCGACAGCCGGGTCGCCGTGTACGAGCTCGACCCGTCGCACCGCTCGCTGAGCGCGCTCACGATCAGCGGGGGCTCCGAGGAGGGCCAGCGGCTGTGGCGCACCCTGCCCCTGTCGGCGCCGCTGGTCGCCACGGCGGCGGTCAGCCTGCGCCGGCCGCTGTGGATCGAGGACGTCGCCAGGATGCCGCCCGCGGACCGGCAGCTGCCCGCCGAGCTGGCCGAGAGCGTCCGGGCGTACGGGCTGGCGGCCAACGTCGGCCTCCCCCTCGTGGTGGCCGGCCGGGTGGTGGGGGTCCTCGTCGTCGCCTGGCCGACGGTGCAGCGCTTCTCCGCCAGCGACCGGGCCATGCTGCTGGCCGTCGCCGAGCAGTGCGCCCAGGCCCTCGACCGTGCCCGCCTGTACCGGTCCGAGCGCAGGATCGCCGAGACCCTGCAGCTGAGCCTGCTGCCGGCCCAGCTGCCCCGGCTGGAGCGGCTGGCCCTCGCCGCGCACTACCTCCCCGGTGCCGAGGGCACCCAGGCCGGCGGCGACTGGTACGACGTGGTGGAGCTCGAGGGCGACCGGGTGGCCATCGCGGTCGGCGACGTCGTCGGCCAGGGTCCGGCCGCCGCCGCCGTCATGGGTCAGCTGCGCAGCGCGCTGTCGACGGCCCTGCTGCAGGGCTGCGGTCCCGCCGAGTCGCTGGAGCTGCTGGACCGCTTCGCCGCCCGGCTGCCCGGGGCGCTGGCCTCGACGGCGGCCTGCCTCGTGGTCGACGCCGCGGCCGGGACGGTGTGCTGGGCGCGGGCGGGACACCCGCCCGCGCTGCTGGTCACCCTCGAGGGGGCGCGGCTGCTCGACGGCGCCGGCGCCGGCGCCGTCCTCGGGGCACCGGGCCGGGCGCCGTACACCGAGGCCGCCGCCGAGGTCCCGGTCGGCGCCACCTTGCTGCTCTACACCGACGGGCTCGTCGAACGCCGCGGCGAGGTGCTCGACGAGGGACTGGACCGGGTCCGCACCACGGCCGCGCGGCACGCCGCCGCCGATCCGGCCCGGCTGACCGCCCGGCTGCTCGCCGACGTCCTCGCCGACACCGACCAGCCCGACGACGTCGCGGTGATCGCCGCCCGCCTGCTGCCCGGCCCGCTGGCCCAGCGGCTGCCGGCCGACCCGCGTCGGCTCTCGGCCGTCCGCCGCGCGGTGACCGCCTGGACGGCGGCGGCCGGGCTCCCGGAGGACGCCGCCGACGACCTCCAGCTGGCCCTCGGCGAGGCCCTGGCCAACGCGGTGGAGCACGCCTACGCCGGCGCCGGGGAGGGCGAGTGCTCCTACCGGGTGGCGCGGGACGCCGACGGCGGGGTGCGCGTGGAGGTCCGCGACAGCGGGGTCTGGCGCCCGCCGCCGGAGGACAAGGGCTTCCGCGGGCGCGGGCTCGACCTGATCAGCGCGCTGGCGACCGACGTCGAGGTCGGCCACGGGGAGGGCTCCGGCACGACGGTGCGCTTCCGGCTGCCACCGCCGACCACCGCCGCCCCCGAGACCACACGGCGGCCGGCGCAGGGGACGGAGGACGGCGACGCGCCGGCGCGGCTGCTGGTCTCCGACGGACCCGGGGGCCTGCGGCTGGAGGTGGTGGGGGAGCTGGACCTCGCCGCCACCGGCCCGGTGGGCGAGCAGTTGGTCGACCGCCTGGCCCGGCTGCCGGCGGGCTCGCGGGCCACTCTGGACCTCCGGCGGACCACCTACCTGGCCAGCGCGGGCGTCGGGATGCTGCTGCAGGCCCTCGCCCGTGCGGGTGACGCGGGCGTGCAGCTCCGCCTGCGGACGGAGCGGGGCACGCCACCGGCGCGCATACTCGGACTGGCCGGGTTGGGGGAGCAGCCGGCCGGGGAGGCCGTGCGTCCGTCGACGTGACGACGCGCACAGGGGTCCCCGGTGACGAGGACCGGGTCGGGATGGTCCAGGATGTCGCTCCGGTCGACCGGAGCGACGCGGCCAGGAAGAGGACGGGAACGGTGCACCACCGGGCAGAGGAGCGTGCCGAGCTGCGCGCACACCACGTCCTGCCCGGTCACCGGCACAGCGCCCGGCCGCACGCCGCCGCCCTCGTCGGCTCCGAGGACGAGCTGCTGGCCGTGGCCGTCCCGTTCGTGGAGGAGGGCCTGCGCGCCGGCGACCTCACCGTCCTGTCCTGCGCGCCGGAGACCGCCGCGCTGGTCGCCGGTGCCCTCGGCGAGCGGGCCGGCGGCGTGGAGACCGACGCCCGCGTCTCGCTGCTGGACACCCGGGCGCCGGATGCCATCGGCGCCACCCTGCAGCTGCTCGACCGCGCGGCGGCCACCCCCTCGGGCTGGCTGCGGGTGCTGGGCCAGACCGAGTTCGGCCCGGAGCCGGCCACCTGGCGCGAGGGGCAGCGCTACGAGGCCGCGGTGAACGCGCTGCTGGACGGCTGCCCGCTGACCGCGACGTGCCTGTACGACCGCCGGACGTTGCCGCCCGAGGTCGTCGAGACCGCCACCCGGACGCACCCGGAGCTGGTGTCCCCCGGCCGGCGGACGGTCAGCCCCCACTACCGCGACCCGGCCGAGTACCTCGCGGGGCTGCCGGTGCCGCGTGAGCCGGTGGAGGACACCCCGCCGGTGCTCGTCGTCGACGACGCCCCCACCCTGGCCGGGCTGCGCCACGCGATCGGCGCGGTCCTCGCCGCCGAGGTGCCCGACCGCGAGCTGCGCGAGGACCTGCACCTGGCCACCAGCGAGGTGGCGGCCAACGCGTTCCGGCACGGCCGGCGTCCGGTCTCCGCCCGGATCTGGACCGACGGGAGGCGGATGGTCTGCACCATCACCGACTCCGGCACCGGCTTCGGCGATCCGCTCTCCGGCTTCCGGCCCGCTCACGGCGCCGACCTGAGCCGCGGCGGCATGGGCCTGTGGCTGGCCCGCAAGCTGTGGGACTCCGTGGACCTGCTGCCCCGCCCCGACGGCCTCTGCGTGCGGCTCAGCACCCGTCTGTCCTGAGACCCGGTCCTTGACGCGGCAGATACCTCACTGCTGAGGTATCCGCGTGATCGTGGTGACGGCGGCGGGCGGGCAGACCGGCACCGCCGTCGTCTCGGCCCTGCGGGCGCGCGGGGAGGCGGTGCGGGCCGTGGTCTCCCGGCGGGGCCCGCGGCCGGAGCTCACCGCGCTGGGCGCGGAGGTCGCGGTCGCGGAGCTGACCCAGCCGCTGCCGTGGGCCGACCTCCTCGCCGATGCCGACGCGCTGTACCTGATCTGGCCGAACTTCGACCCGGACGAGGCCGAGGGGGCTCCCGCGCTGTTCGGCGAGGCGCGCCGGGCCGGCGTCCGCCGCGTCGTCTACCACTCCGTGCTGCGGCCCCAGGCCCGGACGATGCCGCACCACGCGGCCAAGGACCGCGCCGAGGAGGCCCTCGACGCCTCCGGCCTGGCCTGGCGGGTGCTGCAGCCCTGTGCCTACGCGCAGAACCTCGACGACGCGGTGGCCGACGCGGCGCGCACCGGCCGGCTGCGCAGCCCCTGGGGCCTGCGGACGGCGCAGTCGCTGGTCGACCTGTCCGACGTCGCCGAGGCCGCGGCGGTGCTGCTCACCGAGGAGGGCCTGGACGGCGGGACCTTCGAGGCGGCCGGGCCCGAGCCGCTGACCGCGCCGCGCCTGGCCGACCTGGTGGCCGCGCACCTCGGCCGGGAGGTGACCGCCGAGGACGTCGTCCCGCGGGGTGAGCTGCCGGCCGCCTACGCCGGGCGCTGCCGCCGGCTGATGTTCGACCACTACCGGGCGCACGGCTTCGTCGGCAGCCCGCGGGTCCTCACCGCGCTGCTGGGCCGGCCGCTCCGCACCTACGCCGAGCACCTGGCGTCCCTCCCCGCGCCGGGTGGACCGGAACGGTGACCGGGCGGTGACCGAGCGCACCAGCGTGCCGCGGGTGGGGGACGCGGTCGACCTGATCCTCGAGCAGTGGGGCCGGGAGCGTCCCGACCTCGACTGCAGCCCGATGGGCGTCATCGGCCGGATCTCCCAGCTGCAGCGTGAGGTCTTCCTCGCCCAGCGGGCCACCTTCGCCCGGCACGGCCTCGACGCCCCCTCCTTCGACGTGCTCGCCGCGCTGCGCCGCGCGGGGGAGCCCTACCAGCTCACCCCGACCGCGCTCATGCGCACCGCGCTGGTGACCTCGGGCGCGATCACGCAGCGGCTGGACCGGCTGGAGGAGAAGGGCCTGATCACCCGGGGGCGCAGCGAGGCCGACGGGCGGGCCGTCGTCGTCACGCTCACCGACGCCGGCCGCGCGGCCCTGGACGCCGCCCTGCCCGACCACCTGGAGACCGAGCGCGGGCTCCTGGCCGGGCTCAGCGAGGACGACCGCGAGCAGCTCGCCGGGCTGCTGCGTCGGCTGCTGATCGCGCTGGGCCGGGTGCCGCAGGAGCCGTGACGCCGTCGCCGACGGCGCGTCAGTGGTGGGGGCCGTGCCGGCCGAGGGTCTCCACGGGGGTCGCGCCGGGGCGGGTCCACTGCGGCACGGGGCGGCTGGTCGGGCCCCAGGTGGCGTTCCCGTCGGCATCGGAGCGCCAGTACCAGCACGCGTGGTCCCCCTCGGGCCAGCCCTCGGGCTTGTCCTCCCACGCCTCGCCGCGGCCGTAGGGCGTCCTGTCGAGCAGGCCGAAGGACGCCGCGACCGGCTCGTTGCCGCGGCCGGTCGTGGAGTAGGTGAGGAACGTGCGGTCGCCGTCGCGCAGGAAGCTGGTCAGGTACCCCATCTCCCCGCCGATCGGCTCCGCCACGTCGCGGACGGAGTACCAGGGCTGGGTGTAGCCCATGAACTCCACGAAGGCGGCCACCTCGTCCCACCGTCCCGTGGTGAGGACGGCGAACGAGACGCCGCGGGCCTCGAGGTACACGGTGTCCCTCAGCTGCCAGGCCGTCATGGTGCAGCCCTCGCACTGCCCCTGGTGCGGCGCGCCGTCGTACCACATGTGCTTGTAGACCACGAGCTCGTCGCGGCCCCGGAACAGGTCCAGGAACGGGACCGGGCCGGCGGGTCCGACGACCTCGACCGTCCCGTCGAACTCCACCATCGGCAGCCGGCGGCGGGCCGCGGCCAAGGCGTCGCCCTCCCGGGTGTGGGCCTTCTCGCGGACCAGGAGGTCCTCCCGGGCGGCCTGCCAGGTGGCCAGGTCGACGACGGGCGGGCGGCCGGGCAGCGCGGTGGTCGGGTTCCCGGGCGCGGTGGTCATGGCGTCCTCCGTGGGATCTCGTGCCGGGTGGCGGCGTACGACGGACACCAGGACCGACTCGCGACCCGGCCGGAACTCATCGGCGGGGCGCCCTCGGACCGCGTCGGGCCGGCGCGCGCTCAGAGCTCGGGCACGTCCTCCGGGAGGAGGTCGGGGCGGACCCGCACGAAGCGCAGCGGGTGGCGGAACACGCCGGCCTGCAGCGCGGCGTCGGCGCTGACCTCCACGACGACGTCCGGCCGCACCCGGGTGAGCGGCACCGACAGCCGGCCGCCGCCGAAGCGGCCGGTGCCGATCCGGTCCGGCCACGGGTGCCCGGGCCCGGCGGGGCGGAGGACGGCGGCCAGCTCGGCGGCCTGCTCCGGCGCGAGCGGGCTGGTGCGCCCGACCACCACCAGCTCGCCGTCCCGGTAGCGGCCGGCCACCAGCTGGCCGGGCCGCTCGACCGGGCCGATGACCCCGCCGGCGACGACCTCGGTGGTCTCCCAGGACTTGACCTTCACCCACTCCCGCCGGCCGGGGGCGTAGCGGGTGGCCGCACCCTTCGCGACCAGCCCCTCCACCCCGGCGGCGCGCCACTCGGTGGACCACTGCTCGGCCTCGGCGCGGTCGGTCGTGGCCGGCGAGAGCTGCATCGGCGGCGCCCAGCGGGCAGCCAGCTCCTCCAGGGCCGCCCGGCGCTCCCGCAGCCGGCGACCGCGCAGGTCCGCCCCGCCGAGGGCGAGCAGGTCGAAGGCGACGTAGGAGGCCGGGGCCGCGGCCACCAGCGCGCTCATCCGGCCGGGCGCGGTCACCATCCGGCGCTGCAGCAGCCCGAAGTCCAGCCGCGACCCGTTCCACACGACGACCTCGCCGTCCACCACCGTGCCGGCGGGCACCTGGGCCACCGCCGCGGCGGCCACGTCGGGGAAGCGGGCGGTGAGGTCGCGGCCCTGCTTGGACCACAGCCGGGTGGTGCCGCCGGTGCGGACGACGACCAGGCGGTAGCCGTCCCACTTGGGCTCGTAGACCACGCCGCCGGGCAGCGCGTCGGCCCGCGGGATGTCGCGGACGGGCTTGGCCAGCTCCACCGCGACCGGCCCGGCCAGCTCGGGCGGCAGGTCGGGCAGGCCGGGGACGGACAGGGGCACGTCGGTCAGCCTGGGGGGTCAACTGCCGTCCCGCAGGGCGCTGAACTGCGTGTTCACCCCTTCGTGGCAGGTCGCCACCCTCCGCGAGGAACCGGGCGGGACGCACGTTCCCGCTCGGACGGTCAAGTCACGATCGGGGAACGGGGCGGGTCAGGTGCGCTCGGTGGCCAGGCGGTCGGCGAGGGTGCCGGCGAAGTCCTCCGCGACGGCGAGCTCGGCGCGCAGCGCGTCGACCCGGACCCGGGCAGCCTCGTGGAACACCCGCAGCCGGTCGAGGAGCCGGTCGCGGTCCGGCCCGGTCGCCGCCGCCAGGTCGGCGAGCAGGGTGAGCAGCTCGCGCATCTCCTCGAGGGAGAAGCCGAGCGGCTTCATCCGCTTGACCACCTCGAGCCGGGCGACGTCGTCGGAGCTGTAGAGCCGGAACCCGCCCTCGCTGCGGGCGGTCGGCACGACCAGCCCGCTCTCCTCGTAGAAGCGGATGGTGCGCAGGCTCAGCCCGGTGCGCTCGGCGACCTGGCCGATCTGGAGCAGCCGGGCGGCCATCAGTGCGCCCCGGCGAGCTGACCGGTGTGCCGCTCGTAGCGGTCGGCCGAGTGCCCGCTCAGGCCGGTGATCTCGACGGTCTTCCCACGGCTGGCGTACTTGTGCGTGATCGCGTCGAGGGCGGCGACGGTGGAGGCGTCCCAGACCGAGGCCCGGGACAGGTCGATGACCACGTGCTGCGGGTCCCCGGCGTAGTCGAACTGGGCGTAGAGGTCGTTGCTGGAGGCGAAGAAGAGCGCCCCCTGCACGGTGTAGACCCGGCTGCCGTCCGGGCCCGGGACGCTGCTGACCTCGGCCAGGTGGGCGACGCGGCGCGCGAAGAGGACGCACGCCACGAGGACGCCGGCGCCGACCCCGACGGCGAGGTTGTGCGTGAGCAGGGTGCCGGCGACGGTCGTGAGCATCACCGCGGTCTCGCTGCGCGGCATCCGGGGCAGCGTGCGCAGGCTGTGCCAGTCGAAGGTCGCGATCGACACGAACACCATCACCGCCACGAGCGCGGCCATCGGGATCACCGCGACGACGTCGCCGAGGACCACCACGAGGACCAGCAGGAGGACGCCGGCGAGGAAGGTCGACAGCCGCGTCCGCGCCCCGGACCGCACGTTGATCATGGTCTGGCCGATCATCGCGCAGCCGCCCATGCCGCCGAAGAAGCCGGTGACGATGTTGGCCACGCCCTGCCCCCAGGACTCGCGGGTCTTGTCCGAGTGGGTGTCGGTGATGTCGTCGACCAGCTTGGCGGTCATCAGGGACTCCAGGAGCCCGACGAACGCGATGCCCAGGGCGTACGGCGCGATGATCGCCAGCGTCTCGAGGGTGAACGGCACGTCGGGCAGCGCGAGGAACGGCAGGCTGCCGGGCAGCTCGCCCTGGTCGCCGACGTCCGGGACGGAGAGGCCCGCCGCGACGGTCAGACCGGTGAGCACGACGATCGCCACCAGCGGCGCCGGGACGGCGGTGGTGAGGCGCGGCAACAGGACGATGATCGCCAGTCCGGCGGCGGCCATCGGGTAGACCAGCCAGGGGACGCCGACCAGGTGCGGCAGCTGCGCGGTGAAGATCAGGATCGCCAGCGCGTTGACGAAGCCGACCATCACGCTGCGCGGGACGAACCGCATCAGCCGGGCCACGCCGGCCGCCGCCAGCACGATCTGGCAGACGCCGCCGAGGACCACCGCGGCCAGCAGGTACTCCAGCCCGTGCTCGCGGGCGAGCGGGCCGACCACCAGGGCGATCGCGCCGGTGGCGGCGCTGATCATCGCCGGGCGGCCACCGGTGAACGCGATGACGACGGCCATCGTGAACGAGGCGAACAGCCCGACGCGCGGGTCGACGCCGGCCAGGATCGAGAAGCTGATCGCCTCGGGGATGAGGGCCAGCGCGACCACGAGGCCGGCCAGCACCTCGGTGCGGGCCACGGTGGGGGACACCCAGGCCGGGCGGGTCAGGCGCAGGGAGGGCACGGGTCTACTCCGGTTCGGCGGCGAGGGGATTGCGTGCACCCGCGGGGCGTCGTCGCGGCCGGGGGGAGCGGGTGTGACCCTACCCTGACGTGAGGGTCGGGTCGGTGCGCTCTCGGCCACAGTGGGGAATCGGTGCGCCGCCCTGCGGTTGAGAGCTCAACGAAGCGATCGAGAGGAGCTCTCCGTGTCCCGTCCCGTCCTGCAGGTCATCGCCGCCAGCACCCGGCCCGGTCGCCGCGGTCTCGCCGTCGCCCGGTGGGTGACCCGCCTGGCGGAGGCGCACGGGCGCTTCGACGTCGAGCTGGTCGACCTCGCCGAGGTCGGGCTGCCGGTGTTCGACGAGCCCAACCACCCGCGGCTGCAGCAGTACGTCCACCAGCACACCAAGGACTGGAGCGCGACGGTCTCCCGCGCCGACGCGTTCGTCTTCGTGACCCCGGAGTACAACCACTCCTTCCCGGGCGCGCTCAAGAACGCCCTGGACTTCCTCTCCGCCGAGTGGGCCGACAAGGCGGCCGGCCTGGTGACCTACGGCGGCGTCTCGGCCGGCCTGCGCGCGTCGAGCGCGCTCAAGCCGGTGCTCGGCGCCCTGCGGGTGCTGCCGGTGGTCGAGGCGGTGTCGGTCCCGTTCTTCGCCCAGTTCCTCGACGAGGACGACGAGTTCGTGCCCAACGCCGAGCTGACGGCCGGCGGCACGGCGATGCTCGACGAGCTGCAGCGGGTCACCGCCGCGCTGCGCCCCCTCCGGGCCGCCTGAGGTCCGCGCTGTGCCCCCTCCGGCAGCCTGACGACGGCCCCCCCTGCCCCCACCCCGGCGGACGATCTCCCGGGTCCCACCCCTCCCCAGCCGGCGATCATGGAGTCGGGGAGGCGACACCCCGACTGCGACCGGCGTGTCGCCCCCGCAGGTCCATGATCGATGGAGGACCGGGCGGGATCGGGGACCGGGCGGGACCGGGCGGGACCGGGCGGGATCGGGACGGGGACCGGGCGGGATCGGGACGGAGATCCGACGGGGACCGGGCGGGCGGTCGGCGGCCGGTGTCACCCTGGAGGGGATGACCGAGCGCAAGCCACCGGGCATGTCCTTCGAGACCTGGGTCGACCAGCAGATCACCCAGGCCCAGGCCCGCGGGGCCTTCGCGGACCTCGAGGGTGCGGGCCGGCCGCTGCGCCGGCGGGAGCGGGAGCAGAGCAGCTACGAGTGGGCCCTGGAGTGGGCGCGCCGGCAGCAGGCCGACCCGCGCGACCTGCTGCCGCCCGGCATGGCGTTGCGCAGGGAGCGCGACGAGCTCCCCGAGCGCGTGGCGGGGCTGCCCTCGGAGGCGGCCGTGCGGGCGGTGGTCGACGACTTCAACGCCCGAGTCCAGGCCTTCTGGCGCCGTCCGCAGGAGAGCCGCTGGGCGCCCGTGCCCGGCCTGGCCGACCTCGACGCGCTGCTCGAGCACTGGCGGGCCACCCGCCCGCCGCCGCCCCCGCCGGTGGAGGTCCCGGCCGCTCCGCCGCGTCGCAGGTGGTGGCACCGGCGGCGATGACCGCCGGACGCGCTCCGTACGCGAGCGTCGAGGAGGGCTGACCCGCGACGAGGCCGGTGGCCCCCCGCAGGGGACCACCGGCCCGGTCCGGGGTCAGGCGGCGGCCGGCACCCGGTCCAGGAAGCCCAGGACGGTGCGGATCCGCCCGTCGCCGTCGGTCACCGCGACGTCGACCCCGACGATCGGCGCCTCCTGCCCCTCGGGGCCGAGGTGCCACGTGAAACGCACCTGGTCGTGGTGGGCGTCCACGGGGCCGGCGAGGCGGAACACGAACCCGGGGAACCGTGCCTGGACGGCGGCGATGGTCGCCTCGATCGCGTCCCGTCCCGCCACGTCGGCCAGCGGGTCGGTGTAGCGGGCGTCCTCGGTGAACAGCTCCTCGACGGCGGTGCGGCGCGCGGCCGGGTCGGTCTGGTTCCAGGCCGCGAGGTAGCGGGTGGCCAGGTCGGGCGATGCGGTCATGGTCGGTCTCCTGTCGTGGGTCAGTTGCGGCGCAGGCCGGCGGCCTGCAGGACGGCGAAGGCGGCGACGACGAGCGCCTGCAGCACCAGCCAGGCGGCGCCGACGGTCGTGGGCGAGCCGAGGCCGGCCAGCACGACGACGACGCTGCCGGCGGCCCAGAGGGCGTTGGCCGTCACCACCGTGCGGACGGCGGCCGGGGCGGGGCGGGTGCCGACCAGCCACACCGCCGCGGCGAAGGCCAGCAGGAACACCCCGATCCCGCGCAGCCAGCCGGCGGGCAGGCCGAGCAGGTCGGCGAGGGGAGAGGCGGCGAGCAGGTACGCGGCGCCGTTGAGCCCGGTGACGACGGCGTCGAGCCGCAGCGCCGGCCGGAGCAGGGGGAGCGGGGCGGAGCGGGTTGTCGTGGTCATGGCGACCACCGTGGCCGCGTCGGCGAGGCAGGTCGATTACCTGCGAGGTAAGCGACGCCGAGGCTCTCCGTCGCTAGCGTCGAGGACATGACAGCCGTCGAGGCGCGACCGTCGGTCGGCGAGCTGCTGCGCGACTGGCGGCAGCGGCGCCGGCTGTCCCAGCTGGACCTCGCGAGTGAGGCGGGGGTCTCCACCCGGCACCTGAGCTTCGTGGAGACCGGTCGGGCCCGGCCCAGCCGCGAGATGGTGCTGCACCTGGCCGAGCAGCTCGAGGTGCCGCTGCGCGAGCGCAACGAGTTGCTGCTCGCGGCCGGGTACGCCCCGGTGTACGGGCGGCGCCGGCTGGAGGACCCGGACATGGCCGCCGTCCGCACGGCCCTGGACCGCGTGCTGGCCGCCCACGAGCCCTACCCGGCGCTGGCCGTCGACCGCGGCTGGCACCTGGTCGCGGCCAACCGCAGCATCGCGCTGCTCACCGAGGGGGCCGACCCGGCGCTGCTCGAGCCGCCGGTGAACGTGCTGCGGCTCGGCCTGCACCCCCGCGGACTGGCGCCCCGGATCCTGAACCTGCCGCAGTGGCGCACCCACCTGCTCGCCCGCCTGGCCCGGGAGGCGCACCTGACCGCCGACCCGGCGCTCGCCGCCCTGCACCGGGAGCTCGCGGCGCTGCCCGGCGGGTTCGACCGCCGCCCGCCCGACGGCATCGCCGTGCCGCTGCGCGTGCGACAGGGCGACGACGTGCTGAGCTTCCTCAGCACGGTCACCACGTTCGGGACCGCGGTCGACCTCACCGCCGCCGAGCTGTCGGTCGAGGCGTTCCTGCCGGCTGACGACGCCACCGCCCGCTGGCTGGCCGGCCGTTCACCGGCAGCGAACGAGCGGGGTAGCCCAGCGGCGGCCGGGTAGGGGAGCGGCCCCGAGATGAGGAGGTCGCCATGACCGAGGTACCGGGCACCGACCGCGACCAGGCGCGCGAGAACGTCCTGCACGAGACGCCGCTGGTCCCCGAGGACGTCGAGGGCGCCGGGGACGACGACCCGCGCCACACCGACCACCCGACCTACCGCGGCGACGAGGGCCAGACCGGGGACGACGTCAAGCCGCCGGCCGGCAGCACCGGGCTCGACACGCCCTGATGCCCCTCGCGTGCTCGTGCTCTGCATGCCGAGAGCACGCAGAGCACGAGCACGCCGGGAGGACGGGCCCGGCAGGGGTCCTCAGAGGACGTCGAACTCGTTGAACGCCGCGCCGCCGGAGAGCACCGCGTAGCCCGGGCCGCGGTCGAAGAAGGGCTCCTCGCCGGTGCGGGCCGCCCGCATGGCCGCCCGCAGCTCCGTGGTCGCCGCCTCGTCGGCGGTCCCGTCCTCGCGCACGATGACGCCGTAGTCCTCCCGGGCGCCGGTCACCGACACCTTCCGCCAGGCGATGTCGCGCAGGACCTCGTCGACCGGCCGGTCCAGCGGGTCGCCCCAGCCGCCGCCGCCCGTCGTCCGGATGCGGACGACGGTGCCGGCCGCCAGCGGCTCGGCGTCGGCCAGCGCGTCGACGTCGTGCTCGTCCGGGCCACCCGGGTCGACGGTGATCTGGAACGGCTTGCCCGCCTTGCCGCCCTTGACGCCCCAGCAGGCGAGGATCGAGCGGTCGGCGATGGACATGAAGTGCGCGTCGCGGAGCACCCGGATGTGCTTCTCGTAGCCGCAACCGCCGCGGTGGCGGCCGGGGCCGCCGGAGTCCATCGCGAGGCCCAGCCGCTCCACCCGCAGCGGGAACCGGCCCTCGGTGAACTCCGTCGGCAGGTTCCGCGAGTCGGGCACGACGTGGATGGTGTCCTCGCCGTCGGCGTAGTACCGCCCGCCCGAGCCCCCGCCCAGCACCTCGCGCATGAGGTAGGGCTGCCCGTCGGCGTCGGTGCCGTAGACGCCGGTGTAGCGGATCGTCTCCTGGTCGGCGGGCATGCGGCCGCCGGTGGCCTTGGCGAGCACCCCCGCGAGGACGCCGAGCAGTCGCAGGATCACGAACGTCCGGGCGTTGGTCGGCGCCGGGAAGATGGGCGTGAGCAGCGTGCCCTTCTCCGGGAAGCGCATCTCGATCAGCGGCACGACGCCCTCGTTCACGTCGAGCTCGGCCATCCGCTCGGGCGTCTCGGCGAGGTTGCGCAGGATCGGCGCGAGCCACTTCTTGAGGAAGTTGCCGTCGGCGTAGTCCCCGCAGTGGTTGATCGGGCCCTTGGCCTGCGGCCCGGTGCCGGTGAAGTCGATGACCAGCGGGGTCTCCCGGGTGGAGTCCATGGTCAGCGTGATCCGCTGCCGGTGCAGCTGCGGCTCCTCGACGCCGTCGTGCTCGGCGTAGTCCTCCCACACGTAGGTGCCGTCGGGGATCTGGGACAGGATCTCCCGCCGGTAGACCTCGGTGGAGTTGGCCAGGATCGCGTCGAAGCAGGCCTCGACCGCCTCGACCCCGTACCGGTCGAACAACTCGCCCAGGCGCCGGGCGCCGGCCAGGCACGCCGAGCACTCGGCGTCGAGGTCGGCGGCCAGCGAGTCGGGCATCCGCGAGTTGCGGGTCATGATCTTCAGCGCGCTCTCGTTGGGCACGCCGCGGTCCCACAGCTTGATCGGGGGGACCATCAGGCCCTCCTCGTACACGCTGGTCGCCGCGCTGGGCATCGACCCGGGGACGGCGCCGCCGATGTCGTCGTGGTGGCCGAACGCCTGGATGAACGCGACCACCCGCTCGGCGCCGCCCACGTGCGCGAAGACCGGCACGGTGACGCAGAGGTCGGGCAGGTGGCCGATCCCGCCCTCGGACAGGTAGACGTCGTTGTGGAAGAAGACGTCGCCCACGTTCATCGTCTCGATCGGGTAGTCGCGCACCACCGGGTGCACGAGCGCCGAGTACGAGCGGCCGGTGAGCTTGCGCAGCTGCCGGTCGTGGATGCCGGCCCGGAAGTCGTGCGCGTCGCGGATCATCGGCGACCGCGAGGTGCGCCCGATGGAGGTCTCGACCTCCTTCTCGATCGCGGCCAGCGTGCCGGCGACGATCTCGACGAGCACCGGGTCGGCCTGCACCTCGCCCTCGGTGAGGCTCATCGGTCGGTCTCCTTCGTGAGCAGCAGGTTGCCGTGGACGTCGACGGTGGCGAGGAAGCCGGGGTGCACCGGCACGGTGGAGCCGAACTCCTCGATGACCGCCGGGCCCCGGACCACGTCACCGGGGCCGAGGTCGGGCCGGTCGTAGGTGGGGGTGTCGACCCAGTCGTCGAAGAACACCCGGCGCGAGCCGGTGACGGCCCGGTCCGTCCCGCCCTCCGTCGCGGGCAGCTCCACCATGTCCGGGCGGCGGATCGGGCCGATCCCGCTGACCCGGAGGTTGACCCACTCCACGGCCTGGCGGGGGTCGTCGGCGAAGTCGTAGCCGTAGAGCTGCCGGTGCGCGGCGTGGAACGCCTGGGCGACCGCCTCGGCGGCGCCCGCGTCGAGCTCGCCGTCGGCCACCGGCACCCGCACCTCGAACGCCTGCCCCACGTAGCGCAGGTCGGCGGTGCGCTGCACCCGCTGCTGGTCGGGGGCGAAGCCCTCGCCGTCCAGCGCGGTCCGGGCCTGACCCTCGAGGTCGGCGTACACGGCGCGCACGCGGTCCAGGTCGAGGTCGGCGTGCCGCTGGATCGCCGTCTGCACGTGGTCGTTGCGGACGTCGACGGTGAGCAGGCCGAAGGCGCTGACGTTCCCCGGGTTCGGCGGCACCAGCGTCCGCGGGAGCCCGAGGATGTCCATCAGCCGGCAGGCCAGCAGCGACCCGGAGCCGCCGAACGTGGTCAGCGTGAAGTCGCGGACGTCCAGGCCGCGGGCGACGGTCACCTGGCGGAGCGCGTTGGCCTGGTTCCACGCGGAGATCTCGAGGATGCCCGTGGCCGTCCGCTCCAGCGAGAGGTCCAGCTCCGCGCCGAGGGCGGTCAGGCCCTTGGCGGCGGCGTCCACCGACAGCGGGATCTCCCCACCGAGCAGGTGCGGGGGGATGCGCCCGAGGACGACGTGCGCGTCGGTGACCGTGGGCTGGTCGCCGCCGTCCGGGTAGCACATGGGCCCGGGGTCGGCGCCGGCCGACTTCGGGCCCACCTTGAGGGTGCCCTCCGGCGACAGCCAGGCGATCGAGCCGCCGCCCGCGCCGACGGTGACGACGTCGATCATCGGGATCTTGGACGGGTAGTCGCCGACCGAGCCCTCGGTGGTCAGCGTCGGCTCGCCGTCGATGACCACCGTGACGTCGGTGGAGGTGCCGCCGCCGTCGCAGGTGAGCACCCGGTCGAAGCCCGCGGTGCCCGCGATGAGCGCGGCGCCGAGGGCGCCGGCCGCGGGGCCGGAGAGCATCGTGGTGATCGGCTGGTGCACGACCTCGTGCGCCGAGAGCACGCCGCCGTTGCTCTTCATCACGTAGAACGGCACGCCGGGGGCGATCTCGTCCAGGCGGGCGCGGATGTTGCCGACGTACGCGCCGACCTTCGGCTTCACCGCGGCGTCGACCAGCGTGGTCACCGAGCGCTCGTACTCCCGGTACTCGCGCAGCACCTCGCTGGACAGCGAGACGACCGCGCCGGGGTGCTCCTCGCGGATCACCTCGAGCATGCGGCGCTCGTGCGCGTCGTTCGCGTAGGAGTGCAGGAAGCAGACGCCGAGGGTGGTGATCCCGGCGTCGGCGAAGAACCGGGCCGCGGCGCGGGCGTCGTCCTCGTCGAAGGGGCGCACCTCCTCGCCGCGGTGGTCGAGCCTGCCCCGCACGGTGCGCACGAGGTCGGCCGGGACGATGCGCGGCGGCTTGACCCAGAAGTAGCTGTTGCCGTAGCCGTCGGGCACCGACTGCCGGGCGATCTCCAGCACCGACTCGTAGCCCTCGGTGGTCATGAACCCGATCCGGTCGAGCTTGCCCTCGAGCAGCTGGTTGGTCGCCACCGTCGTCCCGTGGCTGACGGCGGTGACCGCCTCGCCGGGCAGGCCCATGAGGTCGAGCACCTTGCGGACGCCGGTGAGGAAGCCCTCCGCGGGGTCGGCGGGGGTGGACGGCGTCTTCGTGGTGGTGGTCTGCCCGGTCTCCTCGTCCACCGCGACGACGTCGGTGAACGTCCCCCCGGTGTCGATGCCGATGCGGACCCGGCGGGGTGGCGCACTCATGGCAGATACCTTAGCGCTGAGATAACGCCGCGGGAAGCTCCACCGGGGAACCGGGGAACGCGCCCTGCGTCGCTGCAGGGTGCGCGGGGGTCAGTGCGTGCGGCGCGCCGGCTCTGCGTCCAGCTCGCGCAGGAAGCCGTCGAGCACGGCCTGCCGGGTCCGGGCGCCGGGGGCCGCCTCGTGGGCGCGGCCGGTCCGGGAGGCGATCCCGACCAGGTCCCGCAGGGCGGCGAGGGAGCCGCCGAGGTGCCCGGCGGCGCGCGGCGAGGTGACCCGCGCCGGAGCGGTGGGACGGTGGGCGGCGATGCCGTTCCGCGGTGCCCGCTGTCACGCCCCGGACGGCGGTCACCGCTCCGGTGCCTCCCGCTCCACCGAGCCGCCCGCCCGGTCGGCGTCCTCCACCTCGTCCTCGCGAGGGGCCACGGTCCCGGCCGGGCGCTCGACGTCGTCGGCGCCCGGTCCGGGGTCCTCGTCGAAGTCCCGCAACGCGTCGTCCGGCGCCAGGAAGGCGTCGTCGGGGCCGGTCATGGCTTCTCCCCTCCGTCGAACTGGACGTCCTCCAGGGTGCTCCCACGGAACGCGGCCAGCCGCTCGGCCTGGGCGGTGACCGCCTCCCGCAGCGCGGATGTCGGTGCGCGCCAGAGCTCGACGGCCACGGTGAGCGACGAGCCGGACTTCCGCGGCCGCCAGGTGCCGGCGACCTCCCCGTCGACCAGCACCGCGCCGGGCCGGCCGAGCCCCGGCCACAGCGCCTTCGCCCGGTCGGCCCGGGGCACCAGCAGCTCCCGGTCGCGGGCCTGCAGGAAGAGGTCGAAGGGTCCGAGCAGCCGCGTGCCCGTCGCCTCGGGGACCGCGGCCAGCCGGTCGGCGTCCTCGGCCGGCAGCCAGCGCCGCTCGCCGTCGACGGACACCTCGACGGCGTCCTGCGGCCAGCGGCCCTGCACGTCCTTGACCGGGGCGTCGAGGTACCCGGCGACCAGCTTCGGCGTCGTCGGCCCGAGCAGTCGCAGGCACGCCCGGACGACGTCGAACCGGGGCGGGACCGTCTCGCTCGGCACCAGCCCCGGCACCGGGCGCAGGACCGGCGGCGAGGTGCCCGGCTCGAGCTCGAGCCCGGCGCGCAGGGCCGCCAGCCGGAACGGCTGCTCGTAGAGGTGCGTGGCGTCGCAGGGCCGGCAGTACCGCAGGTACGGCTCGGGCATCAGCTCGGCCAGCCGCCCCGACACCTCGCCCTTGACCATGGGTGCGGTGACCAGCGACCGCATCGCGGCGGCGATCGCGTCCAGCGCCTCGAGCGTGCCGATGCCGGCGGCCTTGAGCGGCTTGGCCGCGTCGAAGATGCGCTTGGCGGCGTCGGCGTCGGAGAACGGCGCGGTGGCGGCGGCCACCGCCGGGAGGTCCTCGCGGCGGTACAGGTGCGGAGCGCCGCGGATGGTCCACACGGTCGCCAGGGCGTCGTCGGGCAGGCCCGCCACGTCGACGCCCCGCAGCGCCAGCGCCCACAGCCCGCCGTCGGGCCCGGTGTCCTGGACGCCGAGGTCGAGCAGCGCCGTGTCGGCCAGGCTCCCGGTCGCGCGGTCCAGTTGCTGGGCGGAGACCCGCAGGTCCAGGACCTGCCGGCGGCTCATGGCGAGGGGCACGCGGGGACGCTAGCGCCGGGGGGCGCGGGTCGTCAGCGCCGCGGCCGCCCGATGCCGACCGCGTAGAGCACCGCCAGGACCGCGCCGGGCGGGCCGGCCACCCAGACCCACCACGGGTGCACGAACTCGCCGCTGGTGAGCGAGACCAGGCCCCACACCACCAGGTTGATCGCGGTGATGCTGGCCCAGACGATGGTGAGCACGCGCATCGCCATGCCGCCGGCGTCGTCGGAGAACGCGCCACCCAGCGGCATCGGCCGGGGTGCCGGTGGGGCGGGTGGCGGCTCGGGCAGGTCCCGGGTGACGGCGGCGAGCTCGCCGCGGGTGCGGGCCGCCCACGCCGACTGCACGCGGGTGTCGAACTCGTGCAGGTCCAGCTGGCCGGCCGCGACGGCGCGGCGCAGCCGCTCCTGCACCACGGCCCGCTCGGGGTCCGAGACGCGGAACTCGTCGGGGCGCACGGGGTCGGTCACGCCGCCGATGGTGGCACCTCCGGGGGCACGGTCGGGGCCTCGCCGTGGCGCGGCCGGTGCGATGAGTTCCGCGCCCGGCCGCGGTCAGCCCTGCCGTGGACGACACCCCGCGGCCGCTGCCGCGCTCGATCGGCTCGCCGGCGACCCGGGCCCTGACCGTCATCGGCGTCACCGACCTGCGCGACCTGACCGGCTGGACGGAAGGTGAGCTGCTGGCTCTGCACGGCGTGGGCCCGAAGGCGGTGTCCCGCCTCCGGGACGCCCTCGCCGAGCACGGGCTGTCGTTCGCGCGGACCGGTGCCGGCCGGTGAGCCGACACCGAGCTCAGTCGGCGTCGGCCTGCCACAGGTCGGGGCCGAACACCTCGTACTGGATGTCCCGGGGGGACACCCCCCGGTCCAGCAGCGTCTGGCGGACCGCCTTCATGAACGGCAGTGGGCCGCAGAGGTAGTGGACGGCGTCGTCGGGCAGGTCGACCTCGGAGAGGTCCATGACCCCCTCGGAGACGCCGTCCACCGGCAGGCTGCACTCGGCGCCCCGCTCGAACCACACGTGCACCCGGCCCTCGGGCAGCGCCCGGACGTCGTCGAGCACCTGGTGCCGCAGCGCCCAGGACGCCTCGTCGACGTCGGCGTGCAGCAGCGTGACGTCGAGGTGCGACCCCGCCTTGGCCAGGTGGGAGAGCATGCCGGCCATCGGGGTGATGCCGATCCCGGCGCTGGCGAACACCGCGGGCCGGGAGTCGTCGAGGACGACGTCCCCGAAGGGCAGCGACATCGTGACCGTGTCGCCCACGTCGACCCGGTCGTGCAGCAGGGTGGAGACCTCGCCCTCGGGCTTGTCGCCGCCGTGCACGCGCTTGACCGCGAAGGAGCGGTGCTCGCCGTCGTCGGCCCGGGTGAGGCTGTACTGCCGCGGCTGCTGGATGCCGTCGGGCACCGGCAGCCGCACGGTGACGTACTGGCCGGGCAGGGAGGTCTTCACCAGCCGGTCGTCGATGCGCTTGACGGTGAAGACGGCGACGTCCTCGGTCTCCCGGAGCTTCTCGACGACCTCCCACTCGCGCCACACCGTCTCGGGCCGCACGCCGCGGGCGCTGTAGAGGCCGCGCTCCTGGTTGATCAGCGCCCAGGCCATCAGCCAGTAGACCTCGTCCCAGGCGGCGGCGACCTCGGGGGTGACCGCGTCACCGAGGACGTCGACGATCGCCCAGAAGAGGTGGTCGTGCACGACCTGGTACTGCGCGGGCTGGATCCCCAGGGAGGCGTGCTTGTGCGCGACCCGGTTGAGCAGGTGCTCGGGGAGCCGGTCGGGGTGGTTCACCAGGGCGCTGGCGAACACCGCCACCGAGCCGGCCAGCGCCTGCTGCTGGGTGCCCTCGGCCTGGTTGCCGCGGTTGAACGTGCCGTCGAGCAGTTCCGGGTGCTCGCCGAACAGGTGCGCGTAGAACCGCTCGGCGATCGCGCCGATGTTCTCGCCGACCACGGGCAGGGTGGCCTCGATGACGGGTCTGGCCTTCTCGGAGAGCACGGCGGAGTCCTTCCCCCTCGACTGGTGTGACGGGTTCGTCACGCGCAACCCCGGTAGCCCGGAGGCGTCGCCGGTACGCATCCGGTCGCACCCCATCTGTTCCCGCGCGGCCGCCGGGGAGGCCTCAGTCCGCGAGGTCGCGCAGGATCCGTGCCAGCGCGGCCCGGTCGGCCGGGTCGAGGCGGGCGAAGAGGTCACGCGTGTCGGCCGCCCGTGCGGCGGCGACCTCCTGCTGCACCCGGCGCCCGGCGTCGGTCGGGGTGAGCACCACGGCGCGGCGGTCGGTCGGGTCGGGGGAGCGGCTGACCAACCCGCGCGCCTCCAGGGCGTCGGCGACCTCGGTCGCCGAGCGCGGCGCGATGTGCAGGGCCTCGGCGAGGTCCGACAGCCGGGTGCCCTCCCGCGTGCAGACGGCGCGCAGCGCACGGGCCTGGTGCGGGGAGAGCTCCCAGGGGGCCAGGGCGTCCCGCCAGCGCCGGCGCTGGGTGCGGGCGACCCGCATGAGCAACTCGCCCAGCCCCTCGGCGTCGTCGTCGGTCACGGCGGGGATCCTACCGGAGCTGCTACGGTTGCCTCATTGTGAGGTAACCCCAGTATCTGTCGGGAGGTGGTCGTCGTCGACGAGATGACCGGAGGTGGTGGCGGGGGCGGGCGCTCGGGGCGCACCGTCGACCCCGCCGACCGCGCCCAGCTCGAGCGCTCCCCTGTGCCGCTGCGCCGGGTGGCCGCCCTCTTCGCCCCCCACCGGTGGCAGGTCGCCGCGGTGGTGGTGCTCATCGTCACCGCCTCGGTGGTGGCGCTCGCCTCGCCGTTCCTCGTCCGGCTCGTGATCGACGAGGCGCTCCCGCGGCAGGACGTCCCGCTGCTGGCCTGGGCCGTCGCCGGGATGATCGCGGTCGCCGGCACCACCGCCGTCCTCGGGGTGGTGCAGACCTGGATCTCCACGACCGTCGGGCAGCGCGTGATGCACGGCCTGCGGACGGCGGTGTTCAGCCACCTGCAGCGCCAGTCGCTGGGCTTCTTCACCCGCACCCGCGGCGGGGAGGTGCAGTCGCGGCTCACCCACGACATCGCCGGGATGCAGTCGGTGGTCACCTCGACGGCGACCTCGCTGGCGTCCAACGCGACCACCGTCGTCGGCACCGTCGTCGCGATGGTCGCGCTGTCGTGGCGGCTGTCGCTGCTCTCCCTCGTCGTCCTGCCGCCGGCGGTGCTGCTGACCCGCAAGGTCGCGCGGATGCGCCGGGCGGTCACCGCGCAGCGGCAGCGGGCCCTGGCCGACCTGCACGCGCAGGTCGAGGAGGGCCTGTCGATCAGCGGCGTGCTGCTGGGCAAGACCCTGGGTGCCGGGCCCGCGCAGTCCCGCCGGTTCGCCGACACCTCGCAGGGCCTGGTCGGCCTGGAGGTGCGCTCCCAGCTGGCCGGCCGGTGGCGGATGGCGACGATGAGCATCGTCTTCGCCGGGATCCCGGCGCTGATCTACCTGGCCGCGGGCCTGCCCGCGACCTCGGGCGGGATGACGATCGGCACGCTGGTCGCCTTCACCACGCTGCAGGGGGCGCTGTTCCGCCCGCTCATGCAGCTGCTCGACGTCGGCGTCTCGGTCACCGCCTCGATGGCGCTGTTCAGCCGGGTGTTCGAGTACCTGGACCTGCCGGTGGAGATCGACGACCCCGCCGACCCCGTGCCGCTGGACCCCGCGGCGGTGCGCGGGGAGGTGCGCTTCGAGGGCGTCGGCTTCACCTACCCCGACGGGCACCGACCCGCGCTGGCCGACGTCGACCTCGCCGTGCCGGCCGGGACGACCCTGGCGCTGGTGGGGGAGACCGGCTCGGGCAAGAGCACGCTGGCCTCGCTGGTCGCGCGGCTGGCCGACCCGACGACCGGCCGGGTGACGATCGACGGCCTCGACGTCCGCGACCTGTCCCTGGCCACGCTCGCGCAGGTGGTGGGCGTCGTCGCGCAGGAGACCTACCTGCTGCACACGACGGTGCGCGAGAACCTGCGGCACGCCCGGCCCGGGGCCACGGACGCCGAGATCGAGGACGCCGCCCGCCGCGCCCAGGTGCACGACGTCATCGCCGCGCTGCCCGACGGGTACGACACCGTGGTCGGTGCGCGCGGCCACCGGTTCTCCGGCGGGGAGAAGCAGCGGCTGGCGATCGCCCGCACGCTGCTGCGCGACCCGCGCGTGCTGGTGCTCGACGAGGCGACCAGCGCGCTGGACACCGCCACCGAGCGCGCGGTGCAGGCCGCCCTCGACGAGGCCAGCCGCGGCCGGACGACGATCACCATCGCCCACCGGCTCTCCACCGTGCGCGACGCCGACCGGATCGCGGTGCTCTCGGCGGGCCGGGTGGTGGAGAGCGGGACGCACCAGCAGCTGCTCGCCGCCGGGGGCCGCTACGCCGGGCTCGTGGCCGCCGCCGACCGGGACGTCGCCCTCGCCGCCTGAGGAGGGGACCCCTGGGGCGACCCGTCGATGAGAAGGCGCCGCGTGCGCCGTCCTACCGGGGAGACCACCCGGCGCAGGCCGGGCCGCACCCGAGGAGGACCCCGATGCGACCGCTCGTCGTCACCACGTTCGTCACCCTGGACGGCGTCATGCAGGCCCCCGGCGGGCCGGGCGAGGACCCGGAGGGCGGGTTCTCCTACGAGGGCTGGCTGGTGCCGCACTTCGACGAGGACCTCGGCGCCCAGATGGAGGAGTGGTTCGTCCCCGCACAGGACTTCCTGCTCGGCCGGCGCACCTACGACATCTTCTACGCGTCCTGGCCGAAGATGCGGGACGAGAGCAGCGCGGTGTCGACCGGCCTCAACGACAAGACCAAGTACGTCGCCTCGCGGAGCCTCCCCGCGGTGGAGTGGGAGACCGCGCGGCTGCTGGAGGGTCCCGTGCCCGACGCCGTCCGGGCGCTCAAGGCCGAAGACGGCGGGGAGCTGCAGGTGCACGGCTCGGCCGGGCTGGTGCAGACGCTGCTGCGAGAGGACCTGGTCGACGAGCTGCGGCTGGTCGTGTTCCCGGTGACCCTCGGCCAGGGCAAGCGGCTGTTCGGCGAGGGGACGATCCCGCGCACCTGGCGGCTGACCGCGACGAAGGCGACCGGCTCGGGCGTGCTGATCGCCACCTACCAGCGGGCCGGTGAGGTGGAGACCGGCTCGGTGGGGCCCGAGTACGAGGAGTGACACACCCGGGAAGGACGGCGGCCCCCGACCCGTTGCTCCTGGCAACACCACGTGAAAGGCCGTCGCCATGAGCTTGCCGCTGTCCATCCTCGACCTCGCGCCGATCGCCAAGGGCGCGACCGCGGCCGACAGCATCGCCGCGAGCGTCGCGCTCGCGCAGCGTGCCGAGCAGACCGGGTACCGCCGGGTCTGGTACGCCGAGCACCACAACATGCCGCACATCGCGTCGTCCGCGACCAGCGTGCTCATCGCGCACGTCGGCGCGCAGACCTCGTCCATCCGGCTCGGGGCCGGCGGCGTCATGCTGCCCAACCACTCGCCGCTGACGATCGCCGAGCAGTTCGGCACCCTCGACGCGATGTACCCGGGCCGGATCGACCTGGGCCTGGGCCGGGCCCCGGGCTCGGACCAGAACACCATGTACGCGCTGCGCCGCGACGCCCGCTCGGCCGACCGCTTCCCGCAGGACGTCCTCGAGCTGCAGGCCTACCTGGCCGGCGAGTCGCGGGTGCCCGGCGTCGACGCGATCCCGGGGAAGGGGTCGCGGGTGCCGCTGTACGTCCTGGGCTCGTCGATGTTCGGGGCGTCGCTGGCCGCCGCGCTCGGCCTGCCGTACGCGTTCGCGTCGCACTTCGCCCCGGCGATGCTCCGGCCCGCGGTCGAGGCCTACCGGCGGGAGTTCACGCCGTCGGCCCAGCTCGACGCGCCCTACGTCATCGCCGGCGTGAACGTCGTCGCGGCCGACACCCGGTCGGCGGCCGAGGAGGCCCACGCCGCCGTCCGACGGACGCTGGCCGTGGGGCTGTTCGGCCGTGGCCGCACGCTGTCGGACGACGAGGCGCAGCTGCTGCTCGACGGCGGCGCGGGCCTGCACGTCGACACGATGCTCACCCACACCGCCGTCGGGACGCCGGCCGAGGTCCGCGAGTACCTCGAGGGCTTCGCGAAGGAGGCCGACGCCGACGAGCTGATCGTGGCCCACCAGTTCCCCGGCACGGAGGGCCGGCTGCGCTCGGTCGAGCTCACCGCCGAGGCGATGGAGACCGTCCGCGCCTGACCCGTCCGGGGGGGGGGGGGGGGGGGGGGGGGGGGGGGGGGGGGGGGGGGGGGGGGGGGGGGGGGGGGGGGGGGGGGGGGGGGGGGGGGGGGGGGGGGGGGGGGGGGGGGGGGGGGGGGGGGGGGG